>JBPPNC010000159.1:0-47927 GCA_051306365.1 Solirubrobacteraceae bacterium
CAACACCACCGCGCCGGTCAAGTCCGCGACGAACCCGGATGCCGGCGCCGCCGCCAGCTGCGCCGCCGTCCCCTCCTGCACCACCCGGCCGTCATCCATGACCGCCACCCGGTCAGCCAGCGTCGCGGCATCGGTGAAGTCATGGGTCACGAGCAGGACTGGGATGTCGGGGAGCGACGCCAGCAGCACGGTGAGTTCGCGCGCCGTCGCGGCCCTCGTGCGGGGGTCCAGCGCCGAGAGGGGCTCGTCGAGCAGGAGCACCGCGGGCTCGACGGCCAGCGCCCGCGCGAGCGCCACGCGCTGACGCTCACCACCCGAAAGCTCGCGCACCGGCGCGTCCGCGCGCGCGGCCAGGCCGAAGCGGTCGAGCAGTTCCAGCGCCCGGGCGCGACGGGCACGCCGCGGCAGCGACCGCAGCGGATAGGCGACGTTGCGCCACGCGTTGAGGTGCGCGAACAGCGCGTGCTCCTGGAAGACGTAGCCGCAGCGCCGCTCCTCCGGCGGGGTGACGACCCCGGCTGCGGTGTCGAGCCACACCTCGTCACCGATCGCCACGCGCCCGGCGGCAGGGCGCACCAGGCCGGCGATCACCCGCAGCAGGCTCGTCTTCCCGGCACCCGACGGCCCCGCCAGCGCAAGGGTCTCCCCCGCTCGCACGCCGATCGCTGCGTCGAGCACCGGCGTGCGCGCCTCAACGGACAGCATCGGCGCCCCGGACGAGCTTGACCGAGAGCAGCAGCGCCGCCGACACGATCACCAGCACGGCCGAGAGCGCGAGCGCCGCGTCGAAGTCCGTGGCGAAGTCGTCGTAGATCGCCAGCGGCACCGTCTGCGTGACGCCCTGGAGCGAGCCGGCGAACATGAGCGTCGCGCCGAACTCGCCGAGCGCGCGCCCCAGCGCGAGCGCCCCGCCCGCAGCGAGGCCCGGCAGCGAGCCCGGCACGACCACGCGGACGAACGCGGCGGCCTCCGAGCTGCCCAGCGTCCGCGCCGCGTCGACCTGCGTGCCGTCCACCGCCGCGAACGCGGCTTGGGCCTGGCGGAGGTAGAACGGCGCGGCGACGAACGTCAACGCGACGACCACCCCCGCCGTGGTGAGTGCGAGCTGCAGACCCGCGTCCTCGACGTACCGGCCGAGGAGCCCGGACGGCCCGACGGCCGCGAGCAGCGCGATGCCCGCCACCGCCGGCGGCAGCACGAGCGGCAGCTCGATGAGCGTGATGACGACCGCCCGGCCGCGGAACCGGCGGGTCGCCAGCAGGTACGCCGCGGGGGTGCCGACGGCGACGATGAGGAACATCGCCGCCGCGGTCGTCCTGGCTGACAGCCACAGCGCGTCGCGCGCCTGTTCCTCGCCCAGCTTGCGCGCGATCCCGGCCGGCGTGGTCTCCAGGAAGATCGCCACGACGGGGACCGTCAGGAACACCAGCACCGCCGTGAGCGCGGCGACGAGCAGCGGGCCGAACCACACGCGTGAGCGGATCACGGCGGCGGGCCGAATCCCCGGGCGCGTAGCGCGTCGGCACATGGCCCGGTGGTGAGCCCTTCGACGAACGCCGCGGCCTCGGCCCGCTGCTCGCTCGCGGTCACGATCGCCGCCCCATACGCCGCGTCGGGCTCGAGATCGTCCGCAATCGCGACCGCGCGCAGCCGCCCGCTCGCGGCCTCGACGTCGGTCGCGTAGACGATGCCCGCGTCGACTGCGCCCTGCGTGAGCTTGCCCACGACCCCCTTGACGTCAGGCTCCTCGCTGCGGACATTGGCCAGGATCGCGCGCCCCTGCGCGGCGGGCAGGCGGGCGAGAACTTCGCGGGTGTAGTCGCCGATCGGCACGCCCTCGGCGCCGATGGCGACGTCGACGCCCGGCCGGGCGAGGTCCGTCAGCGCGTCCGCGTCCGCGTCGGCCGGCACGGCGACGACGAGGGCGTTCGTCGCCACGATGACCGGCTCGTCCAGCAGCCCCTCATCGGCCAGCGCCTCGGGCAGCGCGGTGTTGGCCGCGACGAACACGTCCACGGGCACGCCTTGGCGGATCTGCGCCGCCAGCTCGTCCGAGCCGGCGAAGCTCGCGCGGACGTCGGGTGCGCACGCGCGGATCGCGTCCTGCACCGAGGCGGCCGCCGCGACCGTCAGGCCACCCACGTCGTCGTCTTCCGCGCCACAGCCCGCGACCACCAGCGCGAGCAGACCACCTATGCACCACCTAGGCACCATGCCCGCCGCAGCGTATAGGCTCGCGCTCCATGGAGCACCTCGTCCGCATCGGCGCCGTCGCAACCGCGCTGGGCGTCAGCGTCGACACACTGCGCCGCTGGGAGCGCCAGGGCCGCATCACCTTCGAGCGCCGCGGCGGCGATCGCTACCTGCCCGGCGCCGAACTCGCGCGCCTGCTGCGCGAGCGCACGGCGACCGGCGCGACGAGCGCGCGCAACCGCCTCGACGGCGTCGTCGTCGACGTGAAGGTCGACGGCGTCATGGCCCAGGTCGACCTGGCCTGCGGCGAGTTCCGCATCGTCTCGCTCATGTCGCGCGAGGCCGTCGAGGAACTCGGCCTGAAGCCGGGATCGCCCGCCCGCGCGGTGGTCAAGGCGACGACGGTGATCGTCGAATCGACCTAGTGGACAAATTGGTTCACTGACCTCCGACCGCCTGTCCATAGGCGGTCTCCCGCGTGGCCTTCAGGCTGCATGGCATGTGCGGTATCGCAGCAGTCTGGTACGCCGATCCGGCGGGCGGCCCCCTCGGGGCGGACCTCTCGCGGATGCTCGCGCGCCTCGCCCACCGCGGCCACGACGGCAGCGGCGTGGGCCTCGCCTCGCCGGAAGGACTCGTCGAGGTCCACAAGACCGCGGAGGGCCCCGCGCAGCTCGCCGCCGAGCACGCGCTCGAGACGCGCACCGGCAGCCACGGCGTCGGCCACGTGCGGATGGCGACCGAGACGGCCGTCGACGCCGCCCGCGCGCATCCGTTCACCGCGCCCGGCCACCCCGAGGTCTGCGTCGTGCACAACGGCCACGTCACGAACGCCGAGCAGCTGCGCTTCGCCCTGGAGCGGCGCGGCGTCCACTTCAGCACCGACAACGACTCCGAGGTCATCGCCGCGTACATCGACGCGGGCCTGAACGACGGCCATGCGCTCGAGGACATCCTGCGCCGCTCGATCGACGAACTCGACGGCACGTTCTCCTATGTCGTGATGACGCCCGAGGCGCTGGGCGTCGCCCGCGACCGCTTCGCCGCGAAGTCGCTCATGGTCGCCGAGACCCCGGAGTGGATCGCCATCTGCAGCGAGGGGCGCGGCCTGCCGGGGACCGGCTGGCGCCGCCGCGAGGTCGGGGCCGGGGAGGTGCGGACGTGGCGACGGTGACCGAGGCCCTGATCGACTGCGCCGACCTGTCCACCCGCGAGGTCAACACCCTGCTGCGCGCGCTCGGCGACGGCGATCAGGTGCGCCTGACCAACCTCGACGCGCGCCACAACATCGCCGTCGGCCTGCACTGCAAGGCGCAGATCACGATCGACGGGGACGCCGGGTACTACACGGCCGGCCTCTGCGACGGCCCGGACGTCGTCGTCACCGGCCACGCCGGCAACGGCGCGGCCGAGAACCTCCAGTCGGGCAGCCTCACCGTCGCCGGCGACGTGGGCGCGGGCCTGGCCGCCACGATGCGCGCCGGGCGGGTCGTCGTCGCAGGGTCCACGGGCGCGCGCTGCGGCGTGCTCATGAAGGGCGGCGACGTCCTCGTCGGCGGCTCGGTCGGCGCGTTCAGCGCGTTCATGATGCAGCGCGGCCGGCTCGTGATCTGCGGCGACGCCGGCGAACACCTCGGCGACTCGCTGTACGAGGGCAGGATCTACGTCGGCGGGGAGATCGCCAGCCTCGGCGCCGACGCGCAGGCCGCCCCGGCCACCGCCGAGGAGGAAGCCGAGCTGCACGCGCACTGCGAAGCGCACGCGATCACGCCGCCGGCGTCGTTCACCGCGGTCACCTCCATGCGCACCCTGTACAGCTTCGATGCGGGCGCCTGGAAGAGCTCGTGACGAGATGAGTAACGCGAACGGCACGACCCAGAGCGCGGCGCTCGCCCTCGAGGACCCCACGCTCGGGACGCAGCCGAACCCCCTCTTCAGCCCGGCGGTCATCGCCGACATCCAGGAGAAGGCGCACCTCGGCCGCTACCGCCTGCGCGGCTTCGGCGCCCGGCGCGAGCTGCCGAGCCTCGACGACCTCACCGTCATCCCCGCCGGGCTCTCGCGCATGGCGCTGGAGGGCTACCGTGAGCACTGCTCGGCCCGGACGGTCATCGGCACCCGGGCGGAGGTCCCCCTCACGCTCGACATCCCGATCGGCATCGCCGGCATGAGCTACGGCGCGCTGAGCGCCACGGCGAAGACCGCGCTCGGCCGCGGCGCGACCGCCGTGGGCACCTTCACGACGACGGGCGACGGCGGCATGCTCGAGGCCGAGCGCCAGGCGTCCGAGCAGCTCGTCTACCAGTGCCTGCCCAGCCGCTACGGCTTCACGGTGCAGGACCTCCAGCGTGCCGACGCGGTCGAGATCGTGGTCGGTCAGGGCGCCAAGCCGGGGACCGGGGGCCTGCTCCTGGGCGCCAAGGTCTCCGGCGGGGTCGCCGAGGCGCGGTCGCTGCCCGAGGGCGTCGACCAGCGCTCGCCCGTCCGCCACCCCGACTGGCTCGGCCCCGACGACCTCGTCATCAAGATCGAGGAGCTGCGCGAGGCCACGCAGGGGCGCGTCCCGATCATGGTCAAGCTCGGCGCCGCGCGCGTCGTCGACGACGTCCGGCTCGCGGTGAAGTCCGGCGCCGACGCCGTCGTGCTCGACGGCATGGAGGGCGGCACCGCCGCGTCGCCGGAGATGCTCATGGACCACACGGGCATCCCGACGATGGCCGCCGTGGTCGAGGCACGCCGGGCGCTGGACTCGATGGGCGAGGTCAGCGAAGGCGTGCAGCTCGTCGTCAGCGGCGGCGTCCGCCACGGCGTGGACGTCGCGAAGCTCCTCGCCCTCGGCGCGGACGCCGTGACCATCGGGACCGCGGCGCTCATCGCCTTGAACTGCAACAAGCCGATCTTCGCCGAGGACTACGCCGCGCTCGGAACGGCGCCCGGCGCGTGTCACCACTGCCATACCGGCCGGTGCCCCGTGGGCATCGCCACCCAGGACCCCGACCTGGAGGCGCGGCTGGACCTCGACGCGGCCGCCACCCGCGTCAAGCACCTCCTCCAGGCGCTGACGATGGAGGTGCAGATGCTCGCGCGCGCGTGCGGGAAATCTTCCGTGCACCACCTCTCCCCCGAGGACCTCCGCGCGCTGAGCCCAGCCGCGTCTGCCATGACCGGCATCCCGCTGGCCGGCACCGCGATCCCCACGTAGGAGACGAGATGGCCACCACCGAACCCGAGACCCAGCAGCCCATCCCCGACCTGCCCGAGAGCGTCGAGTTCGTCGCCGTGCAGTGGATCGATGTCCACGGCTCCCCGAAGGCGAAGCTCGTCCCGCGCGCGGCCGTCCCCGGCCTGGTGGAGCCCGGCGGCGGCGCCGGCTTCGCCGCGTTCGCCAACCACGGCTTCGCCCGCGGGCCCGAGCACCCCGAGTTCCTCGCGGTGCCGGACATGAGCACGCTCGTCACGCTGCCGCATCGCCCCGAGATCGCGGTCGTGATGTCGACGGTGATGGACGGCGACGTCGTCGCCACCTGCGACGCCCGCTCGATCCTCAAGCGCGTGCAGGAGGAGGCCGCCGACGAGGGCCTGCTGCCGATCGTCGGCATGGAGCCCGAGTTCTTCCTGCTGCGCCGCACCGAGACCGGCGAGCTGGCGCCCTACGACACGAACGACGGCCTGGACAAGCCCTGCTACGACCTCGGCGCGCTGCTGCGCGGCTCCCACGTGCTGCGCGACATCGTCTCGACGATGCAGGCGCTGGACTGGCAGGTCTCCGCCGTCGACCACGAGGACGGCAACGGCCAGTACGAGATCAACTTCACGCACGCCGACGCGCTCACCACCGCGGACCGGTACACGATGCTGCGCTCGATCATCGCGGACATCGCCGGAGCCCACGGGGCGATCGCGAGTTTCATGCCCAAGCCGCTCTCCGGCCGCACCGGCTCGGGCGCGCACGTGCACATGAGCGCGCTGGCGCAGGACGGGTCCAACGCGTTCGCCGACGAGGACGACCCGCGCGGGCTCGGCCTCTCCCCCGTCGCGTACAGCTTCATCGCGGGCGTGCTCGACCATGCCCGCGCGCTCGCCGCGCTCACGATGCCGACGGTCAACTCGTACCGGCGCGTGCAGGCCGCCACCACCACCTCCGGCGCGACGTGGGCGCCGAACGCCGTCGTCTACGGAGCGAACAACCGGACGACGATGCTGCGGATCCCCGGCACCGGCCGCTTCGAGAACCGCGGCGTCGACTCGTCGTGCAACCCGTACCTCGCGCTCGCGGCGATCGTGACCGCCGGGCTCGACGGCGTGCGCCGCGGCCTTGACCCCGGCGCGCCCATCGACGGCCCCGCGAGCGGGATCGGGGTCCCCCTGCTGCCGCGCACGCTGGCCGATGCGCTTGACGCACTGGAAATGGACACCGTGCTGCGCGACGGGCTCGGCGAGGAGGCGATGTGCGAGTTCGTCGCCGTCAAGCGCCATGAGTGGGCGTCGTACATGGGCGCCGTCTCGGCCTGGGAGGTCGAGACCTACTTGACACGTGCGTAACACGTCCTCCGGCAGGTCGTATACGGTCCCCGCGCCGTTCCAACCCCCCTGAGGAGGCGCACATGAGTACCGCTGTCGCGGCGGAGGGCATCGAGCCTTCGTCGCCGTCGAACTCTTGGTGGCTGCCGGCCATCATCGGCGCGCTGACCGTCATCGTCGGCTTCGTCGCCCTCGTCTACCCCGGCCCGACGCTGCTGGTCGTGGGTCTGCTCTTCGGCATCTGGCTGGTGGTCTGGGGCGGGTTCGCCATCTACCGCGGCATCGCCGAAGGTGGAGGCACCGCCATCCGCGTGATCTCCGTGATCATCGGTGTGCTGGGTGTCCTCGCCGGCCTGGTGCTCATCATGCGCCCGGGCCAGAGCGTCATCACCGTGGTGCTCGTCATCGGCATCTGGTGGATCGTCACCGGCATCCTGGAGTTCATCCAGGGCGTCGCGGTCAGCGAGTACCGCTGGACGAACATCATCCTCGGCCTGATCGGCGCCGGCGCCGGCATCATCATCCTCGTCTGGCCCGGCATCGGCCTGGTCACGCTCGTGTTCATCGTCGGCTTCACGCTGATCTTCCGCGGCACGCTCGAGGTCATCCTCGCGTTCCAGCTGCGCAAGCTCGGCCAGGAGGCATAAGCCATGACCCGTTCCCGTATCTCCGCGCTGTTCGCGGTATCCGTCGCCGCGCTCGCACTGGGTGCGTGCGGCGAGTCCCCCGAGGACGAGGCGCGCGACTCCGGCAAGGACATCGGCAAGGCGATCGCGCAGTTCCAGACCGCCGACAGCGCCGAGCAGGCCGGCGAGGCGATCGACAACTTCCGCGCCGCCGTGCAGGACATGAAGGACGAGACCCGCGAGCAGGTCCAGGAGCAGGCCGAGACGCAGGCCTCCTCGCTGGAGGACGCCGTCGAGGCGCTGCAGGAGGCGCAGACCGCCACCGATTCGGGTGACGTCGAGAACGCCCAGGACGACCTCAAGCAGGCCGGCCAGGACATCCGCGCGCAGGCGCAGGCGTTCCAGTCCACGAACGACTCCGTCGCCGTCGCCTTCTGGGAAGGCGTCGAAGAGGGCCACGACGACGAGATCGACTGACCTCGTCGTCGCGCTGAGCTAGTACCGGAGGGCGGCGGCGATCCCGCCGCCCTCCGCAAGCGCCTGGCAGTCGGCCACGCGCAGCACGCTGATCCGGGCCGAGGACGCGAGCGCCAGCTCGACCGCCCGCTCCCCGAGCACCGCCGGCCCGTCACCGTTGACGGCCTCGGCCGCCACCGGGCCGAGCATGCCATTCGGCGTCACGGCCTGCGGGTCGAGCACGAGGTGCGCGACGCGCCCCTCGGCCAGGGCTCCGAGCACCGCCGTCGCGCCGACCGCACCGCGTCCGCCGGCCTGGAAGTGCTCGGCGGCCTCCTCCACGGCCGCAGCCGCCCGCGCACGGCGGGCGCGCAGGATCTCGGGCTCGAGCCGGTGGTCAAGCGTGCGCAGCGACTCCTCGTGGAGGTTCGCGTCGACCGTCGCGACGATCCGCTTGCGCAGCTCGGCGGGCAGCTCGTCGCAGAACGCTCGTGTGAGCGCGGAGTCGCCGGCCAGCACGAGTTCGTCGGCGTCGAGGCCCGCGACCCGTGCCGCCACGCCGCGCGCGGCGTCGCGCAGGAAGTGCTTGTGATGGGTCTCGGCCCGGGCATCGCGCCGGTCGGGCACGTCGGTGTCGCCCAGGTCGCGGTCGTCGGGAGGCTCGGCGAACCGGCCGTCGTCGACCTCCGCCGCGCCGCCGACCTCCCAGCGAACCATCCGCACGGCATCCCGCCCGAGCAGGACCACGCCGGCGGGTGCGCTGAGGTCGTTCGTCGCCGCGAGCGGCGCGACCTGCGGCCGCGGGGCCCACCGCACCTCGCTGCGGTCCAGCGGCAGCTGGAGCGTGACGAAGCGGTCGAGCTCCGGCTCGTCGGCGAGCAGCCAGATGAAGCTGCGGCCACATTCGGCGGGGTCGAGCGCGGCCATCCGCCGCTCGGCTCGCTCGCGTAAGGTGCGGAACGCCACCTTCGCACTGTGATCCCCAGCGGACTCGACGCGATGCGTCTCGTCCCTGAGCCCGTTGCGGACCTCGATCCACCAGGCGGGATCGTGGTTTCCGTTGGCCGGGTCTCGGGGATCGGTCCGGGCCGCCAGCGTGAGCACTCCGTGCTCCGAACGCAGGGCGGCGAGCTTGCGCAGCTCCTCCGTCGCGATCATCGGCCTGACCGTACCCGATCGGGGCGATGCCCAAGTCCGGTTACGAGGCTGCCCACCAGCGCGTGGGAGACGTCGTCCAGGCCAGGGGTCGGGTCGCGCTTCGTGACGCCCGCGATGATCGTCGAGCGCGGCCGGGTCCACGCTGGCGAGATCGGGCGGGAGGTCACCGGCCCGCGGGGCGTCGCTGCGGTAGAGGACGCCGGCCCTGACGGTCGGTCGCCGGCTGTCGGACGCCCGCCGACGTCCCGGAGCATCTGGAGCGCGTCCGTGCTCGCCCACGATGGCGCGACAGCGGTCGCCCACGTCGTCCGGCTGCAAGAAATCCTGCAGCGAGCAGGAACACGTACGGGGGCGAGCTAGTATGCGGCCCCGCGCCGAGTCTCCACCTTCCGCGGTGGGGATCGGGGGACCCACATGCGGCCATCGCGGCCGCCGGGGCGAATCGCCGCATCGTTGCGGCCGTAGCGCGGTCCTCCCCGCGCGAGCCCGTCAGCTGACCTCGTAGGCGCCCAGTCCCATGACTTCCGTTCGCCTGAACCTTCGAGCCCTGCTCGTCCTCGGTTGCACGCTGCTGGCGTGTCTCGCCCTGCCCGGCCTCGCCGCCGCGGAGCGCCCGACGCTCGAGCGCGGGGACCGCGGCGCGTCGGTCAAGGTGCTGCAGCGCTGGCTCGGCCTGAAGGCCGACGGCGTGTTCGGCGGCGGCACGCTGCGCGTGGTCAAGCGCTTCCAGCGCCGCCACCATCTGAAGGCCGACGGCGTCGTCGGCCACGGCACCTGGCGGATGCTGCGCCGCGCCCGCGCCGCCCGGCGTGCCTCCGGAAGCCGCGGCAGCTCGTCCGGCCGGGTCCAGAACCGCGGGTCGTCCGTGCGCGTGCTGCAGCGCAAGCTCGGGATCGCCGCCGACGGTGTATTCGGCCCGGGGACGTACCGCGCGGTGAAGGCGTTCCAGCGCGGCCGCGGCCTCACGGCCGACGGCGTGGTCGGTCCCGCCACGTGGCGGGCCCTGGGCGTGCGCGGCCGGCATCCGGTGCTCAAGCGCGCGCCCCCGGGCGGTGGCCGCCGGCGCGGCGGCCTGCCGATCCGCGTGCAACGCGCGATCAACGCCGCGAACCGCATCCACCACAAGCCGTACCGCTACGGCGGCGGGCACCGGTCCTTCAAGGACTCGGGCTACGACTGCTCCGGCTCGATCTCGTACGTCCTGCACGGCGCCGGCGAGCTCGACAGCCCGCTCGACTCCTCGGCGTTCATGTCGTATGGATCCGCCGGTAAGGGCCGCTGGATCACGATCTACACGAAACCGAGCCACGCGTTCATGGTCATCAACGGCCGACGCTACGACACGACGGACCGCGAGCACGACGGCTCACGCTGGGATGACGACATGCGCTCGACGGCGGGCTACACGGTCCGCCACCCCACCGGGCTCTAGCCGAACTCGATCGCCTCGCCGGGCTGCAGGATCCGCACCTCGGTGTCCGGGGCCACCCGCGCGGCCTCGGCGGCGTAGCGGTTCGGCGGCTCGCGCAGCGGGTCGGGTCGCACCTTGTGCAGCCCTCGCGGGTAGAACGTCCCCCAGTGGATGGGAACCGCGACGCGCGGGTTCAGCAGCGCGGTCGCGGCGGCGGCGCGCTCGGGGTCGAGGTGCCCGGGGCCCAGACTCGGGCCCCATCCCCACACGGGCACGAGCGCGACGTCGATGTCGCCGAGGCCGTCCATCTCGTCGTAGAGGTCGGTGTCGCCGGCGAAGTACAAGCTCCTGCCCTCGCCTCCGGTGCCGCGCAGCATGTAGCCGAGGGCCTCGGCCTCCGGGCCGAGCGCGCGGCGGCCGCTGTGCTCGGCGCGAACCGCCGTGACGTCCAGGCCGCCGATCTGGGCGGTCTCGCCCTCGCGGAGCTCGTGGATCTCGCGGCGGCCGAGCTTGCGCAGCGCCGGACGCGCGCCGGCGGGGACCACGAGCGGGATCTCGGGATCGATCCGCTGCAGCGACGGGATGTCGAGATGGTCGTGATGCAGGTGGCTGAGCAGTACGGCGTCGAGGCCGGCATGGTGCTCGGGCGCCGGTGACGGGCCGTGGCGGCGCAGGTGCAGCATCCGGTCGCGCAGGATCGGATCGGTGAGCACCCGCGTGCCGTGCAGGTCGACGAGGGTGGTGGCGTGGCCGATGAACGCGACGCGATCCATCAGCGCATATTCGCAGTGCGCTCTGCGGGGGCGAGCGCTCCAGGCCCGGTGCCGCGCCCGGCGAGCAGGAGCGGCAGCATCGCGAGCGCGAGCAGGCCGCCGGCCAGGCTGAGCGCGGCGTAGCTCGTCGTCGCGACGACGAACCCGCTGCTCATGCCGCCCGCCGCGCCTGCGAGCGCGACGGCGAGGTCGACACGGCCCTGCGTCGCCGCCCGGCTCACGAGGGGTGTCGCGTCGGTGACGAGCGTGGTGCCCGCGACGAGGCCGAAGTTCCAGCCCAGGCCGAGCAGGCCGAGTGCGAGCGTGAGGAGGACCGTCGAGTCGGGCGGCGCGACGCCGGCGAGCACGCCGGCGCAGAGCAGCGTGACCCCGCCCGCCGCGATGACCGGGCGCCGGCCCAGCCGGTCGACGAGCACCCCGGTCAGCGGGGACGGCAGGAACATCGCGGCGACGTGGACGGAGATGACCAGGCCGGTCGCGCTCAGGCTGTGACCATGATCGCGCATGTGGATCGGTGTCATCGTCATGACGGCGACCATGACGATCTGGGTGAGGACCATGGCGGTCGCGCCGAGGCGCAGGTCTCCGGGCGATCCCGTGGCGGCGTTCCCGAGGTCGCCCGGTCCACCGGGCCGCACGGCGTCGTCGGCCGCCAGCGCCCGGGCGGTCAGCAGCGGGTCGGGCCGCAGCAGGACCGTGACGGCGACCGCGGCGAGCGCGTAGGCGAGCGTCGCCAGCAGGAACGGGCCGGCGAGCTCCGGGATCCCGAGGTCTTTCGCGACCGACCCGGTGGCGTCGACGAGGTTCGGGCCGAGGACCGCGCCGACGGTGGTCGCGACGAGCACCGTGCTGATCGCACGGCCGCGGTGCTCGGGCGCGACAAGGTCCGCGCCGGCGTAGCGGGCCTGGAGGTTCGTGGCAGTCCCGGAGCCGTAGAGCAGGAATGAGGCGAAGAGCAGCGGCACGCTGTCGATCGCCGCGGCGAGGACGACACCCGCGCCGCCCAGTGCTCCCACCGCGTAGCCCGCGGCGAGGCCGGGTCGGCGTCCCGAGCGCTGGGACAGGCGGCCGACGAGGATCGCCGCGACCGCCGACCCGGTGGTGAACAGCGCGGTGGGCAGCCCGGCGGCGGACGTCGAGCCGAGCATCTCCTCGGCGAGCAGCGCGCCGACGACGATGCCCGCGGCGAGCCCTGCGCCTGCGAGCACCTGCGAGACGAGCAGCACCCGGATGGTGCGGCGCTGGGCGGTTTCCCGGTCGAGCACGGGTGCAGGATCGCACGGCATCGCCTCCTGGTCAGGAAGGGGGAATGTTGGAACAGGGCACAACCTCGGGGGCCGGCCGCTCGAGGAGCGGGCGGAGCTCGACCGGCGGCGCATCACGTAGAGACGCGGCCCGATCCCCTACCGTGGACGGGCCGATGTCAGCCCTCCGCGAAGACCTCAGAAACGTCGCGATCGTCGCCCACGTCGATCACGGCAAGACCACCCTCGTCGACGCCATGCTCTGGCAGTCCGGGGCGTTCCGCGAGAACCAGGACGTCAATGACCGCGTCATGGACTCCATGGATCTCGAGCGCGAGAAGGGCATCACGATCCTCGCGAAGAACACCGCCGTCCGCTACGACGGGGTGAAGCTGAACATCATCGACACCCCCGGCCACGCCGATTTCGGCGGCGAGGTCGAGCGCGGGCTGACGATGGTCGACGGCGTGATGCTGCTCGTCGACGCGTCCGAGGGCCCGCTGCCGCAGACGCGCTTCGTGCTGCGCAAGGCGCTTGAGGCCGAGCTGCCGGTGATCCTGTGCGTGAACAAGGTCGACCGCCCGGACGCGCGCGTGTCAGAGGTCATCGACGAGGTCTACGAGCTGTTCTTCGACCTCGGGGCCGAGGAGCACCACATCGAGTTCCCGATCGTCTACTGCAACGCGAAGGCCGGCATCGCATCGATGGAGTATCCGCTCCCGGATGACGCCAAGGACCTGGCTCCGCTCATGGACCTGCTGGTCTCGCACATCCCGGCACCGACCTACGAAGAGGGGCATCCCCTCCAGGCGCTGGTCACCAACCTCGACGCGTCGCCCTACGTCGGCCGCCTGGCGATCTGCCGGGTCCAGCAGGGCACGATCAAGCGCAACCAGACGATCTCATGGTGCCGTGCCGACGGCAGCGTGCAGCGCGCCCAGCTCGGCGAGCTCTACGTCACCGAGGCGCTCGACCGCGTCGAGGCGCAGGAGGCCGGCCCCGGCGAGATCATCGCCGTCGCCGGCATCGCCGACGTCACCATCGGTGAGACGCTCGCCGATCTCGAGGACCCGCGCCCGCTGCCCGTCATCACCGTCGACGAGCCGTCGCTGAGCGCCATCATCGGCATCAACACCTCGCCGCTGGCCGGCAGGGACGGCGACAAGCTCACCGCCCGGCAGGTCAAGGCCCGGCTCGAGCAGGAGCTCGTCGGCAACGTCTCGCTGCGGATCAAGGACACCGAGCGCCCCGACGCCTGGGAGGTCCAGGGCCGCGGCGATCTGCAGCTCGCCATCCTCGTCGAGATGATGCGTCGCGAGGGCTTCGAGCTCACCGTCGGCCAGCCGCAGGTCCTGACCCGCGAGATCGACGGCAGGACCCACGAGCCCGTCGAGCGCCTCGCGATCGACGTCCCCGAGGACTACGTCGGCGTCGTGACCCAGCTGCTCGCGCTGCGCAAGGCGCGCATGGAGCAGATGATCAACCACGGCACCGGCTGGGTGCGGATGGAGTACCTCGTCCCCGCCCGCGGGCTCATCGGATTCCGCACCGAGTTCCTCACGGAGACGCGCGGAACCGGCCTCATCCACCACGTGTTCGACCGCTGGGAGCCGTGGTTCGGCGAGCTGCGCTCACGCCCCACCGGCGTGCTCGTGGCCGACCGCCAGGGCGTCACGGCGACGTTCGGCCTCATGAACCTGCAGGAGCGCGGCACGTTGTTCGTCGGGCCCGGCGAAGAGGTCTACGAGGGCATGATCGTCGGGGAGAATGCGCGCGCCGACGACCTCGACGTCAACGCCGTCCGCGAGAAGCAGCTGAACAACATCCGGTCGTCGACCTCCGAGGTGCTCGTCCGGCTCGTGCCGCACCGCAACCTCTCGCTCGACCAGGCGATGGAGTTCCTGCTCGAGGACGAGTGCGTGGAGGTCACGCCGACGAAGGTGCGGCTGCGCAAGGTCGTACTCGACAAGAACGGGCGCGTGAAGGCCAGCAGGAAGAAGAAGGCCGCGGCGCAGTCGTAGCCGGGGTGCATCCTTCTGAGCGGTGGGACAACATGGGCCTGCGCACGGTGCGCAAGTTCGCCGAGATCGTGGGCCGACGACGTCGGTCCTACCACTTCGCGCACTGCTTCCACGCCAGCTTGCCCTCGATCTTCCCGCCGACCTTCGTCACGTTCTCCCACTGGGTGTAACCGAAGTCCGGCGTGCCGGACGTGTCGACGCTGGCCTTCACCGGGCCGGCCTGGACCTTCGCGCCGCCCTTGACGTTGAAGCAGTCGAGGCTCATCTCGCCGCCGATGGTGCCGCCGAAGACGCCGATCTTGCCGGTCAGCTCCCCGACGATCGCGCCGCCGGTGTCCTGCGCCCCGGCCATGACGTCGACCTCGGCGCCACCGCCGCCGCCCACGCCGAGCTCGGCGCACAGCGACCAGTTCGCCTTCTCCACCACGTTGTCGCGGCAGAGCTGGATGCCGCCGCCCGCGCCGCCGAAGGCGGCGAACGAGCCGCACACCAGGCCGCTGGGATCCCGGTTCTGGATCGGGTTGGAGCCCGCATAGGCGAACAGGTTGTCCGGCGACCCGGCGAAGTACGACGGGTCGCGGAACACGAACCGGCCGGAGGCGGGCTCGTAGTCGCGCATGCCGAAGCGGACGAGCTTCGTCAGCGGGTCCTCGACGCCGCCGGCGAAGCCGATCGGCAGCGAGAACGACGCCCCCGCCTCGACCGTCGACTGGCCGAACGCGTCGTAGGCGATCCGCTTGACGACGGTGCCATCCTGGTCCACCACGACCCGCGGCGAGCCGACCTGGTCGGCCCCGACGTAGTACGTCGCATCGCCGCGGCGCAGCGCGAACATCGCGTCGTGGTCGTCGTAGCTGACGCGGGTCAGCGTGCCGTCGGCGTCCCTCCAGGCGGTGACGCGGAACGGCTGTGCCGGGTCGCCGTAGAGGTACTGCTGCGTCTTCCCGCCCTCGGTGCGCGCCGTCCGCCGGCCGAGCGCGTCGTAGGCGTACGTGACGGTCGTGCCGCCCACGGTCGCCGACAGCAGCTGCCCGTCGCGGCTCCACGCGAACGTGTCACCACCGCGCTTGGTCATGAACCCGTCGGCGTCGAACTCGTACGCCACGCCGTTGCGCGTCTTCAGCTGGCCGCCGCCGTCGTACGTCGCGGCCTGCGCGGCGGTGCCGCCGGCCTTCGCGCTCGTGCGGTTGCCGTCAGCGTCATATCCGTACTCCTCCACGACCGTCGCGCCATCCTTGACGCGGCGCAGCTGGCCGCGGCCGTCGTACTCGTACGTCCGCGTGTTCGCCGCCCCGCCCTTCGGCGTCTCGGCGATTGACCCGATCCGCGAGCCCTGGTCGTACGTCAGCGCCTGGGCGAAGACGTCACCGCCGGCCACCTGCACCCTGCGGCTCTTGATCCGGGCGAGGGTGTCGCGGTCGACGTCGATCGCCAGCGGGCCGCCGGTGATCGCGTCGGCCGCGCCCCCCGGCCCGTTGCGGGTGAACGTGAACGGGCCGCGCTTGGTCAGCAGCCGGTCGGCGTCGAAGCCGAGCTCGTCGGCGAACGACGAGCCGCCCACCACGAGCTTCTCCTCGCTGGGCAGCAGCTTGTCGTCCCACGTGTACGCGTACGTGCCGTCCGCCGCGCCGGTGAACGCCATGCTCGTCGGCAGCGCGCCGTCGTAGCCGTAGTCGATCGACTGCGATCCGCCGCCGCCGGCCAGCGTGCGGCTGATGACGTCGAACTGGTCGGCGCCGTCGACGTAGGAATAGCCCTTCTTGACCTGGGCGTTCTCCTCGCCCTTGAGCTGGCCGCCGTCCGTGTACGCGTACGACGTCGTCGCGCCGGTCGGCGAGACGAGCGACTTCAGCTCGCGGTTGGCGAAGTAGTCGCGCGTGTACTTCGCGGCCTGCCCGGCGGGCGTGTACGTCCTCTCCCGGCCGGTCTCGGTGCGGGTGAAGTCGTGCGCGCGGCCGTCGGGCGTGGTCAGCGACGTGACGTTGCCGTCGAGGTCGTGCGTGTAGCGGTACGTCGACGCGCCCGGCACATCGTCGTCCATCGTCACGCTCGTGATCCGATCGGCGTCGTCGTACCCGTACGTGATCGTGTTGCCGAGCGCGTCCTTGCGGGTCTGCAGCCGCAGCTTCGCGTCGTAGGTGAACGCCTGCGACGTGTCGCCCTGGGTGACGGTCTTCACGCCGCCACGCTCGTCGTAGGCGATCTTGATCGGCGCGATGCCCGCCGCGGTGCGCGACTCGATCACGCGGCCCCGCCGGTCCATCACCGTCGATGAGGTCCGTGACTTCCTCGACTGGAACGACATCGTCTGGTCGTCCGGGTCGTCGGCCTCGCCCGTGTCGTACTCCCACGTGCCGTCGGGGCCGTTCACGCGCAGATTCTCGACGCTGAACGGGTTCTTCGGGTCCTTCAGGGCCGCGGTGCGCGTCCACGTGTCGGTCCGCGTCCTGCCGCCCGGCGTCGTGACCGTGCGCTCCTCGGGGACGATGACGCGCGAGCCCCACCGCGGGTCGGCGGCGTTGGTCTGCGTGGTCTTCGTGCCGTCGGGATCGATGCGCTCGACGCTGCCGTCGAGCAGCGTCTTGGAAACGGTCGTGAGGCCGCCGGGGCGGACGATCCGCCGCTGGCGCTTACCCGTCGGGAGCGTCTCCATGTGGTACGTCGTGGCGCGCCCGCCGGCCGTGACCTTCACGCTCGTGCCGCCGTCGCCCTCGGTGCGCGCCAGCGTCGTGGTGACGCCGTCGGGCGAGACGTCCTGCGTCAGCCGGCCCGTCGCGTCGTACGTGAACGTGCCCTTGCCGCCTCCGGGCTTGGTGAACGTCGCCAGCAGCCCACCGGGGTGGTAGGTCATCTGCGTGGACTCGCCCGCGGGGTTCCTGACCTGCTCGAGCCACCCGGCACCGTCGAGCTTCAGCGTCGTGCGCTGGCCGCCCGGGCCCGCGATGGCCTCGGGCGCGCCGCCCGCACCGCGCTCGATCGTCGTGACGTTGCCGTCCCCGTCGACGATGCGCGCCAGGCCGCCGTCGCCGTATTCGAAGCGGCGGATCGTCGTGCCCGTCAGGCCGTTGCGGGTCGACAGGTGGCGCCCGTCGCGGTCGAACTCCCACACCTCGGTGCCGTCGGGGGACGGGACCGCGTAGCCGTCGCGGTCGAACGCCGGGAGCGGCGGGTCGATGCGGCGGATCTGGTGCCGGCCGTCGGCGAACAGCACGCGGCCGTCGCCGTCGACGTGGACGCCGCCGTCCGACGTCTCGATGCACGAGCGCGTCGCCTGCTCGCCCTCCGGGGAGCGCGAGTAGCCGCACGTGCCGCGCAGGTGCCCGGCGACGTGCTCGAGCCGGCCCTGCGGCGTGACCCGCGAGATGAGCGAGCCGCTCGGCGTGCCGTTCTGGTTGTGGCGGATGTAGATGCCGCCGTCCCGGCCCATCGAGACGTCCACCGGCGCGCCGATGTTGACCTCCGTGGCGACGTCGCCGTACTGGGGCGCCGCATACGGCGCCGTGTGGTTGCCCGCGACGCGCTGGAGCCGGCCCTGCGGCGTGACCTTCTCGACGACGTTCTCGAGCGGCAGCGCGAAGTACAGCGAGCCGTCGTCGCCGAGCGCCAGGCCGTACGGGACGCCGAACGACGCGTCACGCGCCGGCTCGCCGTCGCCGAGGTCCTCGTTCTCGTTGGCGTCCGAGCCGCCGCCCGCCACGTTCTGGACGAGGCCGGCGGGCGTGATCTTCCGGACGCGGCCGTGGTACCCGTTGAAGGAGGCGCCGCGCTCGGAGAAGTAGATGTTGCCGTCGGGCGCCGGGAGGATCGACTTGATCCCCGCCAGGCGGGTGTCCTTCGCCGGCTGGCCCTCGGCGCCGGTCGCCGTCGTGCTCTGCGAGCCCGCGACGCGCTCCACGCGCCCGCCCGGCGTGATGCGGGCGATGAAGTAGTTGTTCGACGACGTGCTGTAGCCCGACCAGTACACGCTGCCGTCGGGCCCCGCGGCCAGGGCGGTCGGCTCGTAGCCGAGCACGGCCTCCTTCGCCGGGGTGCCGTCCGCAGACAGCGGGCCGGGCACGCCGGCGTACGGGTTGTCGCCCGTGCCGCGACGGCCGGCGTAGCGGCTGACCCTCCCGTCGGGCGCCACGCGGAAGATGCCCTTCTCGTTGAAGTGGACGAGCACGAACATCGAGCCATCGGGGCCGCGATCGAAGCCACCGAGGTAGTCCAGCGCGACGTCCTCGCCCTGCTTGCCCTCGCTCTCGGGCGAGCCGATGCGCGGCCCGCCGTACGAGCCGACGAGCGTGTTGAGCGTCTTGCTCATCGCCTCGCCGGAGATCGTCTGGCCGTCGCCCTTGTGCACGGCCTGGTTGCCCGGGTCGTAGCTGTGGTGACCGGACAGCGAGAAGCCGCCGAGACCATCGACGTCACGGGTGTCCCACGAGCCGACGTACCGCGTGATCGTCTGGCCGACGGGGATGCCGCAGAAGAAGTGCGTCTCCATCGATCCGGAGCGGTTGCCGCAGGCATACCGCCCGTCGAAGACCTCGGTGTCGGACGGGAACTGCCCGAAGCTCGCGCCGAACTCCTCGGGCGCGTCGTAGTAGTTGAACTCGTAGACGTAGAGGACGCGGATCGTGGCCTTCAGCCGGCCCTGCACCGCGCGGTCGTACGCGTCGTCGCCGTCCCAGGTGATCGTGTGGGTGAGGTTCGGCGTGATCTCCGGGAGCGTGCCGCAGGTCTGGGTTCCGGTGGTCGGGTAGTCGGGGTCGCACCAGCGCTTCTCGATCTTCTTGCCGCCGATCGTCACCTCGAGCTGCACGCCCTTCAGGCGATCGGGGATGACGGCCGGGGTGATCGGGACCTCCATGCGGTCGTCGACCTTCCAGCCTGGTGTGCGGTCGGACGTGTAGTGCAGCGTCTGGTCGGTGCCGACGAGCGGGATGTGCTCACCGAGGGTCTGCGTCTCGCAGCCGATCTCCGAGCCCTTGGCCTTGCACGGGTCGTTCGGATCCTGCCACTCGAACTCCTTGAGCTTCGGCGGCTTGGCGCCGGGCGGCGGGCCGTACGGCCAGTTGTGGTCCCACGGCGTGAAGTGATCGAGCGGCACGCGCCACAGCTCGGCGCCCGGGCTGTAGCGGGCGGCCAGCGCGCGGCGCTCGTCGCCGGTGATCCCAAGCTTCGTCAGCGCCTCGCCGGTGTCGGCGTTGCCATCGCCGGTGACGTCGATGCCCGCGAAGCCGTCGACCTCGCTGACGACCTTCAGGACCTTGCCGTTGTTGCCGGCCTTCCACTCGCCCTCGTCGCGGTCGTAGTACCCGGTCGGGACGACGCCGCCGACGGGCGCCCCGGTGAAGTTCTCGAGGTAGTTCAGGACGGGCTTGCTGAAGTCCACGCGCGTGGCCCTGGCCTTCAGCGCCTCGTCGATCGAGTACTCCGCGGCGTACGTGTAGCCGGTGGTGTCGGGCAGCGTGCCGGGCATCGCGGCGTCGCCGTCGTCACCCTGGGTGAACTCGGTGACGCGCACGTCGAGGTTGTCGATCGGCTCCTTGCCGCCGTCGGGCAGCGTCATCGTCGCCGTCGTGTCCTTCGTGAAGAACAGGAGGCTCTGGCGCGTGCCGTCGGCGTCCGTGCTCGGGCTGCTCGCCGCGACCTGCATCGGCGCCGCGCTGTCCGTGTCGATCTCGGTGACGGCGGGGTCGACCGGGACCATCACGATGTCGCCCTGGACGTCGTAGTCCTGCCAGGTGGGGTCGAGCGCGCGCTGGACGGGCAGGAAACCGGCGATCTCGAAGACGAGCGTCAGGTCCGCGCCGTTGACCGCCAGGTCGTAGGCGCCGTCGGCGCGGGTCTTCGTGTAGCCGAACTCCGGATGGTCGAGGACCGTGACCAGCACGTCCGTGATCGCCCTGCCGTCGCGATCGACGACCTTGCCGCGCACGACGGACACACGGGCCTCGTCGATCGTCCCGGGCTTGACATTGCGCTGGACGGGGTTGCTCCCGGAGTACAGGAACCTCGTCGCGTCGTAGACGGAGGTCGCGGCGTCGTCATTGAGCTTGGACGCAACGTCGCCCGGGTCCGGGATCGGGCCCGGGTCGGCCGGCGGCGGCGTGGGGGCCGGGGGCAGGTTCTCGGTGCCGGGCGTGGGACGTGCCGGCGGATCGCCGGCGGGTGCCTGCGTGGCGGTTGTGCCTGCGCCGGCCGTCGCCCCGGCCTTCGCCGTGACGGTGACCTTCGTCTTCGCCGTGACGCAGCGCGGCTTCTTCGCGCTGCCGACGCATGCGCGCAGCAGGTACGTGCCCGGCTTCGTCCTGGCCGGCACCTTGAGCTTCAGCCGGCGCTTGCCCTTCGCGCCCTTCTTCAGGGTCGTCGTGCCGAGGGTGGTGGTGGACAGGCGGAACGCGACGCGCGTGGTCTTCGTCGCCTTCGCGGTGTACGCCACGGTGAGGGTGCCGCCCGGCGCGACCCGCGCCGGGGTGGGACTCAGTCCTGTCAGCCCGATGCCGGGTGCTGCGGATGCAGCAGCGGCAGGGACGAGCAGCAGGAGGAGGGTGAGGGTGAGGGCGAAGATCGGACGCATGGCCAGCATCCTGCGTGCCGGCGCCCTCCCTGCCATTGGGGACCACCCCCAAAGTTGCACCCCAGGGTTTCAGGTGGACCACATGGCGCACCGAACCGCCGCACGGTTGGACCGTGTGGCGGTATCGTGCCCTTGACATGTTCGCTATGGCGAAGCGACGGTTGGATACGCGGCGGCGTCACCGCCTGGACCGGCGTGCTGTCCGCGCGGAGTGGGACCTCACCGTGGGCGACCGTCTGCGCCCGGTCCGCGCGCGCATCTGGGAGCAGGACGCGCTCGTGCGCGAGCTGCATCCCGAGGAGGCGCTCGACATCCCGGTCGCCTGGCAGCGCCGCGGCTGAGAGCTGACGGCCGGCCGAACTTCGCGTCTCTCCACTACCGTGGAGCGTTCGCACATGGAGCTCGTCCCGGACACCCCTAACGTCGAGCTCCGACTGCGCCGTGACGGCCACCGTGTCGTGGTCCTCAACTTCCCGTACGACGTGAACATCGTCGCCGCGGTCCGCGCCATCCCCGGCCGGCAGTTCGACTGGGACACCAAGGAGTGGTCCGCGCCGATCGACGACTGGGTCGGCCTGCACATCGCGCACCTCCTGACCCGGTTCCCCGACCTCCAGCCGGCCCCGGAGGTCGAGACCTGGCTCGAGCGGATCTCCGAGCGGTGGATCGCCACCGTCGCGACGACGACGCACGACGGCCGCGGCTGGTTCGTGCTGCGCACCCGCGGCGGCGAGATCCCCGAGGCCGTCGCCGACCGCACCATCACCTTCGACGGCCAGACGCTCGCCTCCATGAGCCGGCAGGTGGCCGAGGTGCTCAACGAGCAGCGCGCCGTGCGCATGGACCGTGCGGCGCAGCGCTGCGTGGAGGCGCTGCTCAACGACACCGAGCCGCCGCGCGCGCGGCTCGTGCTCGCGGAGAGCGTCGAGGGCGATCGGCTCAAGCTCGACGTGCTGTGGGACGCCTCGCTCGGGGATGCCTTCGCCCGCCTGCCGGGCGCCCAGGACGGCCGTGGCCTGCCGCTGGACCCGTGGAACGCCGACCACCTCGACGCGTTCCTCACCCAGCACGGCATCCCGGTCGTGGGTGCCGCGGTCGGCGCGGTGCACGAGTTGCGCGCGGAGCACGAGGAAGCCGCCGCGGCGGTGGAACGCTCACGGGCGACCAGCGCCGAGCCGCTCGAGGAGACCGCAGCGAAGCTCGGCGGCGAGCTGCAGCCGTTCCAGTGGGCGGGCGTGCGCTACGCGCTCGACACGCGCCGGTGCTTCATCAGCGACGAGCAGGGCCTCGGCAAGACCGTGCAGGCGCTGGCGGCACTCGAGGCCGACGATGCATTCCCCGCGATCGTGATCTGCCCCGCGTCGCTGAAGCTCAACTGGCAGCGTGAGACCCGCAAGTGGCTGCCGCACCGCACCGTCGGCCTCGTCGAGGGCCGCAGCGCGTACACGCCATCGCACGACATCACGATCCTGAACTACGAGATCGTCGCCGCCCACCGCCGCGACCTCGCCTCGGCGAAGCCCCGCGCACTCGTCGTCGACGAGTCGCACTACTGCAAGAACCCGCAGGCCAAGCGCACCCACGCGGTCCGGCGCCTCGCGGAGTCGATCCCCCCCCACGGGCTTCGCCTCGCGCTCTCCGGCACGCCGGTGCTCAACCACGCCGAGGAGCTCGTCAGCCAGCTGCGGGTGCTCGGTCGCATCGAGGAGTTCGGCTCCGGCGCCCGCTTCGCGCGCCAGTTCGGCGGTGAACTGAGCGAGGAGCGGCTGCACTGGCACCTGCGCCGCCACTGCTTCGTCCGCCGCCTGAAGAGCGAGGTCCTCCCCCAGCTGCCCGCCAAGCGCCGCGTCGTGGTGAGCATGCCGCTCGACAACGAGCGCGAGTACCGCCTGGCCGAGCAGAGCGTCATCGACTGGCTGCGCGAGCAGCCGCTCGACCTCGCCGACCTCGACGCGAAGATCGCGCGCACCCTGCGCGCCGAGCGCCTCGCGCAGCTCGGCACCCTGCAGCGGCTCGCCGCGAAGGGCAAGCTCGAAGCCTCGATGGCGTGGATCCACGACTTCCTCGCCTCGGGCGAGCCCCTCGTCGTCTTCGCCCGCCACCGCGAGATCCAGGACGCCCTGGTCGCCCGCTTCCCCGAGGCCGCGCACCTGCTCGGCCGCGACAGCACCGAAGCGCGCGACCTGGCCGTCCGCGCGTTCCAGGCGCCCGACGGCCCCCAGCTCATCATCTGCGCCACGCGCGTGGCGTCGCAGGGCATCACGCTCACCCGCTCCTCGAACGTCGCATTCCTCGAACTCGAGTGGACCCCCGCGCTGCACGACCAGGCTGAGGATCGCGTGCACCGCATCGGTCAGCGCGACGCCGTCACCGCCTGGTATCTGCTCGCCGCCCAGACGATGGACGAGACGATGAGCGAGCTCCTCGCCCGCAAGCGCGAGATCGTCGCGGCCGTGACCGACGGCCAGGCGGGCGACGAGACGAGCGTGCTGTCCGGCGTGCTGAAGGTGCTCCGGGACGGCGAGCCGTACCGGCACCTGCGCCCGGTCGCCTGACCCTATGCGGCGAGGAGCGACACGACGGCCGAGATCAGGGCCAGCACCACCGCGGTGATGAGCACGCCCGTGGCGAGCATGCGCATGACGCGGTCGTCATCGCTGAGCTCGACGCCGGCGATCCGCGCGGCGACGGCGCGCTGCACCGCCACGGTGACGACCAGCACGACGAGGAAGACGAGGATCGGCCCGAACGTCCCCGCGATCGTGGCGATGGCGAGGAGGGTGAGCACCCCGATGATCCCGGCCGCCCCGAGGTACGCGGCGATGACCTTGCGGGCCGGCGTGAGCGCGTCGGTGGCCTTCGGCCTCGGCGCCCGGGCCCTCGGCTCGGAGTCGGTGCGGTTGCGCGCGCGGCGTCCCATGTGCGCCTGCACGGTAGCCGCCCCGCGCGCAGCCCAGCCACCGTGGCGCGGAACGACACCCTCTTCGACGAGAGCCCCATTCCAGAATCCGGCTCTCGTGAAGAGCCGCCCTGCACGCCGCCGTCCCGATCCGGACGCGCCCGCCCGCCGGGCGCCGCCTTGCAGGTCCGCGGGTGCGGCGCTGCGACCCTGGAACGCCGATGCGCCGCCGTTTCCTCCTCACCCTGGTCGCCGCTCTCGTCCTGTGCGCTCCCGCAGCCGCGCGGGAGCCGTACACCTCCGTCACGCAGATCGGCGACCGCGCGAACGGCACCCTGCGCTTTCCCCAGTCGATCGCCATCGGCACGGACGGCAACGTCTACGTGGGCGACCAGGGCACGCACGTCATCCAGGTCTTCCGGCCCGACGGGGAGTTCCTGCGCACGGTCGGGGAGCCAGGGACGCGTCCCGGTGAGCTGACGGCGGTGGGTGCGCTGGCCGCGGCGCCCGACGGCTCGATCGTCGCGGCCGACGGGAGCAACCGCATCGAGCGCTTCGCCGCCGACGGCAGCCGCATCACCGGCTGGGGCGGCACGGGCACCGCGGTCGGGAGGTTCAGGTTCGGCGGCGGCCGCGCGAACGACGCCGGCGCGGGCGGCGGTCTCGCAGTCGGCGGTGACACGGTGTACGTCGCGGACTCCGGGAACAACCGCGTCCAGCGCTTCGCCCTCGACGGCAGCCGCGGGGCGGAGATCGTCAAGCCCGGCGTGCTGAGCCACCCCAAGGGGCTGGCCGTCCGCAAGACGCGCCTCTTCGTGGCGGACGACCAGAACCACCGGATCCTCGTGATGGACACCGGCGGGCGGCAGATCACGACGATCGGCGGCGGCTCCGGCGAGCGGCCCGGACAGCTGAACTACCCGTACGGCGTGGCCCTCGATCCCGCGGGCCGGGTGTTCGTCGCCGACAACATGAACCAGCGGATCCTGCGCTTCAGCACCGGGCCCTCGTACCCGTACAAGGGGCGCTGGGGCAGCTATGGCACGCAGCCCGGGCAGCTCGCGTACCCGCGCGGGATCGCGATCGACGGCGCCGGAAACGTGTACGTCACGAACACGGGCAACGACCGCATCGACGTCTACGACCGTGGCGGGAAGCTGCTGCGCGCCTTCGGGCGCTCCGGCCGAGCCGAGGGACAGTTCAATGCGCCGTTCGGCGTGGCCGCCGACGCCGCGGGCTTCCGGGCCGTCACCGACAGCAACAACGGGCGCGTCACCATCCTCAATCCGGACGGCAGCGTCGTGAGCGAGTGGGGTTCCCCCGCGCCCGGCCCGACGATCCTGCCGCGCCCCGTGGCCGTCGCGTTCGACGCGAACGGCACGGCGTACGTACTCGACCAGCGCCGTGCTCGGATCATCGTGTTCAGCCGGACCACAGGCCGCCCCGTGCGGTCGATCGCCTCGCAGGGCCGCGACGGCGGCCAGCTGCTCGACCCGTCGGCGATCGCGATCAGCGGCGGGGGCACGATCTACGTCGCCGACACCGGCAACAAGCGGATCGCACGGTTCACGACGGCGGGCCAGCACCTGGGCTCCATCACGGACACCGGCACGGTGCGCGGCATCGCCGTCTCTCCCGACGGCACGGCCGTCTACGCCGCCGACGCGGAGAACCGCATCTCGGTCTACGACCAAGCCGGTGTGCTGCGCGACGACTTCGGCGGCACGGGCAGCAAGCTCGGCAAGCTCAACGCGCCCGCCCAGATGACCGTCGACGCCGCGGGGAACCTCTGGATCGCCGACCGCGGGAACAACCGCGTGCAGCAGTTCGGGCCCACGGGCGAGCGGCTGCTGAGCATCGGACGCCGCGGCACCGGGGCCGGAGAGTTCATCTACCCGACGGGCGTGAGCGTCGACTGCCGCGGCACCCTCACCGTCACCGACGCGTACAACAATCGCGTGCAGCAGTTTGCGCTCGCCGCACCGCCCGCGACCCTGTGCCGCAACCTACCCCCACTGGGGCGTCCTCCCGCGCCGCAGATGCCCACGCTGCCGCCGCCGGACGGTCCGCTGCTCACGCTCAAGCCGCTGCGCACGACCGGCGTGCTGTCCAGCCGCCAGCTGCCGCTGCGCGTCGGGTGCGACACGGTGTGCAGCGTCACGACCCGCGTGACCCTCGCGGCGAAGCGCGGCACGCGGCGCGTCGTCGTCACGGCGATGGGGCCGAAGGTCTCCGTGCCCGCCGGCGAGACGCGCGTCGTCCGCGTCGGCATCTCCCCGGCGCAGGCCGCCCGCCTGCCGCGTGGGAAGGCGATCACCGCGAACGTCGACGTGACCGCCAGCGCGTCGGTCGGTGCGCCGACCACCGTGACGCGCCAGCTGCGCGTGCGATGAGCGACCGCTTCGGCCTCTCGTGACGGGTCCTCCGCTCGCCCTCGCCGCTACGTGAAGTCCGTGACTTCGTAGACCGACTTCAGCCGGGTCGGCGGTGTGAGCAGGCCCGTGTAGACGTGGTAGCGGTCGCCGGTGGTCGTTTCGAAGATGGCGACGATGTCGGGGCCGTCCTCGTGGAGCTGCTGCCCGACCTCGAGCCGGCGGTCCTGACCGCCGAGTCGGCCATGGACGCCGAAGATGCGACGACCGCGAACCTGCGCGCCCGATTCGAGCTTCGCCCGCTCACGCAGCCGCAGGTAGGCATCTTCCGAGCCGCTCTCCGTCGCGATACCGGGGACGAAGAAGGCGGGGACGGAATTTGTGAGCATCATCACATGCTACCCGGTGTTCCGCAGTCCACCTGAGATCCCGTTGATCGCCAGGAAGCTCGCGCGCCCAAGCTCCTCGCCGCCCTGCCCCGCGCGGCGGCGGCGCAACAGCGCGAGCTGGATGAACGACAGCGGGTCCACCGCCGGGTTGCGTCGCTCGATCGAGCGCTGCAGCACCGGCTCGCGGTCGAGCAGCTGCTCGCCGCCCGTGATGGCAAGGAGCTCGCCGCGGGTGCGCACGAACTCCGCCTCGATCGCGCACCAGATCCGCTCGCGGACGACGGCATCACCGCACAGCGACGCGTAGCGGCGCGCGATGTCGAGGTCGGCCTTCGACAGCGCCATCTCGGCGTTGCTCAGCAGCGCCGCGAAGAACGGCCAGTCGGCGTCCATCTCGCGCAGGAGGCCCAGCCCGTGCTCCTCCCGTGCGGCGGTCAGCGACGTGCCGAGCCCGTACCAGGCGGGCAGCACGATGCGCGCCTGCGTCCAGCTGAACACCCAGGGGATCGCACGGAAGTCCTCGATCCGGTCCGTCTGCTTGCGCTTGGCCGGACGCGAGCCCAGCCGCAGGCGCGAGATCTCGTCGACCGGCGTCACCGCATGGAAGAATGCGACGAAGTCGGGGTCGCCGTACACCAGGTCCTGATAGGCACGCGCGGACACGCCGGCCATCCCCTCGATGACCGGGGTGAACCGCACCGCGCGGTCGGCGCTCAGGCGCGCGTCGCCGGGACCGGCGCCGCGCATGAGCGCTGCGCTCGCGGTGAGCTCGAGTTCCCGGTGCGCGATCTCCGTCACGGAGTACTTCCCGGCGAGCACCTCGCCCTGCTCGGTCACCTTCAGGCGGCCCCCGACCGTGCCCGGGGGCTGCGCCAGGATCGCGACGTTGCTCGGCCCGCCGCCGCGGCCGACCGCGCCGCCGCGCCCGTGGAAGAACGTCCAGCGCACGCCGTGCTCGCGCATGAGATCCGCCAGCTCGATCTGCGCCCGGTACACCGCCCAGCCGGACGCGACGTACCCGACGTCCTTGTTCGAGTCGGAATACCCGACCATGATCTCCTGTTCGTCGCCGACCCCCGCCAGCGCCGCCCGGTAGCACGGCAGCTCGAGGAGCGTGCGCATCGTGTCCGCCGCGGCGGCGAGGGTCTCCCCGCTCTCGAACAGCGGCACGACGCGCAGGAGCACCCCGCACTCCTTCATGAGCAGAAGGACCTCGAGGAGGTCCACCGGTCCCGACGTCCCGGAGATGATGTAGCTCTGCAGCGCGTCGGCGTGCTCGCCGCGACTCAGGTCGTGCAGGAGCCGGAACGTGGCGACGGTCTCCTGCGTCGACGGGCTGAACGCGCCCACGTCGGCGGGGATCAGCGGCCGCCGCTCCTCGATGAGCCGGGCCAGGAGCGTGACCCGCTCGGCCTCACCGAGCTTCGCGTACCCGTCCTCGATCCCGACCGCTGCGAGCACCTCGTCGATCGCATGCGCGTGGATACCCGCATGCTCGCGGATGTCCAGCTGCGCGAAGTGGAAGCCGAAGACCTCGACCTGGCGGACCACCTCGCGCAGATCCCCCTCGGCGACGAACGCGCCGCCGCCCGAGCGCAGCGCGGCGTCGCACGCGCGCAGGTCCGTCAGCACGGCCCCCGGGCCCGGGTAGCCGCGCTCGTCGCCCTCGAGCGTCGCGCGCAGGCGCCGGGCGATGAGACTGAACGCGCGGCGGTACGGCTCTTCGGGATTGCGCGCGTCGAGGTCCGCCGTGAGATCGGGGAACCGCGCCGCCCCGTCGGTGAGCACGCCGTCGAGTGTCTCGGCCCCGCCGACGAGGCGGGTCGAGAGCGAGACTCGCTCGGCCAGGCGGACGGCCTGGTCGTAGAGGAACCGCAGGCACGCTTCGCGCATGACCTTGAGCGCCTCGAGCGTGACCTCCGGCGTGACGTACGGGTTGCCGTCGCGGTCGCCGCCCATCCACGAGCCGAAGCGCAGCAGGGGCGGCACCGGCACGTCCTCGTCGGGGTAGACCTCGGCGACCGCGGCCTCGAGGTCGCGGTACAGCGCGGGCACGACCTCGGCCAGCGTGGACGTGAAGTACATGAGCCCGGTGCGGACCTCGTCGAGGACGGTCGGTGACACCGCCCGGATCTCGTCGGAGGCCCACAGCTCCTGGATTGCCGCGGCGAGCCGCTGGCGCGCGATGACGAGCGCACTCGGCGTGCCGCGCCGCTCGTCCAGCGCGCGCAGCGTCGCGAAGATCCGGGCGAGCTTCTGCAGGGTCGTGCGCCGCCGCGCCTCGGTCGGGTGGGCGGTCATGACGAGCTCGATGTCAGCGCGGGCCAGCAGCGCGGCCAGCTGCTCGCCGTCGACGCCGTCCTCGGCCAGACGGGCGACCGCGTCGCGCAGCGATCCGCGCCGCGGCGCGGGCGCCTCGGCCGATTCGCGGATGCGCAGCCGACGCACCCGCTCGTTGTCCTCGGCGAGGTTGACGAGCTGAAACCAGCGCGTCAGCGAGCGGATGAGCACCTGCAGGTCGTCGATCGACGCGGCACCGACCAGCGCCTCGAGCTCCAGGCCCGCGGCCTCGTCGCCGCCGCGCAGGGCCTCGCCGAGCGCCACCGCGCGCCGGTGCAGGGCGAGCGCGTGCTCGCCCTCCCCGGCGGCGATGACCTCCTCGAGGAGCTCGCGCAGGAGCGCCTCGTCGTCGGTGAACCCGCGGGGCGAGGCGGGAGCCCGCACGGCCACCGTCAGCTCACCAGACCTCCGGCACGAAGGTCTGGTCGCTCATCGGCGGACGCAGGTACCCCGTGCCCTTCTTCAGCGGCGGCAGCTTCAGCGGCGGCGGCGTGACGTCTTCGTACGGGACCTGGCTGAGCAGGTGCGTGATGCAGTTCAGGCGGGCGCGGCGCTTGTCGTCCGCGCGCACGACGTACCACGGCGCCTGCTTGATGTCCGTGTGCACGAACATCTCGTCCTTCGCCTTTGAGTACTCCACCCAGCGCTCACGCGACTGGAGGTCCATCGGGCTGAGCTTCCACCGGCGCATCGGGTCGTAGACGCGGGCCTGAAAGCGCTTCTCCTGCTCCTCATCGCTGACGCTGAACCAGTACTTGATGAGGGTGATCCCGGAGCGTACGAGCATGCGCTCGAACTCCGGGCATGACCGCATGAACTCGCGGTACTCCTCGTCGGTGCAGAAGCCCATGACGCGCTCGACGCCGGCGCGGTTGTACCAGGAGCGATCGAAGAGGACCATCTCACCGGCCGCCGGCAGGTGCGCGACGTAGCGCTGGAAGTACCACTCCGTCTTCTCGCGCTCGGTGGGTGTCGCGAGCGCGGCGATCCGGAAGGCGCGCGGGCTCGTGCGTTCCGTGATCCTCTTGATGACGCCGCCCTTGCCCGCGGCGTCGCGGCCCTCGAAGACGACGACGACCCGCAGGCCCTCCTGCTTGATGTACTCCTGCAGCAGCACCAGTTCGACCTGCAGGCGGCGGAGTTCCTCCTCGAACGCCACCTTGCCGAGCTTGCGCTTCGCCTTGGGCTTCTTCGTCTTCGTGCTGTTCGCCATGTGCGTCTCTTCGGATGATGACGGTGTCCGGGCGAGCGTACGCCAGGTTCACCGCGGAACGGCGCGGTGCCCCCGACCGCTCACGGGGCGGGTGGACCGGCGGTCGGTAGACAGGCCCGCCGCCGAACGCTAGGGGGCCAACCCCAGGGTGCGTGTCCGATGACGGCAGGGTGCCGCCGTCACCCTCGCCGTCACGAAGACCGGCTCCGCGACGCTGAGCGCGACGTCAGCGCACCGCGGCGCCGGCCGCGACGACCTTCCACCCCGAGGGCCCGTCGCCGTCGAGCGCCATCCGCAGCGAGACGCCGAACGTGGTCTCGCTGTCGCGGCTGCCGGAGACGAGCGCCGCGGTGTCGCGGTTCTCGACGTACCGGCGCCCGCGGACCTGCGCGGCGACGTCCATCGTCGGTGGCTCGGCGTGGCCGTCGAGCGCCGTGATCCTCAGCGACTCGAGCTTCGGCCCGCGCACCACGATGCGGTGGTGCGCGGCGTCGTCGGCGTAGAGCAGGGCGGTGATCGCCTCCGGGGTCGCGACGGCCTCCAGCGCGGTGTCGGCGCCATCGACCGCCTCGGCCCAGCCCGCGAGCGCGCGGCGCGCGGCGACCTCCAGCAGATCGGGGCCGAAGCGCGGGTCGGCCAGGGAGAGGTCGAGCGCCGCGGCGTGCGCGTCCTCGGCGTAGTCGACGTCGACGAGTTCGCCCGCGGTGACCCCGTTGCCGACGACCGCGTCGTCACCGGCGAGCTGGACGAGCGCGTCGTCGTGCAGGCGGCTGTCCGACCACGGCGACGCGACGATCTCGCTGTCGAGGTGGTGATGACCCTCGGCGTCCGGCTCGATCGACACGAGCATCCAGCGGTCCGCGTCGTCGTGGCGGGCGAGCGTCCAGTACTCCGAGAGCGCACGCTGCTCCGTGCTCGATCCGTCGTGCATGAGCTTGGTGCCGTCGCGCTGCAGGACGTAGTCGTCCATCGTCGCGGCGAGGTGGACGGTCACGCGATCCTCGGTGTCGTCCTCCCGGTTGACGAGCGCGACGTAGTGCACCTCGGGCCGGTTGTGGACCTGGCAGATGTTGCGCCAGCCCTTCGCGGCGAAGTCGTTGAGGCGTCGTTCCCACTCGACCATGAGGTCGGCGCCGACCATCGCCTTCAGCCCGGCGACGTCGTTCTCCGACCAGGCGCGCTGCACCGCGAGGAACAGCTCGGCGGCCTCGCGCTCGACCTCCTCGTGGTGGAAGTACGCGTCGTCCTCGGCGGCCTCCGCGGAGGCGAGGCGCACCTGCTCGTGCCGCGCCCGACGCTTCTTGATGAGCTTGCGCCCCTGCCACCAGCCGAACAGGACGAACAGCACGAAGACGACCCCGAAGATGAGGAACGGCCAGACGCTGCCGCCGCCCGATCCCGAGCTGCTGGACCCCCCGCCGAAGCTGGAGCCACCGCCTCCTCCGCCGAAGCTCGAGGATCCGCCGCCCGCGGCGGCCACGAGGTCGAAGGCGGCGGTGAAGAGCTCCATGGACCGATGGTACGGCTACTTCACGACCTGCACGAGCGACATCATCCCTCCGTCCTCGTGGCCGAGGATGTGGCAGTGGAAGACGAACTGCCCGGTGTAGTCGCGGTAGTGCTGGCGCAGCGTGACGCTGCCGCCGTGGGCCCGATCCGCACCGTGTCATCGTAGCTGTCGCGATCGCGGGCCAGGTCTGGCGGATCGGCGCCGCACCCGCCGGTCCGGCCTAGCGCCTCTTCTTCCTTGCCGGCGCCTTCCTGGCCTTCGGCGCCTTGCCCGTGCGCTTCTTGACCTTCGGCTTGCGCACGTCGCTGCGGCCGGCCTTCCCGATCCGCTTGGGCCCGCCGAGTGCCCGCACCGAGGCGGTGATCCCCGACGTGCTCAGGACGCCCGGCACGTCGACGGACCGCTGCTTCGCGCCGACCGTCCGCTGCTCCGCACGCCCGTTGAGCTTCACGAGGACCTGGTAGCCCGTGGCACCCGGCACCGGCGTCCAGCGCACCTTCGCCATGCCCTTCGGCGACCGGGTCACGCGCACACGCGGGGCAGCGAGCGGCCGGGCCGTCGCCCGGTAACGCGCGACGGTGATCCGCTCGCGGACCATCCCGCCCTGCTCGACGACCGCGACGATCCTCCGCATGCCGCTCGGGCCGGCGTTGGGCTGGACGCGCAGCGTGCCGCGCCGGCGCGAGGTCACGCCGAGCTCCACGCCCGTCCCCGTGCCCGTCTCCAGGAAGCGAACCTTCTGGCCGGGGATCGGCTTGATCGTGTAGGCGAGGACGCCACGGCGCAGCCGGCCGGTGACGTCGGGCTCGGGCAGCGCGTCGGCGCCGTTGACCGACCGTACCGTGCTGCCGGCCGCCGGCGTGAACGTCCAGCGCCCGGCCTTCGGCTTTGCGACCGCCACGTACGTCGCCTTCTCTCCCGGCTGCTGCACGACGACGAACCGGTCGTTGACGACGCTGTCGCCGTCCTCCGGGGTCGTCACCGACACGCCGCCGGGACCGGTCAGGGTGAAGCGCGGCGGCGCGGTGCCGTCGCCCAGGACCTTGAACGCGACCGCGCGCCGGCCGGTGCCGACCGTCGTGCTGACCGGTCCGCCCGCCTGCGCCGAGACCGCGCGGAGCTTCGCGCGGTACGGCCCGAAGTCGCACGAGCCGCCGATCCAGTCGATCCACTTCGCGCCCCACTTGTAGCCCGCGCCGAGATTGATGTCGGTCCACAGGAAGCCCTTGATCGACGCGCAGCCCGCCACGCCGACGCTCGAGACCAGGCCCTTGCCGCTGAACGACTTGCTCTTCGCCTTGAAGCTCACCGAGCCCTCGGCGTTGAAGCCCTTCTTCGACGCCTCGCCCTTGATCGTCCCGACGAAGCCGTACTCGTTCTTGCCATCGATGAAGTACGAGACCTTCCCGTCGGCGGAGAAGTAGCCGTTCCACCAGTACTCGACCTTCGCGTTCGCGAGCGGGATGTTCGCCACCGCGACGTCGCCGCCGATGCGGGCGAAGTCGCCGTTGAAGTCGAACGTCCCGCCGATGCGGATCGCTCGGGTGTTCAGGACGGGGATCCTCGGGCCGGCGCCGATGCCGACGCTGCCGTAGACGCGGGTGGGCTGCGTCGTCAGGTCGGCGGTCAGGTCGTCGACCGTCGCGACGCCGCCGAGCGGGATGCCGCCGGCGCTGATGCCGATCCGGCGCAGCTGCCCGTTCTCCACGAGCCAGCGCGCGCCCAGTCCCGTATCCGCCTCCTTGAATCCGAGGTAGACGCGGGTGTCGCCCTCCCAGGTGTTCTTCGGGCCGTCGTACGCGAGCTTCACCGGCGCGACGCGGATGAGGCCCGGCAGCGTGACCTCCTTCGCGTCGATCCCGACGGCGTCGACGACCACCTGGCCGTTGACGCCGACGAAGAACCGCGACGAGCCCGCCACACCGCCGAAGATCGCGGGCAGACCGAGGTTCAACGTGGTGTCCACACCGCGCACGCCGCCGCGCTCGGCCATCTTCAGCGCCACCTCACCCTTGACGGGGAAGCCGAACACCGTGCCGGCACTGGAGGGCACCTGGAACCGCAGCTCGGGCAGCGCGTTGATGTCCAGCAGCGACAGCGGAATCTGCACGTTGGGCGTACGCAGCGACGGGACCTTCGAGGCCAGCTTGGAGACCTCGGCGGTGCTCAGCTTGCTGAAGTCGGGGAACCCGAGATCGGGCAGGCGCGGCATGGAGGCCACGCCGGAGAGACCGGGGATCCCCTTCCACGTGTTCTGCGAGATCTGCTTGCCGCCGGCCCCCGGTTGCGGCATGACGAGCCGCGAGAGGCCGGTGAGGTCGGGCCGGTACTGGAACGTCCAGTCGAACGCGCCCTCGTAGAGCGTGACCGGGCCGAGCTGACGCCCGAAGAACGACGCGCCGGCCGTGACCTTCGCCGAGCCACGCACCGCGACCCGGAGGTTCAGCGGATCGATGATGAGCTCGGAGCCCGCGCCGTTGGGGACGAACTTCAGGCCACCCACGGTGGCGCTCGCCTTCGTCGTCCACACCATGCCCTCGCGCTTCAGGCACTCGCTCTCGATCTGCAGCGGGCCGAGCACGATCGAGCGGGTGCATCCCGCGGGGACAGGCTTCTCCGCGGGCGGGTTCGGGGTGGGCGTCGGCTGCGGGCTCGGCTGGGGCTGTGGCTGTGGCTGTGGCGCGGGCGGCAGGTTCGGCCGGATGCCGGTGAGGACCAGCTGGCCCTTTGACGGCAGGATCGGGTCGGCCTCATAGGCGACCGTGACGTAGCGGCCCTCGCCAGAGGTCTGTGGAACGAGGGCGATCGCGTCGTACGTGCCCGACCGGGTCAGCGTGCCGCCGTCGCCGAATCCGGTGTCGAGCGCACCGGTCGCCGTGTAGCGACGGGTCAGCGCAGTGTGCGCGCCCGACTTCGCGCGACCGCCCGCGACCGCGACAGCGCCGTCCTGCTGGACGTTGACGCCGTCCCACTTGCCCCAGCTGTCGACGGCGTAGTCGGTGAGCAGGCCGTCGCCGTCGAAGGCGGGATCGGCGGCGCCGTCGTTGCGAACGCGCGTGATGGCGAGCGCGGCGCCGTCGTCGCCGCGGCCGACCGCGTAGGTCGTGCCGTCCGCAAGCGCGAAGAGGTCGAAGGCGCGAGAGAGCTGCGCCGACGACCCGAGGAACGGGACCGCGACGCCGTTGAGGCCGAAGCCGGTGTCGAGCGCACCCGACGGATGGAAGCGCACGATCATCATCGACTCGGGGTTCGTGCCGCCCAGCGCGGCGCTGCCCTGCGCGCCGCCGACGAAGATCTTCCCGTCGGCGGGGCGCACCACGATGTCCTCGACCGAGCCCGGCTCACTCAGCGGGAGGGACGCGAGGCCGTCACCCCCACCGAACGTCGTGTCGTACGCCCCGTTCGTGGGCGAGACCGCGTGGACCTCCACGTCGTAGCCGTGCTGCGCGGAGACGTAGACCCGGCCCCCGTCCGGGCTCAGCCGGATCCCGCCGGGGGTCACGCCGCTGCCGGTGAGGGTCTTCACGCCGCCCGACCCAAAACCGGTCACGAGCGCGCCGGACGCCGAGAACTTGACGACGACCGCGTCCTGGCCACTGGCGACCCAGGCCGCGACGTAGACGTTGTTCGCCGCGTCGGTGGTCACACCGGTGACCTCCCACGTGTCGGTGATACCGATCGTCGCGAGCCCATCACCGTCGAACCCCGGATCGAGCGCACCCTGGGGCGTGAAGCGCGCGACGGCGACGCCGTAGCCCTCCTCCACGCCGGCGACGACGATCTGGTCATCGGCGGTGCGGACCGCGTCGCCTGTCCCGAGCTGCCAGCCGCCGTTCAGGCGGACCGTGGTCTCACCGCCCGCGCCGAACGCGGTGTCGACGGCGGGGCTGGATGCCTGCGCGGACGCGGGCAGGCACGGGACGAGTAGCGCGGCGCAGAGCGCCGCGACGCGGGAACGGCGGGACATGGGAGAGCTTCTTCCTTGGACTCGAACGACGGCGAGGAAGGGCAGCCCTCCGCCAAGGCGCAGGATTCTAAGAATTCGCGGGCGGCGGCACAATACCCAGAAGTGGGGATGGCCCGGATCACACCGTGACGGACTGCCCGATCAGGTCCGCGGCCCGTTCGGCGACCATGATCGTCGGCGCGTTGGTGTTCCCGCCCGGGATCACCGGCATGACCGACGCGTCAGCCACCCGAAGTCCTTCGACCCCGCGGACCCGCAGCTGCGGATCGAGCACCGCGAGCTCGTCGGCGTCGGCACCCATCCGGCACGTGCCCACGGGGTGGTACAGCAGGTCCACGCGGCGGCGGATGTCCCCTTCGAGGTCGTCGTCGTTCATGTCGTTGCCCGGGAGGAGCTCCTTGCCGGCCACCTCGGACAGCGGGCCCTGACGCATGATCTCGCGGGAGATCCTCACGCCCTCGATCAGCGCCGCCAGGTCCTCCGGCTCACTCAGGCTGTTCGTCAGGATTCGCGGCTTCGCGCGCGGGTCCGCGCTGCGCAGCGTGAGCCGGCCACGGCTCTTCGGCGTGATGAGCACCGGCGCGCTGGTGAGCGCATCGTGGTCGTACTTCTCGAAGCCGTGGTCGACGAAGTACGCGGGCGCGAAGTGAAACTGGAGGTCGGGCGCGGGCAGACCGGGCCGGCTGCGAACGAACGCAAACGCCTCCGCCACCGTCGAGGTCAGCGGGCCGGTGCCGCGCAGCAGCCACTCCGCGAGGTACTTCGGGTGCTCGGCGTCGAGCAGCGAACCCCCGCCGTCGACGTGCCAGACGCAGGTCACGTACGGGTGGTCCTGCAGGTTCTGGCCGACCCCGGGGACGTCGGCCTGAACGCTCAGCCCGACCGAGGTGAGGTGGTCGGCCGGCCCGACCCCGGAGAGCATCAGCAGCTGCGGGCTGCCGTACGCACCGGCGGCGAGGATGACCTCGCGGTCGGCGCTTCCGACCTGCTCGCGGCCGCGCTTGTCGCGGTAGCGCACACCCACCGCGCGCCCGCCACGGATCTCGACACGCTCGACCTGGGCATTGGTGACCACCTCGAGGTTCGGTCGTTTCATCGCGGGTCGCAGGTAGGCGCTCGCGGCACTCCAGCGGCGCCCGCCCTTCTGCGTGACCTGCACGAGCGCGCAGCCGTCCTGCTCCGGGCCGTTGTAGTCGTCGATGTACGGGATGCCGGCACCCTCGGCCGACGCGAGGAACCGCTTGGTCAGCGGGCGCGGCGAGCGCTCGTTCTCGACGCGCAGCGGCCCGCCGACCGCGTGGTGCTCGGACGCGCCGCGCTCGTTGTCCTCGGCGCGAAGGAAGTACTGACGCACGTCGTCCCACGCCCATCCCGTGGCGCCCTGCGCCTCCCAGAGGTCGTAGTCGAGCGGGCGGCCGCGGACGTAGAGCATCGCGTTCATCGCGCTGCTGCCGCCCAGGCCCCGTCCGCGCGGCACGTAGAGGTTGCGTCCGTCGCACTGCGGCTCGGGCTCGGTGTCGAGGTCCCAGTCGAGCTTGGTGCGGAACTGCTTGCCGAACGCGGCGGGGATGGCGATGTTCGGGTGGCGCCCGGAGCCGCCGGCTTCGAGCAGCAGCACACGGGCGGACGGGTCTTCGGACAGGCGGGCGGCCAGGACGCAGCCGGCTGAGCCGGCACCCACGATCACGTAGTCGGCGGAAGGCATGGGCCGATCCTGCCGCACGCTGCAGCGTGACGCGCCGGTGCGCGGGCGCGCCTCGGCGCCCCACCGACGGTGTGCCCGCTGAGAGGGTCTTTCGTCGGCCGTCAACCACGGCCCCTGCCGCTAGCCTCGGGAAGCGTGGTCCGTCTCGCCATCGCCGTCATCGTCGTCGTGCTGCTGGTCCCCGCCGCCTCGGCGTCCGCCCAAGCCGCGAAGAGCACCGTCAGCGCCAGCGCCAACCTGCGCACCACCGCCGGAGGCGGCAAGGTCCTCGCGAAGCTCCGCCCGGGGACCCGCGTGACCATCACCTGCCAGAAGGTCGGCGGGGTCGCCGCCACCCCGCGCGACGGCGCGTCCCGGATCTGGTCACGCGTCATCGTCGGCACCCGTCGCGGCTGGATCGCCGACGGGTTGCTGAAGGGCTCGACGCAGGCGCTGGCCGCGCCGCTGTGCGGCATCAAACCCGCCACCGCGCCCGCGCCCACCGGGGTGCTGGAGGGGACCTGCGGGATCAGGGCACCGGTCGTCCTCCTCCCGCCGTTCGTCACGACCGAGGCGTTCATCGCCGCCGCCCTGCCGGGCGCGCGCACGAGCCGCGAGACGTACCGCGTGCCGGTCTCCCTGACCCTCGCCCAGGGGATCCTGGAGACCGGCGGCGGGAAGATCGCCGCGCTGGCGAACAACTACTTCGGCCTGAAGGCCCAGGCGACCGTCCGGCCGGGCGTCTACCGCTGGGAGGCCAACGCGGTCGGCTGCGTACTGAAGAAGACGCGGGAATCCGAACGCGGGCGGCTCGTGCTCACCGTCGGCGCGTTCCGCGCGTACCCGTCGCTCGACCAGTCGATCCTCGACCACGGTGCGCGCCTCTCCACGAATCCCGTCTACCGGCCCGCGTTCGAGCACACGGACAACCCGCGCCGGTTCCTGCGCGAGGTCGCGCGCAGGTACGCGACGGACCCCGCGTACGCGTCGAAGCTCATCGCGCTGATCGATCGCTACGACCTCGATCAGTACGACTGACGCGGGCGCGACACTCGTACTGTCGCCGACGCGACACACGGGATGTCACCGGAGGCGTACTGTCGGCACCATGACCGCAGCCCCCTCTCCGCGCCGCATCCGCCACGCCGCACTGCTCGTCGCCACCGCCCTCGCGGGCGTCGCCCTCGCCCCCTCCGCCGCCCAGGCCGCCGCCGACATCGAGGGCACCTGGTCCTTCAGCGGCGGCGAGGTCGTCGTCGCCGCGCAGGCCGACGGCAGCTTCATCGGCACCGTCATCCGCCCCACCCGGTTCTCCAACTGCGTCCATCCCACCGCCGAGCAGATGTGGACCGGGCTGCGCCTCCAGCCCGACGGCCAATACTGGGGCAAGCACCAGTGGTTCAACACCGCGACGTGCGCGTACATCGAGCGCGGCAACACCGCGTTCCGCACGCTGACGAAGCCCGACGGCCAGAAGTTCCTGCGCGTCTGCTTCGCGGGGCCCGAGTTCCCGGAGACCCAGCCGTCGATCAACGCCGCCGGCGAGTCCACGGGCACCACGACCGGCTGCCAGGACTCGGATCTCCTCGCGCCTCCCGCGGCGCCCACGACGCCGAACGTCAACACCATCGCCACGCTCCCCACCCAGGGCAAGAAGAAGTGCTTGAGCAAGCGCAGCTTCCGCATCCGGCTGAAGGAGCCCAAGGGCGACGCGCTCGACAGTGCGAAGGTGTTCGTCAACGGCAAGCTCGTTCGCACGATCAAGCGCGACCGCATCACCGCGCCGGTGAACCTCACCGGCCTGCCGAAGGGGCGCTACACGGTGAAGATCACCGCGAAGACGGTGCTCGGCAAGACGATCTCCGGCACGCGCAAGTACCGCACGTGCACGCCGAAGAAAAAGAGCCGGAACAAGAGCCGTGTCTAGGCGACCGCGTCCGCGGCGGCCCGGCGGCGGCTCGCGGTGCGGCCGTCGAGCCACCACGCCGCGACGACCCCGCCCACGGCGCCGAACAGGTGGCCCTGCCACGAGATGCCCTCTTGCGGAACGAGCCCGCCGAGCAGGGTGACGCCCCAGATCGCGACCACCACGATCCCCGCGCCGAGGTGCGGGAAGCTGCGGGTGTAGATCGCCCGGGCGATGAGGTACGACGCGTAGCCGAACACGATCCCGCTCGCCCCGATGTGGATCGTGTTCGCCGGCGCGACGAGCCAGGTGCCCAAGCCGCCGACGACGGCCACGATCACCGTCACCGACACGATCTTCCGCAGGCCGCTCAGCGCGATCATCGCGCCGAGCACGAGGAACGGGAGCGTGTTCGCGATGAGGTGGTCAAACCCGCCGTGCAGGAACGGCGAGGCCGCGATGCCGTCCAGCCCGTCGGTGTCACGCGGCTCGATGCCGTACGCGTCGAGGTCGCCGCCCAGCACGGTGTCGACGATCTCCGCGACCCACATGATCAGCGCCATGACGCCGACGAAGAGCAGCGCGCGCTGACGGTCGGGATCGAGATCGAATCGCCCGCGGGCGGCAGGAGCGTGGTCGGCCATGCTCCGAGTCTGCCAGGCCCCGCTTTCCGGGGTTTCATCAGGTGCGGTTGACTGGCTTTCGGGTCGAGGCGTAGCGTCGAACGACCTTGAGTGTTGCGACGCCCACACCGGCTCCCACCACGGGCACCGGCACCCGCGGCGGCAACGTCGACGGCCAGGCCATCGCGATCACCGTGTTCAGCACGGTGAAGTGGTGGGGACGCGTGTTCCTGCCGTTCGTGTTCGTCGCCCCGAGGGTCGCACCCAAGACGCTCACGACCCTCCAGCGACTGTCGTTCATCCACTTCGCCCGCTGGAGCCTCATCACCGAGATCCCGCACAACGGCGCGCCCCAGCCGGAGGGCAAGCCGCGGTACCCGCACCTGTACTTCGAGAGCAACTTCAACGGCGGGTGGGAGGAGTACATCGACGCCTTCTCCCACATCCTGACGCTCGGGATGTGGACGTTCTGGGGGAGCTCGTACGGCTTCCCGAAGGCCCTGCCGACCGGGCCGTTCAAGGCGTACATCAAGGCCAACGAGATGGAGGCCAGCCACTTCTACTCGGCCTACCCCGAGGCGACGACGACCGAGGTGCGGCAGGCGATCGAGCTCGACCCGATGGTCGCCGAGCTGCGCGAGCGCGCCGAGCGGATGAGCCCCGAGCAGTTCGCCACGGCCTTCGCCGAGCTCATGACCGGGGCCCAGCGGTGCTGCTAGACCTCGGCTCGATCCGCGACCCCAACCGTGCCGGCCAGGCCTACGCGCTGACGTTCCTTTGCCCGATCATGCCCGGCCACGAGGATCTGCTGCGCGACGAGCTCGAGCAGCTCGGCGGGGACGGCGCCGCCCCCCTGGCGCGGCTGCCGCGCACGCACTTCGGGCGGTGGGTCATCTGCCCGGACTTCGTGACCGACGCCGAGCAGCCGCACCCCGACTCGCTGGGATGCGAGTACCTCATCTTCACCTGCTGCATCGACGGCGACCCGGACACCTACCTCGACCAGCTCTGCACCGAGCTCGCGCCCGAGACCCGCCGGATCTGGCGGCACTGCATCAACGCGCCGGACCCGGCCGAGGGCCCGGCGCTGAAGGGATACCTGCTGCACAACCAGATCCGGACGGGCCTCTTCTACTCCGCCTACCCCACGACGACGGTGCCCGAGGTCCGCCGGGTCCTCGGCCAGCGCGCGGCGCTGCGCCGGCTCGCCGTCGACGCGCCCGGCCTGAGCCCCGCCGAGTTGCAGCAGCGGTTCCTCGCGGAGGTCCGCTGATGGCCACGGCCGCGCCGGAGGCCGTCCGCATCGACCTCGACGACGTGCAGGGGGACATCCTGCGCGCGTACGGCAACGCGTACGAGCGCACGACCTACGTGTTCGTCGGCGTCGATGACCCGGGGCGTGGGCGGGAGTGGCTGCACGGCCTCATCGCCCGCGTGACGACGGCGTCTCCGTGGGACGGGCCGAAGCCGGTGTCCACCAGGAACTTCGCGTTCACGGCCGCGGGCCTGCGCGCGATGGGCGTGCCCGACCGGGTGCTGCGCACGTTCAGCGACGAGTTCCTGGAGGGGATGGCCGCGCGCGCCGGCGTGCTCGGAGACGCCGGCGACGCGGCGCCCGCCCGCTGGGAGCGCGGCTTCGGCACCGGCGAGGCCCACGTGCTCGTCACGATCAACGCGCTCGGCCCGACCGAGCTCGACGCGGCACTCGCGGACCTGCGCACCGACGTCGTGCGCCACGGCCTGCACATCGTCTCCGAGCAGCCCGCGCGGCTGCTGCCCCAGTCCCGTGAGCACTTCGGCTTCGCCGACGGGTTCGCGCAGCCCGCCGTCGAGGGCGTGACCGGCGACAAGGCCGCGGGCGGCGGTGTGCCGCTCCCGGACGGGAAGTGGCGGGCACTCGCGCCCGGCGAGTTCATTCTGGGCTACCCCGACGAGGACACCCGCGTCGACCCCAAGCGCCGCCTGCCGAACGCGCCGACGGCGCCGCTGGGCAAGGGCGGCACGTACATGGTGTGGCGCAAGCTGCACCAGGACGTCGCGCTGTTCCGCCGCACGGTGCGCGCCGCGGCGGAACGGCTCGACCGCGACGAGCTGACGCTGCGCGCGAAGATCGTCGGCCGGTGGGACGACGGCGCCCCGCTCGTCACCCACCCCGACGCGCAGCCCGAGGAGTTCGACGGCCGTGCGGAGGGCGCCAACGACTTCCTCTACGAGCGCCCGGACGGCGACGGGCACCGCTGCCCGCTCGGCGCGCACGTCCGCCGCTCGAACCCCCGCGACGCCCTGGGCTTCGAGGGCCGCCTGAGCTTCCGCCACCGCATCATCCGGCGCGGGATGCCGTACGGCGACCCGCTGCCGCCCGAGGCGCTCGTCGACGACGGGGCGGACCGCGGGCTCGTCTTCGTCTGCTTCAACGCGAGCATCTCGCGGCAGTTCGAGGGCATCCAGGTGCAGTGGCTCAACGACGGCAACATCTTCGGGCTGGGCCACGACCGCGACTACCTGCTCGGCGGGACGAACGGCGGCAGCATGGTGATCCAGGCCCGTCCGCCCGACCCGCCGTGCTACCTCGCACCCCAGGGCCCGTTCGTGACCACCCGCGCGGGGGAGTACCTCTTCGTGCCGGGCATCACCGCGCTGGCGGCGATCGCCGACGGGGTGACCGGGTGACGCTCGTCGACGAGCTCTCCGATCTGGTCGATGACGTCCGAGACGACGCGGGCAAGGCCGCGGAGAAGGCCGCCGACCTCGCAGGCCGGGCGCTCGACCGCTACTCGCTCGAGGCGATCCGCGGGCTGCGCCGCCACCGGCCGATCATCGCGGGGCGCTCGGTGGCCGTGGTCACGCGCGCCGACGACGTGCGTGAGGTGCTCGGCGACCACGAGGCGTTCACCGTCGCGCTGTACGCGCCGAAGATGGAGGCCCTCACCGGGCCGTTCATCCTCGGCCTCGACGGCACCGCGCTGTACGTCCACGACCACGCCGCCCTGCGCGCCGCGATCCGCGCGGAGGACCTTCCCGGCGTGGAGGCCGACGTGCTGAGCGCCGCCCGGGCCTGGATCGCGGACTCCGGGCCGGAGCTCGACGTCATCCGGGACCTGTGCGACCCCGTCGTCGACGAGGTGATCGCCGGGTACTTCGGGACGCCGGGGCCGAACACCACCACGCAGCTGCGGTGGGCGCGATCGCTGTTCGAGGAGATCTTCCTGAACGTCGGGAACCTCGAGACGATCCGCAGGCGCGCGGCCGCCGACGCGGCGGTGTGGCGCCCGTACCTCGACGCGCTCATCGCGTCGCGCCAGGCGCAGCGCGACGCCGGCGAGGACGTCCCCGACGACGTCCTCACGCGGCTGTTGCGCGCCCAGCGGCTGAACGGCGGGCTCCACGACATCGCGATCCGCCACAACCTCATCGGCCTGATCTCGGGGTGGATCCCGACGGTCGGCAAGGCCACGGCGAGCATCGTCGAAGAGCTGCTCGAGCGCCCCGCCGAGCTCAACGGCGCGCAGGCCGCCGCCCGCGCCGGCGACATGGACACCGTGAGCGCCTACGCGTTCGAGGCACTGCGATTCCGCCCGCAGACGGTCGCACTGCTGCGCACCTGCGCGCACGACCGCGTCGTCGCCGCGGGCACCGACCGCGAGACCACGATCCGCAGGGGCGCGATCGTGTTCTGCGCGACGCAGGCCGCGATGTTCGACGAGGACGTCGTCGACGCGCCCGATGAGTTCCGCCTCGACCGGCCGCCCGAGGCGGGCCTGCACTTCGGGCACGGTCTGCACACCTGCTTCGGCGAGCAGCTCAACCGCCGGCAGCTCCCGGCGATGCTCATGGCCCTCTTGGAGGGACCGACCCTCCACCGCGCCGGCCGGCTGCGGTGGGAGGGCCCGTACCCGTCGGAGCTGCGGGTCGCGCTGGTGGGGTAGCGCCGCTAGGGCGCTTGCGCCCCGCCCGGCGCCGTGACCGTTTCGGCCGGCGTCGTCACCGTCTGCGCGGGCGTGGTCACGGTCTGTGCCGGGGTGGTGACCGTCTGCACCGCGGTCTCGACCTGCGTCCGGATCTCCTCGGTGACCGTCGGCCGGACCACCGTGACGGACGTGGGCGTGGTCGACGCCGGCGTGTCCTCGTCGTCGTCACTGCTCAGCAGGACGAACGCGAGCAGGCCGATCGCGATCACGAGACCGACGCCCAGCGCGATGATCCAGCCCCTGCCCCCGTCGTCTGACGGCGGCGCGCCCGAAGGCGGGCCGCCGGGCGGCGGCTGGTCAGGCGGCGCGTCCATCTGCCGGGTCGGGTCGTTCGGGTCACCGGGCGGGGGCGGAGGCGACGTGCTCATGGGTTGTGACCCTACCCACGGCACCCGCCGGAGCCCGCCGGTTCGATCAACGACCTCTGACGGACCTGCGAGCATCGCCGCCCGTGAGCACGAACGCCCCAGACGACGCCCCCGCAGGCGCCGGCCTCGTCCTCGCCACGCTCATCGCGGTGGCGAGCGTCGCGAACCTGAACCTCGCCGTCGCGAACGTCGCGCTGCCGGAGATCGGGACGGCATTCGACGCGGGCCAGACCGAGCTGAACCTTGTGGCGGTCGGCTTCTCGCTCGGGCTCGCCGGGTCGGTCCTCTACCTCGGCGCGGTCGGCGACCGGTACGGCCGCAAGCTCCTGCTCTGCGCCGGCATGGCGCTCTCGATCCCGGCCGGGCTGCTCTCCGCCCTGGCGCCCTCGATCGAGGCGCTGTTCGCCGCGCGCCTGCTCGGCGGCGTCGCGGCCGGCATGGCGTATCCCACGACGCTGGCGCTCATCACGGCGCTGTGGTCGGGCTCGGGACGCACGCGGGCGATCGCGCTGTGGTCGGCGGTCGGCGGTGCCGCCACGGCGCTCGGCTCGGTCCTCTCCGGGTTTCTGCTCGAGCACTTCGCATGGGGCTCCGTGTTCTTCCTCACCGTGCCGCTCGCGGCGCTCGCCCTCCTGCTCGCGCTGCGGCTCGTCCCCGCGCACGTGCACGAGACCACCGACCCGGTGGACCACCTCGGCGGCGTCCTCTCCGTGCTGATGGTCGCCGCGCTCGTGCTCGGCATCAACTTCATCGCGGTTCCCACGGCCGCCACGGCGGCGCTCGGCCTCCTCGTCTTCGCCCTGGTGACCGGCGGCGCGTTCGTCGTGCGCCAGCTCCGCGTCGCGGTGCCGCTCTACGACCTCCACGTCGCGGCGCGCCGGATCTTCTGGGTTGCGGCGCTCGCGGGCGTCATCGTCTTCGGCTCGCTCATGGGCGCGATGTTCATCGGCCAGCAGTTCCTGCAGAACGTGCTGGGCTACGACACGCTCGAGGCCGGTGCGGCCCTTCTGCCGGCAGCGTTCGCGATGGTCATCGTCGCCCCGCGGTCGGCGAAGCTCATCGACAGCCACGGCTCGCGGTTCACGCTGCTGGCGGGCTACGTCTTCTGCCTGCTGGGCTTCCTCACCATGTTGCTGCTCTGGGACTCGAGCGCGCAGTACTGGCACGTCGCGCTCGGGTACATCTTCGTCGGGACGGGGGTGGGCCTGGCGGGCACCCCGGCGTCGCGGTCGCTCACCGGGTCGGTACCGGTCACGCGCGCCGGCATGGCATCGGGCACCGCCGACCTGCAGCGCGACCTCGGCGGCGCGATCATGCAGTCGATCTTCGGCGCGCTGCTCACCGCCGGATACGCCGCGGCGGTGAACGGGGCGATCGCCGCCGCGCCCTCATCGACCCAGGCCAAGATCACCGACGAGATCCAGGCCGAGCTGACGAAGTCGTTCTCCAGCGCGGCCGAGACCGCGAAGGAGTACCCGCAGTACCAGGACGCGATCATCGCGGCGGCCCAGAAGTCGTTCGTCGACGGTGACCAGTGGGCGTTCCTCGCAGGCGTGATCGCGACCGTCATCGGCGCAGCGCTCGTCTTCCTCCTGTTCCCCAAGCACGACGACGAGCAGCGGCTGCTCGCCGGGTACCACGCGGCCGACGCGGCTTAGATCCCGTGGTGGACGGGGCGGGGCATCCCCGCCCCGACCCCTACGCCGGTTGGGCGACGGGCATGCCTTCGGTGTACGGCAGGTCGGCGAAGAACGCCCCCTCCTCCCGGCCGAGTTCGGTGGCGGGCTCCTCCCCGAGGAGCCACTCGCGCGCGGTGTCGAGCCACACGTTCGTGGCGCCGAGCTGGCCGAGCAGGCCGATGAGCAGCATGATCGCCCGCATCATCACGAAGTGCTCTGCGGGCAGTTCGAGCGAGCCGAACCCCTCCGCGCCGCGCAGCTCGGTGTACCGGCGCATCATGTCGGCGGTGCGCGAGGCGTCGATCGTGAGCGGCTCGTCGACCATCAGCCAGCCGAGGATCGCGTCATAGTGCTCGAGGAACGGCTGCGCCAGCGCGGAGTCGGGATCCACCACGCCGACAGAGGCCATGACCGCGAACAGCGTGTCGGCGTCCTGCATGTGCACCGCACGGCTGGATGCGAGCAGCTCGCCGAGCTCCCGGTCGCCGATGCGCTTGAAGAACCCGAAGTCCAGGAATGCCAGGCGCCCGTCGTCGGCCCACAGCACGTTGCCGGGATGCGGGTCGCCGTTGAGCAGCCGGTGGCGGAACGGGCCGTTGAGGTAGAAGCGCACGAGGATCTCGCCGGCGCGGTCGCGGACGTCCTGCAGCGCGTCGCGCAGCGCGGCGAAGCGCCGGCCCGCGACGAAGTCGCTGACGATCACGCGCTCGCTGCACAGCGACGTCACGACGTCCGGCACGAGGATGAACGGGTGGTCGCGGTACACGCGCGCCATCGCGCGCTGGTTCTGCGCCTCCAGCTCGTAGTCGAGCTCCTCGGCGATCCGCTCGCGCACCTCGTCGGCGATCGCGCCGGTGTCGATGCCGGGAGCGATCGCGCTCAGCAGCTTCAGGCCGAGCTTGAGGTTCTGCATGTCGGCGTGGATCGCCTCGGCGATGCCCGGGTACTGGACCTTGATGACGACATCGCGGCCGTCCAGCGTGCGGGCGCGGTGGACCTGGCCGATGGAGGCCGCGGCGAGCGGTGTCTCGTCGACCTCTGCGAACAGCGCGTCGACCCTGTCTCCGAGGTCCTCTTCGATGACCTTGCGGATCTGCTTGAACGGCATGGGCTTGCCGTCCTGCTGGAGCTGGGCGAGGATCTCCTGGAACTCGGGGCGGATCTCCTCGGGGACGAGGCCGAGGTCGACGGCCGACAGCGTCTGGCCGACCTTCATCGCCGCGCCGCGCATGCCGCCGAGCACCTTCACGAGCGCCTCGGCGGACTTCAGCTGCTGGCGGGTCGCCGCGCTGCGCCGTGCGTCGCTCGAGCTCGTCTTCGCCACGGCCCGCGCCGTGACGTTGCGCGCCGCGACCTCCGCCGCGGTGCTGGTGACCGCTGCGGCGCGCCGCAGGCGTCCTTGCTTGATGTTGCTCACGCTGGGCCTCGTCCTGGTCCGGGTCATTTCGTCGATCGCCTGATCGACGAGGCGGAAGAGTACCATCAGCGCTCACGTGATCGCTGAACCCGAGCGCCGCATGACACGCGCCCAGCAGCGCGCCGCCACCCGCCTGGCGGTCCTGGAAGCCGCCGCGGACTGCCTCGTCGAGGAGGGCTATGCCGCCCTGACGACCCGGCGCGTGGCCGAACGGGCCGGGATCGCCCAGAGCACGCTCATGCACCACTTCGCCACCCGCGAGGCGCTCCTCGTCGAAGCCGTCACCCAGCTCGCCACGGCGCTCGCCGACGAGGCGCTCGACGAGGTCGACCTCGCCGCCCTGCGCACCCCCGCCGAGCGCGAGGCGGTCCTCGACCGCGCGTGGTCGACGTTCACCTCGCCCCGCGCGCTCGCCGCGGTGCAGGTCTGGGCCGCCGTGTGGACCGAACCCGAGCTGGCCGACCCGCTGCACGAGCTCGAGGAGCGGATGCGCACCATCGTGCACGCCACCGCGGGCATGCTGTTCCCCGCGGAGGCCGAATCCCCGGACTTCCCGGCGCTCATCGACGTGGCCGTCGTGCTCATCCGCGGCCTGGTGATCGCCATGCCGATCTCCGGCCGCGAGGA
>JBPPNC010000172.1:0-24870 GCA_051306365.1 Solirubrobacteraceae bacterium
GCCGAGCGCCCCCGCGGTCCCCACCGACGCCAGCATCACGCCCGTCGCCCGCCGCGTCGCCGCGGTCGAGGGCGTCGACGTCACCGGCGTCGCGGGCACCGGCCCCGGCGGCCGCATCGTCAAGGACGACGTCCTCGCCGCGAAGAGCGGCAACGGGGGTGCGCCCGCGAAGGCCGCCGCCGAGGGCGCCACCCAGCTCAAGGGCGCCGCGGCGATGCTCGCGCGCTACATGGACGAGAGCCGCCAGATCCCGACGGCCACCTCGTTCCGCACCATCACGGTCACCCAGATGGACGGGCGCCGCAAGCAGCTGAAGGCCGCCGGCCAGAAGGTCTCCTTCACGCACCTCATCGCCTACGCGATCGCGCGCGCGGCCACCGAGACGATGCCCGTCATGGCGCATCACTTCGACGAGGTCGACGGCAAGCCGTTCCGCGTGGACGACGGCCAGGTCAACCTCGGCATCGCCGTGGACGTCGAGAAGAAGGACGGCTCACGCACCCTCATGGTGCCGGTCATCCGCGACGCCGGCCGGCTCACCTTCCAGGGCTTCCTCGACGCGTTCAACGACCTCATCGCCCGCGCGCGAGAGAACAAGCTCACGGCCGACGACCTCGCCGGCGCAAACGTCCAGCTCACGAATCCGGGCGGCATCGGCACCGTCGCCTCGGTCCCGCGTCTGATGATGGGCAACGGGACGATCGTCGCGACCGGCTCGATCGCGTACCCCGTCGGCCTCGGCGAGGTCGGCGAGCTGATCGGCGCCGAGAAGGTCATGTCGATGACATCGACGTATGACCACCGCATCATTCAGGGCGCCGAATCCGGGCGCTTCCTCAAGGTGGTCGAGGAGTACCTCCAGGGCGAGCACGAGTTCTACGAGGGCGTCTTCACCGACCTCGGCGCGACGCTCGGCCCCAAGCCCGAGCCGCCGCAGCCGCAGCTCGCGGCCGCCGCCGCGGGCGCTGCGGCCCCCGCCGCCGCGCCGGTCTCGTTCGCTCCCGACGAGGAGCTCATGCAGGCCGTGCAGGCCGCCACAGCGATCATCAAGGCGCACCGCACCTTCGGCCACCTCGCCGCGCGGCTGGACCCACTCGGCGTCGAGCCCGAAGGCGACCCGTCCCTCGATCCCGAGCCGCTCGGCCTCACCCCGCAGGTGCAGCAGCGCATCCCGGCGAAGATCCTGCGCGTCGGTGTCCCCGGCGAGACGCTCGCCGACGCCCTGCCGCACCTGCGCAACACGTACTGCGGCACCATCGCCTACGAGATCGAGCACATCTCCAGCCACCGCCAGCGCACGTGGCTGCGGGAGAAGATCGAGACCGGTGCGTTCCGCAACCAGCTCAAGAGCGATGAGAAGACGTGGCTGCTCGGCCGCCTCATCAAGGTCGACGCGTTCGAGCGCTTCATGCACAAGGCCTATCTCGGCCAGAAGCAGTTCTCCGTCGAGGGCCTGGACATGACGGTCCCGATGCTCGACGAGCTCATCCAGCTCGCGGCGAAGAACGGAGCCCACGAGGTCGTCGTCGGCATGGCGCACCGCGGCCGGCTCAATGTCCTCGCGCACAATCTCGGTCGCCCGTACGACACGATCTTCGCGGAGTTCGAGGGCGCCTCCACGCTCGAGGCGGTCACCACGATCCCGCAGGGCGGCACCGGCGACGTCAAGTACCACCACGGCGCGCAGGGCAGCTACGAGGTCGGGGACGGCGAGTCGATCCTCGTCAACCTCGAGAGCAACCCGTCGCACCTCGAGTTCGTCCACCCGGTCGTCGAAGGCGCCACGCGCGCCGCGCAGACCGACCGCAAGGGCCCGCACGCCACGCGCAACACGGCGGCCGCCGTCGCAGTCGTGCTGCACGGCGACGCCGCGTTCCCGGGCCAGGGCGTCGTCGCGGAGGCGCTGAACCTCCAGGCGCTCGACGGCTACAACGTCGGCGGCACGGTCCACCTCATCCAGAACAATCAGGTCGGCTTCACCACCGACCCGGAGGACTCCCGCTCCACGCGGTGGGCGTCCGACCTGGCCAAGGGCTACGACATCCCGATCATCCACGTCAATGCCGACGACCCCGAGGCGTGCATCAGCGCCGTCCGCCTCGCGTTCGCGTTCCGCCGCGAGTTCGGCCACGACGTCGTCATCGACCTCATCGGCTATCGCCGTTTCGGCCACAACGAGGCCGACGAGCCGGCCTACACGCAGCCCGAGATGAGCGCGCTCATCAAGCAGCACAAGCGCGTGAGCCAGCTGTGGGCCGACAAGCTCATCGTCGACGGCTTCGTCACGAAGCAGGAGGTCGAGTCCCGCACGAGCGAGATCTGGGACCACCTCACCGACCTGCACCAGGATCTCAAGGCGAAGATCAAGGCGGCCGAGGAGACGGGCGAGGCGAGCCAGCAGACCGGTGAGTACCAGCTCGACCGCTCGCCGAGCCCGGACGTCCCGACCGCCGTGGACGCCGACCGCCTGCGCTCCCTCAACGGCGAACTGCTCGCGGTGCCGGACGGCTTCGGCGTGCACCCCAAGCTCATCAAGCAGCTCGAGCGTCGCCGCGACGCGCTCGGCGAGCAGGGCGGCATCGACTGGGCGCACGCCGAGTCCCTGGCCTTCGCCTCGCTGCTGACCGAGGGCACGCCGATCCGCCTCACGGGCCAGGACGTCGAGCGCGGCACGTTCAGCCAGCGCCACCTCGTCCTGCACGACCACAAGACCGGCCGCACGATCTGCCCGGTCCAGAGCCTGCCCGGCGCGCTCGCCCCGTTCGAGCTGCACAACTCGCCGCTCTCCGAGCAGGCCTGCCTCGGCTTCGAGTACGGCTACTCGGCCGAAGCACCCGAGACGCTCGTGCTCTGGGAGGCGCAGTTCGGCGACTTCGTCAACGGCGCCCAGGTCATCATCGACCAGTTCATGATCAGCGGCCTGGCGAAGTGGGGCCAGACCACACGCCTGACGCTGCTGCTGCCGCACGGCTACGAGGGCTCCGGCCCCGAGCACTCGTCGGGCCGCATGGAGCGCTTCCTGCAGCTCGCCGCCGAGGGCAACATCCGCGTCGCGAACCTCACCACGCCCGCCCAGTACTTCCACCTGATCCGGCGCCAGGCGCGCATCGCCAAGCAGCGCCCGCTCGTGATCATGACCCCGAAATCGCTGCTGCGCCTGCCGCAGGCGACCAACCGGATCCAGCACCTGTCGGAGACGAAGTTCTTCCCGGTGCTCGGCGAGCCGCGGGTGGAGCACGACAAGGTCAAGCGTCTGGTGCTCTGCACCGGCAAGATCTACTACGACCTCGTCGGCCACGCCGACCGGCAGGACCAGGAAGGCATCGCCGTCGGGCGCGTCGAACTGCTCTACCCGTTCCCCGAGGGCCAGATCCTCGAGCTCATCGAGAGCTACCCGAACCTCGAAGAGGTGGTGTGGGTCCAGGAGGAGCCGCGCAACATGGGCGCCCGCGCGCACATGTTCCCGCGCCTCATGCAGATCCTCCCCGAGCGCCTGCGCTTCGGCTTCATCGGCCGGCCCGAACGCGCCTCACCGGGCGAGGGGTACCCGGTCGCACACGCCACGGAGCAGTCGCGCATCATCCGCACGGCGCTGGACGTGTCGGTGCCGGTGTCGCTGTACCCGGCGAAGACGCCCGGCGAACGCTGAATCCTGCGGGCTGCGCCGTTGGCTTCCGTCGGAAGAGTTCTCGCGCTCGCTCGCCGAGGACGCGCGCGTCGCCTCGATCCGGGCGTCGACCTACCGAGGATCGCGCACGATCCATCGCCGGCGGGGCGCGCTTCCGCAATCGCATCGAGCGAGAGTTCGGCCGATTACTCGTCGCAACGCGCATGGCACAAGGCGGAGCACACCATCGCACGAGCGCCAGCCCGAGGAACACGGCAAGATGACGCCACCACAGCGTGAAGGTGAGCCCGATGAGGTCGGGCGTGAGGCGCCGGATGGCGGGGGACAGTTGAGTGCGCTGGTCCTCCAGCGTGTCCGCGCCCTTCCGGAGGGTTTCGTGCGGACCTACGGCGACGTCTCGCCGGGAGCGCCCCGGTTCGCCGGCGCCGTGCTCTCCGAAGCCGACGAGCCGGTGCCGTGGTGGCGCGTCGTCCGAGCCGACGGCTCCCTCACCCAGGGCGAGCGCCAGCGCGCGCTGCTCGACGAGGAGGGCGTGCCGTTCCGGGGCGCCCGCGTCGACATGGCCGCGGCGCGCCTGCCGACCGACCTGACAGAGTGAGCCGCCGATGCCGTGGATCCGCCGGGACGTCACGCTGCGGCCCCGCCCGCGGGGCTTTCATCTCATCACCGGCGAGATCGTCGAGGCGGCCCCCGAACTGCGCGGCATCCGGGTCGGCCTCGCCCACCTGTTCATCCGCCACACCTCGGCCTCGCTGGCGCTGAACGAGAACGCGAGCCCCGACGTCCGGCGCGACTTCGAGACGTGGTTCAACGCCGCGGTCCCCGAGCAGTTCGGCGGATGGACGCACACGCTGGAGGGCCCCGACGACATGCCGGCGCACATCAAGGCCTCGCTGCTCGGCCCGTCGCTCACCCTCCCGATCGCCGACGGGCGCCTCGATCTCGGCACCTGGCAGGGTGTGTACCTCTGCGAGCACCGTGACGCAGGCGGCCCTCGCTCGCTCACCATCACCATAAGTGGTGACACCGGAAATGGTGAATGAGGCGCGGAGTACAGAGGCGTACGCGCGCGTTCAATATCATCGCGACACATGGCCACGAACGGCACCCGCTCACCCAGGGCTGACGCGGAGCGCAACCGCTCGCGCATTCTCGAACACGCCGCCCAGCTCATCGCTTCAGACCCTGAAGCCAGCATGGTCCAGATCGCCGAGGCATCCGGCGTCGGACGCGCGACGCTGTACCGCCACTTCGCCTCACGCGAGGAAGTCTTCAACGCGCTGCGCGAGCAGGCCTTCACGCGGGCCCAGTCCATCATCGCCGACGCGCTCTCACCCGGCGAGAACGGCGCCGACCCCAGCGCCAGGCTCGGGCGGCTCATCGCCGAGCTGCTCGACATGAGTGAGCCGTACGGGCTGATCGCCGACCAGGACCCGCGCCACCACGCCGAGGCGCGCCAGGCATTCGACGCCTCGGTCCTCCCGCTCATCGAGCAGGCGCAGGCCTCCGGGGAGTTCACCGACGAGGTCTCGCCCGTGGCGATCGGCTTTGCCCTTGAGGGGCTGATGATGTCGGCCAACCGGGCGATGCAGCACGGGGAGATGACACCCGCGGAGGCGCGCATCATCGTGCAGCGCGGCATGCTGCGCGGCTTCGCTGCCGACACCCCCGCCGTCCGACGCTGAGCGCCCTGCCGGGCTACGTGCCGGCGGCGGGCTTCGTCGAGACCATGATGAGCGACCGCGAGAACGCCTTCAGGCGCTCGGGCGGATAACGGTCGGGGTCGGTCAGCGTCAGGCGCGCGCCGTCCTCACCGAGCAGGACGATCGCGTGGGAGACGAGCTCGACGTCAAGCTCGAGGTCGCGGACCCCCAGAGCCTCGATGCCCCACTCGACGAGCGGGGACAACAGGGTCTCGATCGCGTTGCGCGCCGCACCGAGCCGCTCACGCAGCTGCGCGGGCGCTCCATCGGATGGCAGCAGGACGATCCGCCACGTCACGGGATCGGCACGCACGACGCTCGCGAAGGTGCCGATCGCCTCGGCGAGCACGTCGCCCGGGTCCCCGCTGATGGGGAAGTCCGGAACGACGCTGCGCACCTGGGCGAGCGCGCGATCCGCCGTGCGTTCCACGAGCGCGTCGAGCATCCCGTCGAGGTTGCCGAAGTGCGAGTAGATGACCGTCCGCGCGATGTTCGCGTCGCGGGCGATGCGGTCGATCGACACGGCCGCGAATCCCTCACTGAGCACGATGTCGCAGAGGATGTCGAGCAGCTGATTGCGCCGCTCGTCGGCGTTCATGCGGGGGGTGGACACGCCGAAGAGCCTATCCCGGCCGGGTCCTGTGTCCGCGTCCACAGACAGACCCTGGATCGGTCGTCCTACGGCTGTGTACGTGCACCGCTGTACATTCCGCCCCGCATGACGTCAGGACCCGCGCGGCGGCGAACCGTCGCCCGTCCGCCAGCCCGCGACGCCGCGTCCGGCCGTGTCGCGCAGCGACGCGGTGCTCGGGCGGGCGAGCAGATACCCCTGGCCGTAGTGCACCCCCAGCTCGCGGAGCGTGCCCAGCTCCTCGGCGAACTCGATCCCCTCCGCGACGATCAGCGCGCCCATCTTCTCCGCGAACGAGATGAGCCCGCCCGCGAGCGCCTGCTGCGCCTTGTCGCGTGAGATCCCGGAGACGAGCGAGCGATCGAGCTTGATGACGTCAGGAGAGAGCCGCAGGATGTGCCGGAGGCTCGCAAACCCGGCGCCCGCGTCGTCGACGGCGACGCGCGCACCCCGGCGGCGCAGCGACCGCAGGTCCGCCGCGAGCGCATCGTAGTCCTCCACCGGAGCGTGCTCGGTGATCTCCAGGACGAGGCGGTCGGTCGCGACCGCGGTGAGCAGGCGCTGCGCTTCCGGCCGGGCGAACGTGCTCGGTGAGCCGTTGAGGGACAGGAACGCGTCCGGCGGCAACTCGTCAAGCCGGAGCAGCGCGCGCTGCAACGCGACGAGCTCGAGTTCGTCGGCCGCCCCGACCGTGCCCGCTGCCCGAAACCAGTGATCCGGGGGGCGGGGGGGCCGTCCGCTGAACCGCGCGAGCGCCTCGTAGCCGACGGCGTCGCCGTGCTCCAGGCCGCAGACCGGCTGCAGCGCGATACCCATGCGTCCGGGGTCGTCGATGAGTGCGCGCACCCGCGCGAGCCGGGAGCTCATGCGGCGCTCACGCCGGCGGCGCAGCTGCAGCTCGCCGGCCAGCTCGTCGACGACCTCGCCCGCGACGTCGGGCGACAGGCTCGACCGACCGGACGCCGCGCGGCGGATCGCGTCGCTGATCTCCTGCACCGGGCCGCCCTTGACGATGTAGCCCGACGCCCCCGCCTCGAGCATCCCGAGCACCGTCGCCCGATCATTGGCGGCCGAGAGCGCGAGGACGCGCGTGCCGGGCACGCGGCGCCGGATCTCCCGTGTCGCTCGGGGCCCTCCGCCTTCGGGCATGTTGACGTCGACCACGACGACATCGGGCTGCAGGGCCCGGGACAGGTCGATCGCCTCCTGCGCGTCCGTGACGGCACCGACCAGCATGAACCCCGGCTCCGTGCCGATGAAGCTCGTGAGCGCCATCCGCATCTGCTCGTCGTCCTCGGCGAGGAGGACGGAGATCAGCCGACTCATGCCTCGAGCGTCACCGGCTCGTGGGGGGGGATCCAGCACTCCACGGTGGTCCCCGCACCTGCGGTGCTGTCGATGCGCAGCCACCCGCCGGCGAGTTCAGCGCGCTCGCGCATGGCGGCGAGCCCGAGATGGCCGGGGACGGGGGCGATGTCCTCAACATGGAAGCCGACGCCGTTGTCGCTCACCCGCAGCAGGTAGCCGCCGTCGTCCTGCTCCAGGAGCACGGACGCTGCACTGGCGCGCGCATGCTTGCGGACATTCGTCAGCGCCTCCTGTGCCAGCCGGTAGAGAATCACACGTGTCTCCGGGGGCGGCTCGTCGCGCAGCCCCTCCTCCAGCCGGTACTCGACGTCCGCGCCGGACTCCTGGAGGTACAGCTGCAGCGCGGGAACGATGCCCTCGCGGTCCAGGGCCGGCGGGCGCAGCTCGAACAGCAGATGCCGGAGCCGGTCGATCGCGAGGTCCATCGTCATGGCCAGCTCGTTGAGAAGCACGAGCTCGTCCGAGCCCTCCATCCGGCGACGCAGGATCTGCAGGCGGATACTCGCTGCGGCCATCGCCTGGATCGAGTCGTCGTGGATGTCGGCGGCGATCCGCTGGCGCTCGTCCTCCGCGATGGCGACGAGGTGCCCGAGCAACGCGCGGCGCTCCGCGTCCCGGCGCCGCAGCTCCTCCTGCGCCTTGCGTTCGGTGGCGTCACGGACGAACGCGGTCACGAGCGTCCCGGTCTCCTCCCGCACGGCCGACAGGGAGATGTCGACGGGGAACTCGCTGCCGTCCTTGCGCCGCCCTGCGAGCTCGAGTCCGACGCCCATCTCGCGGGTGCGCGGATCATTCGTGTAGCCGGCGCGATGGTTGACGTGGCGCTCGACGAACCGCTCGGGCAGCAGCCGCTCCACGCGCCGGCCGAGCAGCTCGGCGCGCTCGTAACCGAACATCAACTCCGTCTGCCGGTTGACGAGCACGATTTCGCCGCGCTCGTCGGCCACCACGACGGCGTCGGGCGCCAGCTCGAGCAGCCCGCGTGTGCGCTCGTCGGTGTGGCGCTGCATCTGGTCGGCGGCCCGCTGCTCGGCGATATCCCCGGAGAGGACGTCGATGACCCCGGTGATCGTCTTCGAGGACATGCTCGCCTGACCGCGCGCCGCCCGGTGGATGGCCTGGATGATCTCCGCCGACGACGCCCCTTTGACCAGATATCCCACCGCCCCGGCGCGCAGCAGCTTCGCCACCGTCCCGCGATCCGCGTACGCCGAGAGGGCAATCACCTGTGTGCGGCCGCCGGACAGCTGGACGTCCTGGGCAACCCGCAGGCCGCCCCCAAGCGGCATCTTCACGTCGACCAGCGCGACGTCCGGTGCGTGCTCGGCGATCAGCCGCAGCGCCTCCTCCGCGTTGGGTGCCTGCCCGACGACGACGCAGGCGGGGTCATCCGCGATCAGCTCGCAGACCGCCTCGCGCAGCGGGGTCTCGTCGTCAGCGACGAGGACGCGAATCGGAGAGGTTGGTGAGGGTGAGCTCTCCACGTTGCAGGCCGTTGTTCCCAGGTCGTGTCAGCCACACACTAAGCAGGTGGAACTTCCGGGTGCGCCGCTTGTCGGCGGGTGTACGAGCGCCAGTGCTCAGCGCCCCATCGCGCGTGTGGCGCGGAACTCGCGAATGTCGTCGGACACCCGCGGCGTGGGGCTCGCAACCCCGCCGAGGTACTCCACCGGCAGCGCCACTTCGATGGCCTCGCCGTCGCGCCGCTCCACACGGAACGCGCGCCCGCCCGGCCGAGACGACACCGCTGTGACGAACTCTCCTTCGCGAAACAGGAGACCGACGCCGTCATCCGCGGCGTATCCGGCGGGCAGCGTGCCGTCCGCGACGGCCTGCAGGTACACCGGGCGGCGGTCCGCCTCGCCGTCGTAGTGGACCGTGAGCGAGCCCGGCAGCAGCCCCATCCCCTGACACGGCTCCGGCCGCCCGCCGCTCTTCGTGACGCCCCAGTCCATCCAGCACATCGCGCCCGCGCTCAGGCCGGCGAGCACGACGCCGCGCTCCCAGCACTCACGCAGGATCCGGTCGAGCTCGTGGACCCGCCAGATCGCGAGCAGGTTGCGCATCGAGCCGCCGCCCACGTAGATGATGTCCTGGGCGAAGAGCAGCGCCTCGAGATCGACCGGGTTGGAGCCCAGCCGGAAGAGCGAGAGGTGATCGGGCTCGCACATCTTGTGCCCGAACGCGCCCATGAACTTGTGGATGTGCTCGTTCGGATCCCCACTGGCCGTGGGCAGGAACAGCACCTTCGGCACCGGCCTGCGGGCCAGGGAGAGGATGTAGTCGTCGAGGGCGGGATTCTCGGGCTCCATCGTGAAGCCCCCGCCCCCCATGGCGAAGATCGTGCGCATCCGTGCGCGGAAGTGTCTCAGGCCGCCGCGAGCGACAGGGTCTCGGCCCCCAGGTAGGTCGGCTGGATCGCCACTTCGCTCACCTCACCCCCGGTGTCCTCGACGCGGTAGGCCTTCGCCCTCGGCCGGGAGGAGACGACCCGCGCGAGGTCGTCGCCGATGAAGTGCAGCGCCGCGCCGTCCTCGGCCGCATAGCCGGGGATCATGCCCTCCTCAACGAAGCGGTGGTACTCGGTGCGCCGCGCGGGCTCGCCGTCGTAGTGCACGCAGTTGGAGTACGGCAGCATGCCGAGGCCCTCGACCTTCATCGGGGCACCGTGGAACGCCGTGACCGACTGCTCGAACCAGCAGAGCGAACCGGCACTCAGACCGCACAGCACGATGCCGCGATCCCACGCCTCGAGCAGGATCTCGTCGAGGCCGTGCGCCTTCCAGACCCCCAGCAGCGAGATGACGCTGCCCCCGCCGACGTAGATCAGATCCTGCTTGAGGAGGTGCTCGCCGACGCACTCATCGATGCCGCCGCCCTTGTCGCGGCGGAACAGCGAAACGTGCGACGCCTCGCAACGCGCGCCGGAGAACGCCCGGTAGAAGCGGACCACGTAGTGGTCGGCATCACCGGACGCGGTCGGCACGAAGCAGACCTTCGGGCGCTCCTTGCCCGTCAGGGACAGCACGTAGTCGTCGAGCAACGGGTTGCCGGCTTCCATCGAGAAGCCACCACCGCCGAAGGCGACGATCTGTCGGAGTCGACCCACCATGCTTCGATTGTCGGCACCGGAGACCCCGCAAACAAGGGCATTCCGGGGATTTCCTCCCCAGGGCGATTGAGCCTGGACCGCCTGTACAAGTGGGTTCGAAGCGTGCTAGTGCACCGCTTGCCCGCCCTGCCAGCGCGGAGCACGGCGTTCCTCAAACGCCGCGGCCCCCTCGCGCGCGTCCGCGGAATCGAGGACGGGGTCGGCGCGCCAGTCCATGACACCGACGGCGAGCGTCGGGGCGGGGTCGAGCCGATCGAGCGCGGCCGCCATGCCTTCGGCGAGGGCGAGGCTGACGGGGTTGCGCGCCCCGGGCCGGTTCAGGGTGGTGAGCAACACGCCGTCGCGGCGCTCGTGAGGATCGGTGGGGACATGGGTTGCTCCTACCGCCGACGAGGCTTGCACCGAGCGACAGGTTCGTCGGCCACAGCCGGTTGCTGAACAGACGCGACCGTCCGGTAGATTCCGCCCATGCGCCAGCTCGCAGACGACGTCTTCCAGGTCGCCCTCGCGCCCCGTGACGGGGTCAACGCCTACCTCGTCGGTGACACCCTCGTCGACGCGGGCGTGCCGCCGCACGGCAAGCGCCTGGCCAAGCAGCTCGGCGGGAAGGTCCAGCGGCACGTGCTCACGCACGCACACGCCGATCACGCGGGAGGCTCGAAGAACCTCAAGGCCGCGCTGGGCGTGCCGCTGCTCGTGGGCGCCCGCGATGCCGAGGCCGCGCGCACAGGCGTCCCGGAGACGAAGATGGGCGCGTTCGGGCGCATCACCATGAGGTTCCCCGCCGTGGAGGTCGACCAGGAGCTGCACGAGGACGACACCGTCGGCGACTTCCTCGTCCTCGACACCCCCGGCCACTCGCCGGGCCACATCTCGCTGTGGCGCGAGCGCGACCGCGTGCTCGTCGCCGGCGACGTCTTCTTCAACATGAACATCTTCACGACGATTCCGGGGCTGCACCAGCCGTTCGGCCCGTTCACGGTCGACCCGGCGCTGAACCGTGAGTCCGAGCGCAAGCTCGCCGAACTCGAACCGTCGATCGTGCTGCTCGGCCATGGCCCGCCGATCACGGACGCCGCCGCGAAGCTCAAGGCGTTCGTCGCGACCCTGTAGTCATGCGGCTCGAGGGCATCCACGAGGGCGTGTCGGATGTACTCCATGGGCGACTTGCACTCGAGTTCCTACCGCGGACCCGGCGGCAGCCTGTGCCGGATCCGCGGGTGGGCTGGGACGCCCAGGCGGTGTGTGCGTGCGCTCACAACTTGAAGACTTCTTCATGTCTATACTTCTTCATATGCTCACGCCGGGACAGCCGCTCTACCAGGCCAAGGCCGAGTTCTTCCGGATCCTGGGCCACCCGGCGCGCATCCGGATCCTGGAGCTGCTCTGCGAGCGTGACCACGCGGTCCACGAGCTGCTCGCCGCGATCGAGATCGAGCCGAGCAACCTCTCCCAGCAGCTCGGCGTCCTGCGCCGCGCCGGGCTCGTGCACCAGCACCGCGAGGCCGGCGAGGTCCGTTACGCGATCGCCGTCCCGGAGGTGCGCACGCTGCTCCTGTCCGCCCGCGAGCTGCTGTCGACCCTCATCGACGATCAGGCCGAGCTGCGCGCACGGCTCCGGGGATGAGCGCGCTGGCGGCAGCACGCAAGCGGGGAGGCGCGCTGCTGCCGCAGCGGTCGGACCTCGCGGCGATGGGCCGGCCTCCCGCTCCGGACATCGTCGCGGGACTGACCGTCTCGGTCGTCGCCCTCCCGCTCGCGCTGGCGTTCGGCATCGCCTCCGGTCTGGGCGCGGGGGCGGGCCTCACGAGCGCGATCGTCGCGGGCTTCGTCGCCGCGATCTTCGGCGGCAGCCATGTGCAGGTCAGCGGGCCCACGGGCGCCATGGCCGTCGTACTCGTCCCCATCGCCGCGGCGCACGGTCCGAGCGGCGTGCTCGCCGTCGGCATGCTGGCCGCGCGCTGCAGCAGGTGCCGTCCGCACTGGGCGTCGACGCCGAGGGCGAACGGCCCGCGCTCGTCGCCTTCGACGCGGTGAGTGGCTGGCTGTCCGAGCCTGCGGTCGTCGCACCGCTCTTCGCCGCGCTCGTCACCGCCGCGATCCTCGGGCTCGGCGGGCGCTGGCCGCGACTCCCGGTCGCGCTGGTCGCCGTCGGTGTGTCGGCGGTCGCGTGCCGCGCGCTCGGCCTCGACATCGACCGCATCGGCTCGCTGCCGTCGCCGCTCAGCGCGCCCGGGCTGCCCGACATCGGTCTCGGTCAGCTCAGCGGCCTGCTGCCCGCGGCGCTCGCGGTGGCCGCCCTCGCCGCGCTGGAGAGCCTGCTGTCGGCCAGCGTGGCCGACGCGATGTCCGTCGGCCGCCGCCACGATCCCGACCGCGAGCTCGTCGGTCAGGGGATGGCGAACCTCGTCACGCCGCTGTTCGGCGGCGTCCCCGCGACAGCGGCGATCGCGCGCACGGCGGTGAACGTCCGCGCAGGCGCCCGCACGCGGCTGGCGGCGGTCACGCAGTCGGTCGCGCTGCTCGTGGTCGCGCTCGCGGCCGCGCAGCTCGTCGCGTGGATCCCGCTTTCCGCGCTCGCCGGCGTGCTGTTCGCGACGACGGCGCGGATGGTCGACATCTCCTCCGTCCGCACGATGTGGCGCGCAGCACCGGGCGATGCCGCGGTGCTGGGCATCACCGCCGCAGCGACCCTCGCGCTCGACCTCGTCACCGCGGTGCTCATCGGCCTGGGCGTCGCGGTCGTCGTCGCGCTGCGCAGCTACGCGCGGATCTCGAAGGTCGAGGAGATGCCACTCGACACGAGCGACCACGAGGACGAGGAGCGCGCGCTGCTCGACCGCCACGTCATCGCCTACCGATTCGACGGACCGCTGTTCTTCGCGGCCTCTCACGCCGCGCTGGTCGACCCAACGGTCCGCGGGGACGTGCGGGTCGTCGTCTTCCGGCTCGCGCATCTCACGTCCCTGGACACCACCGGCGCCGCGCTGCTCGCCGACACGATCACGACGCTGGAGGACCGCGGCGTCACCGTGCTGCTCACCGGGCTGCAGCCCGACCACGAGCGGATGCTCGAGCAGCTCGGCGTGCTCGACCGACTGCGCCACGAGGAGCACGTCTTCGCGCATACGCCCGACGCAATCGAGCACGCGCTGACGCACCTCAAGCGCGACGGCGTCAGGCCGATTCCGGCCCGTGCTGCGTGACCGTCAGCCCCGGCTGATGCGCATCGGCCGGTGACGGGAAGCTCTGCAGGCGCCGGTAGAACGCCTGAGCGACCCGCAGCGCGTGGGCCTTCGCCATCTCGGCGGTCTCGCCCTCGAACAGGTCGTCGACCGTGCCGCCCCACACCGCGAGCCAACGGCCGAAGTGCCCGTCGCGCAGCCCGACCTTCGCGTGGAGGTCGGCATGGGGCGGGAACGGGCTGCCGCGGTACGTGCCGGCGTTCAGCAGCACCGTCTCCCAGAACGACGTGATCTGCGGGACGTGCGCCTCGAGATCAAGCTTGGCGATGTCCGTGAACAGCCAGCCGATGATCTCATCCTCGAACGCGCGGGCGTAGAACTCGCGCACGAGGCGCTCGCAATCCTCGCGGGTCTCGATGTCGTGCTTGGACACCCCTCCAGGGTAGGAGAAGGGTGTTAGCACGGACAACGGGCCGCCCCTGCGACTGTGGTACATCGTCGCGACGTCGAAGCCCAGCGTCTCGCCGAGGTCGAAGACCCAGCCGCCGGGGCTCCACACCCGGCCCGCGACGAGGAGTAGTTGAACGTCGCCCAGAGCCCCTGGCGCGCGGCCGCTACGTGAACAGCGTCAGGTCCGGCTCGCGGTCGCCGCGCACGACCGCCAGATCGACCTCGACCCAGTCGATCCCGCGCGCCTCGGCGAGCACCCGCGCCTGCGGCTTGACGACCTGCGCCGCCAGCACGCCGCGCACGTCGTTCATCGCAGGGTCCTGGCGGATCCGATCGAGATAGCGCGTGAGCTGTTCGACGGCGTCGATCGTGCCGATGCGCTTGATCTCCACCGCGACCCAGCCGTCGTCCTCGTCGCGGCACATGAGGTCGACGGGCCCGATGTCGGTCGGCCACTCGCGGCGCACCAGGCGGAAGCCCTCCCCGCACCAGTGCGGCGCGCCGGCCAGCGCCTCCTGGAGGTGCGCCTCGACGCCGTCCTTCTCCAGCTCTGCGGCCTCACCCATGTCGTGGGTGACGTCGCTGATGACCTCCGCGATGCGGATGTCGAGGCGGTCCTCGGTCTTGCCCGCGAACTTGCGGACGACGATGTGCTCGTCGGCCTCCTCGATGACCGTGGGCGGGGTCATCCAGTTCTGCGGCTTGACGCTGGACCCACCGTCGTGCCAGACGGAGACGCCGCCGTCGGGCTTGAACATGAGGAGGCGAACCGCCTCGGGAAGATGCGTGGTCAGCCGTCCTGTGTAGTCCACGGAGCAGCGGGCGACGAGTAGGCGCACAGGCGGCACCGTACCTCGTATCGCCGACGCCCCGCACGTCGTCGAAGCTGGGACGATAGAACGAGCCGTTCGCGCCGCTCGCGCGAGGCTTCCACGTGCACACCAAGGGCTCCTGGAGCAGATCAACGCGCAGGACCTCGTCGTCGGCGCCACACGCGCCGGCTCCGGCCACCTTGGGCGAAACCCGCATGAACCCGTGCGAGATCGAGATCGTTCGGGCCTGAGCGACCGCCCCCGCCGGTACTCTCGCGAGCAGAAATGCGCGTGTCTCACCTCCCCGGCGACAGCCCAGAGCTGCGGAAGCAGCGCGGCGCGTTCTTCACGCCGGCGGACATCGCCGACTTCCTGGCGGAGTGGGCCACAGCCGGTCGCGACGACGCACGGGTCCTCGACCCGACCTGTGGCGAGGCCGTATTCCTTCTTGCTGCAGCGCGGCGCCTGGCGTCAAACGGGGTCGCGCCGGCGGACACGCGGCAGCTCTTGCACGGGGTCGACCTCCATCGTGCCTCGCTCGACGAGTCGAGGCGGTTGCTTCAGGACGAGGGATACGACGCGTCATTGGTGATCGGGGACTTCTTCGATCAACAGTCGCCGGACCAGCTCGGCGGCGCGCTGCCATGGATGGACGCCGTGGTCGGCAACCCGCCCTTCGTCCGGTACCACGAGCACCGCGGCGACACGCGTAAGCGGTCAGCCGCCGCCGCGCTGGCCCAGGGCGTGCGCCTGTCCGGGCTGGCCTCCTCGTGGGCAGCGCTGCTCGTGCACGCCTGTTCATTTCTCAAGCCGGACGGGCGCGTCGCGATGGTGCTCCCAGCCGAACTGATGACCGTCGGCTACGCCGAGCCGATCCGACGGTGGTTGCGGACGCGCTTTGCGGCGGTTCATCTGGTGCTCTTCGAGGAGCTGCAGTTCAACGACGCAGAGGAGCAGGTTGTCCTCCTCGTGGCGCGTGGGAGCGGGGGCTGCGACGCGTTTGCGCTGCATCAGGTCCGCGACGCCGAGGACCTTCGGTGCCTCCACGTGTTCGATGGGGTCGCCGTTGCTCCGAGCGCCGAGGGCAAGTGGACTGATCTCCTCCTGCCGACCGAACGCAGGACGTTGTTCCGCCGCGTGACCGCAGCACATTTCGTCGACCTCGGCTCCTACGGGCCTCCCGAGCTGGGAACGGTGACTGGGTCGAACCGGTTTTTCGCGATCTCCGAGGGCACGCGCGAGTCGTTCGGTCTGACGCGATCCGATGTCGTGCCCATCGTGCCGCCGGGGACGAAGCACCTCAAGGGCACGCGCTTCACGAAGGGCCGCTGGGAGCAGCTCAAGCTGCAAGGTGAGCGCGTGTGGATGCTCTACCCCAGGGCGAAAACCCCGGGCGGCGGACTTGCGCGATACGTGGCCCACGGTGAGGAGCAGGGCGTTCAAGACGCGTACAAGTGCTCTGTCCGCAAGCCGTGGTGGCGACCACCGGCGGTCCCGGTCCCCGATCTGTTCTTCACCTACATGTCGCACCGGTACCCGCGACTGATCGCGAACGACGCCGACGTGACCTTCGTCAACTCCATGCACGGAGTCGTGCTCCGCGACGACGCGCCAGCATGCGCGAAAGACGCCCTGCCGCTGCTCTGCTTGAACTCGGCGTCGATGCTCGGCGCCGAGGTGTTCGGCCGGTCCTATGGCGGCGGCATCCTGAAGATGGAGCCGAGCGAGGCGGCGAAGCTGCCCGTGCCGTCACCGGAGGTGCTCTCCACGGCGTGGGAAATCATCGAGAAGCGGCGCGCTCACTTGGACGAGCTGCTGCGCGCGGGACAGTGGCAGCAGGTGGTCGACGAGATCGACGACGCTGTGCTCGTTCGCGCGGCCGAGGTCAAACGGGAGGAGGTCCAGGCGCTGCGCGCTGAGGCCGGACGTCTTCGGCAGCGCCGCACGAGGAAGGCCGAGTAGTGCCGCGGCCGCCGAAGCCAGACGTCTTCGCGGCGTTCGATCCGATCCTTCGTCTTGCCGACACCACCAGGTCGCCCTGGGTGAAGGGCCGGTACATCCCGGATCTCGACTTGCTCCGTGAGCTGCTGAGCATCCCGATCAGCACAGGCGAGAAGCAGGAGAGCGGCCGCGTCGCCAAGGCGTTCGACGCGTGGGTCGCGCATGAGCTGCGTCGAGCGGGTTTCCCGCCCGACTCCGTCTGGCCGCGGGCCAAGCGGCCCCGCGTGCTCCCGGAGGACGCCGCGCAACTCGAACACGGGCTGCAGGAACTCGCCGACGCCCTCGCCGAAGCCGAGGCCGATGGCGAGCGGCTCAAGCCGCCGAAGCTACGCCGCGCGATCAAGGGCCTGGAGGGCAAGCTCCCCGGCGCATCGGAGGCGTACATCCTCGGCGACTTCTACGCGAAGCAGATCGACGTCACGATCTCGACGTGGCGACGCGGCCCTGACGTGCTCGTGAGCACGAAGACGATGTTCTCGTCGTACAGGAAGAACCTCAAGAACCGCCATGAGGAAGCTGTCGGGGAGGTCATGAGCCTTCGTGCCCGGCATCCGATGGCGACCATGGGCTACGCGTACCTCGTGCGGCGCAACGTCTTCGACGAGGAGGGCGCCTACGCGATCTTGTACGACATCCTCCAACGACTTCGGCGGCCCGGCCAGGCATTCGACGCGACCCTCCTCCTCGTCGCCGACTGGGACCAGAACGACCCGATGCCGCAGGTGAGCAACATCGAGCAACCGACAGACGTGCTCGACGCCAGCAGGTTCTTCGAGGACCTCGTGGAGCAGGTGCTCGACCGCAGCCCCATCAAGGAACACGTCGAGGCACGGCGTCGTCGTGAGCCGCCGCCCCCCGGCGGTCTTCCCGACGAAGACGATCCCGCGGATGACGCGGACGAGTAGGGCTCGTCGTCACCACGAGCGATGGGCGTTACAGGCGTGGCGAACTCAGGCGGTGACCTGCTGCTTCACGCCCTCACCGCCGGCGGACTCGACCGAGTCTCCATCCAGGGCGGCGATCGACGACCCCGGCGGCTGCCGTCGAGCGGAGGTCTTCGACGAAGGCGTCGCGCATGGCTACGCTTCTTGATCGGCCGAGACGGGCGAATACCGTGAGTCGAGCTCCGTGGTCACCGCCGCGGGCCCGACGACGGCTTCTCCGCCGATCCGCTTCCCGCGTTCACGCGGGCTCCTGCTCATCCCGTTCGTGATCGGCGTTGGCCCGCCCCGGCGTTCTTCCTGGGCGACACGATCGCGCGCTACCTGACAGCGAACCGCTTCCACCGCGTGACGGACGTCCGGTACGGCTTGCTCGCCCGGTACTCGAGCCGGACGCGCCATGCGCCCTTGTACCGCAGCTTCTGGTTGAACGCGAACGCCTTGTTGGCGTTCTTCGTCCCCCCGTGGATCTTCTTCCACCTCCCCTTGCGCTTGGCCTGCCAGACCACGCGCACCTTGCCCGAGACCCCGAAGTCCAGTCCCTGCGCGACGAGCGTGCCCTTGTACGTCGCGCGGCGGGCCTTCTTCGCGCGCGTGAGCTTGAGCTTGGTGAAGCGCGTCTTCGTCCACGGCAGGGTCCGCGGATCAACGCGCGTGAACTGGACCGACTGCTCGCTCTCGTTCCCGCTCACGTCCTTCGCCACGACGGTCAGCGTGTGCTGGCCGAACGGGAGCCTGCGGATGCCCTGCCAGTTCCGGTACAGCGGCTGCTTGACGTAGTCGCGGACCTTCTCGCCCGCCCGGAGGTTCGGCGTGAAGTTCTCGACCACCTGGCCGTCGACGAGGAAGCTCATGCGGGCGACGTCCTTGTCGGGCGTCTCGGCGCGGACGACCATGCGGTCGTACAGCCTGCGGTTCGGGCCCGGCGACGTGATCTTCAGCGCCGGCGGGCTGAAGTCGCCGCAGGCGCCGGTGAGCTGGTCGCCGGTGCGCGCGAACTCCTTGAACGCCGCGTAGCTCGGTTTGTCCCTGCCGTCAGGCCGGCGCAGGCCGTAGCGCGTGAGTTCGGTGTCCTCCGCCGCACGGTCCTTGGCCTCGAACCACAGCGCGATCTCGACGTACGGATCTTCGGCCAGGCAGTGGTAGGCCTGCTGCAGGAAGGCCGCCTGCTGGGACTCGCTGACGCCGGCCGCCTTCTGGCCCGCCCATGCACCGCGGCCGCAGGTTGTCGTCGTGGTCGACCAGCCCAGCTCGGACATGTAGATCGGCTTGTCGTCGCCGTTGGCGAGCATCGACGCACGGACCTCGCGGTAGCCCAGGAAGGCGAACTGCGCGATGCGGTTGTTCTCCTTGTAGAACTGATTCGGCGACGTGATGCTGCACGCCGTGTCCGTGTGGACCGAGACGGCGTCGAACGAGCCCTTCACTCCGGCCGCGTACGCCTGCTCGAGGTAGGCGTAGTTGTTGCCCGTCGTCGGGCCGAACGCGACCCTCACGCCGGGGGCGACCTCCTTGATCGCCGGATACGCCGCCTTGAGCAGCTCGATGTAGCGCGCCGCGTCCACGGCACCCTTCCAGAAGATCACGTCGTCCTGCTCGTTCCAGATCTCGAAGACCTCGACCTGCCCGGCGAACTCCCGCGCCAGGCGCGCCATGAAGCTCGCAAAGTCCATCGGGTTCGCCGGTGGGCTGTACGGGTCGGCCGACCCGCTCGCCCACGACGGCGAGCGCACCACGGTGAGCATGGTCTTGACGCCCGTCGCCTGCTCGCGCTCCATCGTCCGCCGGTACGCGCCGACGAGCGTCTGGTCGATCCGGCCCCGGGTGGGCTCGAAGCGATCCCACTGCAGGAAGTGCCGGGCCCACTTCGACCCGGTGTCCGACAGCATGGCCATCGCCTCGTCGCTGCCGCCGTTGTCGGCGCCGGGCACGTTGAGCCCGGGCTCGGCGGCCGGCGCCGTCGCGGGGACGGCGCCGAGCACCAGCAGCAGGCTCACGCAGGCGAGCAGCCGGCGCGCGATATGGACAGAGACTCTTCTGGACACCCTGTCCATCGAATCACGTTTCGGCAGGCGGCGCGTCGCTGCTACTTCGAAACGGTGAACCGCATCCACTTCGTCTGCGAGTTCTTGTAGGGCTTCTTGCCCTTGAAGATCGCGCGGACGCGCCACGTACCCTTGAACTTCAGCTTCTGGCTGAACGTGAACGCCTTGTTCGCGTTCTTGGTGCCGCCGTGGATCTTCTTCCAGCCGCCCTTGCGCTTGGCCTGCCAGACGACCTCGACCTTGCCGGCGATCCCGAAGTCGAGCTCCGGTGCGACCAGCTTGCCGGCGAAGCTCACCTTGCGCGGGCTCTTCTTCGCCTTCTTGAGCTTGACCTTCGTGAAGAGCGTCTTCGTCGGCGGGAGCTGCGACGGGTCGATTCGGAAGAACTGGATGCTCTGCTCGCTCGTGTTGCCGCTGAGGTCCTTCGCCTCGACGGTCAGCGTGTGGGGGCCGAACGGCAGCTTGCGGACGCCCTGCCAATTGCGGTAGGCCGGGTTCTTGGCGTAGTCGCGCACCGTGCCGACAGCCGAGCCCTTGGGCGGGGTGAAGTTCTCGATCTCGAGGCCATCGACCGAGAAGGTCATCCGGGCGACGTCCTTGTCGGGCGTGTCCGCGCGGAAGACGAGCTTGTCGAACACCTTGCGGTTCGGGCCCGGCGAGTGGATCCGGATCGTCGGCGGGCTGAAGTCGCCGCAGGGCCCACTGAGCTTGTCTCCGCCGCGGGCGTAGTCCTTGAACGCCGCATAGGCCGGCTTGTTGTGGCCGTCGGGGCGACGCAGGCCGTAGCGCGTCAGCTCGGTGTCCTCGGTCGCGCGGTCCTTGGCCTCGAACCAGATCGCGATCTCGACGTACGGGTCAGCCGCCAGGCAGTGGTAGGCCTGGGAGACGAACGCCGCCTGCTTGGATTCCGTCACGCCTGCGGGCTTCTGCCCAGCCCACGCTCCGCGGCCGCACTGCGTCTTCGTCGTCGACCAACCCAGCTCGGACATGTAGATCGGCTTGTCATCGCCGTTGGCGAGCATCGAGGCGCGCACCTCGCGGTAGCCGAGGAAGGGGAACTGCCCGATACGGCCGTTGCTCTCCTTGTAGAACTCGTTCGGCGAGGCGATGTTGCAGGCCGTGTCGGTGTGCACGGAGACCGCGTCGAAGAAGCCCTTCGCGCCCGCCGCGTATGCCTGCTCGAGGTAGGCGTAGTTGTTGCCGGTGGTCGGGCCGAACGACACCTTCACGTTCGGGTCGACCTCCTTGATGGCCGGGTAGGCGGCCTTCAACAACTCGGTGTACTTCGCCGCGTCGACGGCGCCCTTCCAGAAGATCGCCTCGTCCTGCTCGTTCCAGATCTCGTAGACCTCGACGCGGCCGGCGAACTCCTTGCCGATGAGCGCCATGAAGTCCGCGAAGTCCTTCGCCTTGGCCGGCGGGCTGTACGGCTCCGCCACCCCGCTGGCCCACGTCGGCGAGCGCACGACGGTGAGCATCGTCTTGACGCCCATCGCCTGCTCCCGGTCCATCGTCTGCTTGTAGAAGCCCACGAGCGACGGGTCGAGCGTGCCCTTCGTCGGCTCGAAGCGGTCCCACTGCAGGAAGTGGCGAGCCCACTTCGCGCCTGTGTCGGACAGCATGTTCATGGCCTCGTCGTGGCCACCGTTGTCGATGCCCTGCACGTTGAGACCGGCCTCGGCGGCGTGTGCCGACGAAGGAACGAGCGCGAAGGCGAGGAGAAGGCTGAAGCAGGTGAGCAGTCGTCGCATGGTGGGTGGGGTGCTGGGTCGCCGGGCGGGAGATCGGACAGGAGCGCATCGGCCGTTCCCCGTGCACCGGTGACCTGTCCATCGATCTTCTGGACGACCCGCCGATGAGGACCTGGCCGTCAGGACTGACCGGCCTGCAGTGGGTGGTCGACGCCTGTACCGTCGTCCTCGCGGCGTCGTCCTCTCTCATCAACCTGACCGGGCTGCTGCGCGGCAACGAGGAGCGCTGTTCGCGGCGCTCATGGCGCGGCGCGCGGCCGGCAAGGGAGGGCGTGCCCGAGGCCGCGTGATCGCACACCGGGTCGCGAAGCGGGGACTCCTGTACCCGCTTCCCGACCCGATGCGTAGGCTCGGGTCATGCACGTTCCCCCCGGCCCGAGCCTCATCACTCTCGGCGTCGCCGATGTCCCCCGCGCGACCGCGTTCTATGAGGCCGTCGGCTTCGTGCGGTCCTCTGCGTCGGTGGAAGGTGACGTCACGTTCCTGCGCTGCGCCGGGACCCACCTCGGCCTCTGGGGGCACGCCGACCTCGCCGAGGATGCACAGCTCCCCGCCGACGCAGCGGCCGCGTTCCGCGGCATGTCGATCGCGATGAACCTCCCCGACCGCGAGACCGTGGACGCCACGTTCGCCCGCTGGGTCGACGCCGGCGCCACCGCGCAGCGCGCGCCCCACGAGACGTTCTGGGGCGGCTATACCTCGTACGTGCTCGACCCCGACGGCCACCTGTGGGAGCTCGCCCACAACCCCGGCTGGCCGCTGGACGAGCGCGGGCTGCCGCAGCTGCCCTAGGCCGCCGGCAGCACCCGCGGCGCCTGATCACGCAGGCGATCGCGCAGCGCCGCGACCTCGTCGTCGGGCGCCAGCGCCAGGGCGCGGTCGCACGCGTCCAGCGCGTCGCTCACCCGGTCCGTGCGCGCCAGCGCGTGCGCGTACCGCGACCACGCCGCGCCGCTCTCCGGCGCGAGCACCGTGGCCTGCTCACACGCCGTGAGCTCGGCGCCGACGTCGCCGGCCAGGTGGTAGGCCAGCCCCAAGTCCAGCAGCCCCTCCGCGGTCGGCCCCAGCCGCCGCGCCGTCTCCAGCGCGTCCACTGCACCCTCGCGCTTCATCAGCCGCAGCCGCAGACGGCCGAGCCGCTCCCACGCCGACGGGTCACTCGGCGCGCGGTCCACCGCGCGGCGCGCGGCCTCCTCGGCGAGGTCGATCGCGCCCATGTCCTCGTAAATCCGCGCGGCGTACCGGTGCGGCGCCGGGCGACGGTCCTCGGCGCGCGCCCAGTCGCGCACCGTCCGGGCCGCCGCGGGCAGATCGCCCGCCTGCCAGAACGCGAGCGTCAGCAGCCGCAGCACCGCCGTGTTCGCCGGCTCCGCGTCCCGCGCGTAGATGAGCCGCTGCGCGGCGAGCGGGTAGTTGCCCTCGTGCATCGCGTGCTGCGCCGCGATCGTGAAGCGCTGCACCCGCTCGGCGCCCGGGTCGGGTTTGGAGAAGTCGACGAACTGCAGCGAACCCGCAGGAACCGTGCGCACGCCGGGCTGGAACTTGACGCGCGCCCACTGCTGGATGTCGTCGCCCTCGCCCGTGAAGTAGATGCCGGTGACGCTCCCCACGCCCCACTCGGGGTAGGACAGGCAGCGCGCGTAGCGGTGGACGACCGAGTGGTCCGGCGTGCGGTCGCCGAACGGGTCGTGCTTACGCTTGTCGGCGTTCGCGGCGCGCTGCGCCTGCTCCTGCTCGTAGGCGCGGCGTCCCGCCTCCTCGCGGGCGGCACGTGCCGCGGCCGCGCTGACCTTCACCGCGTTGCGGGTGACCTTGCCGCCGCGGGACTGCTCGGCGAGGGACTCGAGCTGGTCCGCCGCCTCGTTGATCGCCTTCAGATGACGCTCGTGCTCGTACTGCTTGCCGGGCGGCGCGATGTCCGGGTGCCAGACCTTCGCCATGCGGCGGCGCGCGAGCTGGACCGCGCGCTGATCGAACGGCGGCTCGAGTTCGAGGAGGAGCAGCGCCTGCTCTACGTCGAGGATCCCGGCCATTCGGCGAGCGTAGCGCGACTATCCGGCCTCGCGCATGTGCGCGTCGATGACGTTCTCGACCGGCGCGGGGCACCCGAGGTGGAAGCCCTGGCCGTCGTCCACGCCGAGTTCGCGCAGCTGCTGCCACGTCCCGTCGTCCTCGATGACCTCGGCGATCGTGCGCTTGCCCAGGCCGCGGGCGATGACCACGGCGGCGCTGATGATGAGCCGGTCGGTGGCGTCGCGTGCGCAGTCGCGGACGAACTCACCGTCGATCTTCAGGAAGTCGAACGGCAGGTGCTTGAGGTAGTAGAACGAGCCGAAGCCCGAGCCGAAGTCGTCGAGCGCGAAGCGGCAGCCCAGCTCGTTCAGGCGCGCGGCGAACGCCTGCGCCCGCGGCACGTCGGCGACCGCCACCGTCTCGGTGATCTCGAAGACGAGCCGCGCAGGACTGACGCCCGTCTCCTTCAGCCGCCGCTCGATGAGCTCGAGCAGCACCTCATCGCCGATCGAGGAGCCGGACAGATTGACCTCGAACGTGGGCCCGCCCGCGCCGCTGGCGGCGAGCAGGTCGATGGCGCGTTCGACGACCCAGCGGTCGATGCGGGTGATGAGGCCGCTGCGCTCGGCGACCGACAGGAACGCGCCCGGCGGGATGACGTCGCCGTCCTCGTCGCGCATGCGCAGCAGCAGCTCGTACTGCTCCGTGTCGCCCGTCTCCAGCGAGACGATCGGCTGCGCATAGAGGACGAACCGCTCGTCGTCGAGCGCGTCGCGGATGCGGTCCATCCAGGTCAGCCGGGTGCGCGTGCCGGCCTGACGGGCCTCGGCGGTGGTCGCCTCGGCGATGCGGTCGCGGCCGGCCTCCTTCGCGTCGTACATCGCGAGGTCGGCGTCGACGAGGATCGTCTCGCCGGTGGCGTCCTCTGCGCCGTCGAAGAGCGCGATGCCGGCGCTGCCGGTGATCGCGCGGGTCCGGCCGCTGGAGGTCACGATGTGCTGCTCGCGGATCGCGTCGAGCACGACGTTGGCGAGGTGGCGGGCCTCGGCGCGGCCGCCCTCGCGCATGAGCACGGCGAACTCGTCGCCGCCGAGCCGGGCGAGGACGTCCCCGAGGCGCACCCGCTGGCGCAGGCTGTGCGCGATCGCCTTGATGAGGTCGTCGCCCGCGTGGTGGCCCTCGAGGTCGTTGATCTGCTTGAAGTGGTCGCCGTCGACCACGATCGCGGCG
>JBPPNC010000064.1:0-17089 GCA_051306365.1 Solirubrobacteraceae bacterium
CAGTTCGCAACGACGCCGTCATCGCCCGCCCGCCAGCCGCAGCTCAACCCAGGAACCCGGCATGAGAAATCAGCAAGTCCGCGACGCCATCAGGCGTTCACCACGTGCCGACCCGACGTGGGCGCACCTGGCGGGAGAACCCGATAGTGATCTCGCGAGGCGACATCGTCTCGCGACCGAGGTCATCCGCACCTCCGAGCTGCTCCCCCGTCTCAAGCAGCTCGATGTGAGGCGATCCACAGACCCGCAGGGCCCTCACTTCAGCCTCTCGCGAGTCAAGCCCGACGACCGCGCGGAAGCTGAGGAGATCCTCGATCTGCTCGCCGAGCTCGAAGGCCGCAACGTCTGGCACCGCACCCGCGGCGGCCCACAGGTGCTGATCCGCAACGACGCGCTCGCGGCTCACGCGCGGCATTGCGCGCGTGAGCTGTTCGAGCATGCCCTCGACCGCGCTCGCCCTTGGATGAAGGACTGCGTCGACATGGACCGTGCAGCCGCACACCTAGTCGGCGCCGCCGTAGACATCGACCTCTTCGGCGGGGCCGAGACGTACTGGCTCGTCGGCAACTAGGCCCAGACACGCCCGTCACAGCAGCACGAGGAGGAACATGTCCGAGTACGAAGCACCCCAGCCGGCATCGAGCCGTCACCGCGCCTCGTCCGAGCGCGAGCACACCGCGCGCCACGCGCCGGCAGGCAGCCAGCCTGTCGACCGCGACGAGATCGGCGGCTGCTGATGCGCGACCAAGAGCCGTGGATCCGCGCACGCGTGCAGACCAAGAAGACGTTCGCCGGCGAGCCGCGGCTCGCGGGCGTGACGGCCCAGGCATTTCCCCCCGGCCGGGTGGTGCTCGGAGAGTGGTCGATCTCGCGCGAGCTGCGGAGACACAGACGCCACGATCCCAAGGTCATGATCGACGGCCTGATCATGGAGCGCGACCCGGAGACCATTCAACACTGGTGGGGCGACGTCGACACCTGCGCCCAGGCGCCCGAACTGCAGCGCATCGCCAACCTCGCCGCAGCGACGATCTGGGCGGTCCCCAACCAGATGCCCCCGCGCGTCCCCGTCGCGCGCTTCGACCCCGAGCCCGGGACGATCGCGCACCCCCTCGCGCGCTGCTTCCGCCTCGGCGGGACAAACAGCGAGCGCTTTCCTGGCAAACCCGAGCCCGTGCGGTGGACGCGAACCGGGTGCTTCCTGGACTTCTCCGAAGAGACCCAGGCTGCCGTCGCCCACGTCCAGCCGCCGTCGCTGGAGCGTTTTCATCCCGACAGCGACAGCGCGCTCAATGCGTTCGGTGCACCCGTCCAGGCCGCCATCGCCATGCTCGACGACGACGCACTGATCGCCGCCGCGCCGTCACCTGCCCTCATCGATACCTACGTCCGACTCGCGCTCGCGCACACGTTCACCATCTTCGAGCAGTGGGGCCGGCAGATGTGGGACCACGGAGCCGACACAGAGCCCTGGTACGTCCCCGGCCCCCCAGCACCTCCCTGGCCGACATGGACCAGGCCCCCGCGCCTGGAGCACCGATGACCAGTCCCGAAGCTACGTGCACCCAACTCGCGGCTCAGAGCCTGGCCGTTGGGGGAATCCTTTTCACGGCGACGACCTCGCCAGCGACGCGATCGAACGGTGCATCGTCCCGAACATCGACTTCGACATCAGTCGACGCATGGTGCTGAGCGGCCATCCGGGTCGAAGTCCCTCCACACGCCAGCGAACCTGAGGGTCGTCCGGCAGGGAAACCGGGCAGTGCCGATTAGAGCCTCACCGGTGGCTCGATGCGACTGCTGGTGCGCCGCGTGTTCGCAAGGCCCTCGTTGCCAGGCCGCCGCGCGGTCAGTCCGTCCGCCTCTTCCTGAGCTATGGACTGGTTGAGCGCAAGGAGTTGCGCGAGCACATCGTCGTCGTCACTAAAACCGTAAGCGACCGCAACCGCCTCATCGAGCTTCTCCTGGAGGACACGCAAGGGGTTGCGCCCTGGGTCGCGCAGCGATGCGTACTGCTTCTCCAACGTGATGCCGTCGGCGAGCCTCTCGTCGCGAAAATTGAGAAGGTTCTCGACCGCTCCGGCGACCATCTCCACAGCCTCTTCTGTCGGCGTCTGCGGCCACGGGAAGGTGTCGAACACCGTCCTCGACGTGTAGCGCAAGTCGACACGCATCTTCGAGCAGCGCTCCTCGAAGTAGGCACGGTGGTACGTCGAGTGGAGGATTCCGAAGCTGTAGTCGTCCTCCAGAGCGAAGACGGTCAGCGCATCGCCTGGGTGGATGTCCGGCGATACAAATGCGTATATGGAAGCGCGAGTCCAGACCGAATGCCGCGAGGTCGCGATGTACCGCGACAGCCCACTAATGGCTTCCAGCATGTCGGCCCGCCGGCGCCACAGGTGCCACCAAGTCGGCATGAAGTCACGGCGCTCCCAAACTAGGGTCGCCTTCGGGTCTTCTTCAAGAAGCTCCTTGTTGCGTTCGGCCTCTTTACGCACCAGTTCCTCGCGGTCTGGGAGCACTCGGTCCTTAACCCGCTCATAGGCCGCTGGCGCTTGCGCTGCTGCGGCCATCGCATCGTCGGCGTCGATGTCGATGACGAAGCGCGACGGAGCGCCCGTCTTCGCAATGTCGCTGCCGTTGAGATACGGGTAGATCACGGCTGCGCTCTTCGGGTCCTTGCCAACAAGAGCTTTCGCTTGCTCGGGCGTCAGCACGAAGCCCTTCGTGTGCTGCGGCGTCTGGCCCTGGAAGATGACCTGCGGGCGACGATTCGCCCACAGTTTTTTCGCATGGCGCAGGTCCGTCTCGGTCGACAGCGAGCCGGTTATCTCGGCGACCTCCATCTTGGTCGTGCCGCGCGTCAACCACAGCGTCTTTGCCCCGTCGTAGGGGCCCTTGACCCAATTGACGATGCTGACCTCAACGCTGGCGTCACCGGACCACGGCTGCGAGGAAACCGCATCGACGATGACACCCCCGTTGTCGACGATGTAGTCGAGCGTGCTCTTACGCGTGTCGCCCGAGCGGATATTTGCGGTACCAACGAGACCGGCGCGCCCCCCCGGCGGCAGTGTGTCGTGGGTCTTGCGGAACCAGTAGGAGACGTAGTCAGAGAGCCCCCCAATGTCGGGGTACGTGCGCCGTAGTGCTGCGATTTCGGCGGGCGCCTTCTCCTTCAGCATCCGCTTCGCGCCGAGGTACGGCGGGTTGCCGATACACACGCTGAACTCCGGCCACTTGGTCATCACCGCGTTAGCCGTCTGGAAGTTCCCGTCCAAGTCATCGAGCGGCAGGTACGCGCGCTCGTCGCCGAGCTCGTCAGCGGCGAGCTTGCGCCCGAGCATCAGTGTCACCTTCGCGACCTCGACCGCGAAAGGACGCAGGTCAATGCCGAAAAACTGCCGCGTCGAGACGAACGACATCCGCGTCGCCTCCTCGCGTCCCTGCTCGCGACTCCGATGCAAGCGCTTCTCGTGCAGCTGCCGCTCCAGCCGGCGCAGCTCGCGGTATGCCACGTAGAGGAAGTTGCCGGAGCCGCACGCTGGGTCGAGCACGCGGTAGTTGAGCATGTCGTTCTCGACCTGGCCCAGCTCTTCAAGCGTGCTCGCCTCCTCGATGCGCTGACGCCAGGGACGAACGATGGTCGGCAACACGACCTTCTGGATGTCGGCTTCGCTGGTGAAGTACGCGCCGTAGGCGTGCCGCTCGGGCTTGTCGAGCGACTGCTCGAAGAGCGTGCCAAAGATGACCGGCCGCACCGCTGCCCAGTTCTCTTGCGAGGCCAGCGCGAGCGCTCCGACCTCCTCCTCCGTCAGCTCGAACGGAGTGATGTTCGCGTACAGCCCGCCGTTGAAATAGGGGGTGCCCTCGAACCGGCCCGCCGGCGTGGCGCCCTTCGAGTCCATCTCCCGGAAGAGGCTGAACAAGAGGTCGTAAGCACTGCCCTTGCCAGCGAGCACGTCCTCGATGGCCTGCGTGAAGAAGTGCCTCGGCAACAGGCCGATGTCCTCGGAGAACATCGCCATCACGGCCTGCAAGATGAACCGCTGCGCAGCGTCGCGGTCCACCCCACGGCCGACGATCTTGTTGAAGACCGCGGAGACCATCGAAGCCGTCTCCCGCGTGACCGCGACCAGGTCATTGCCGAACGACGGCTCCTCGCGTTGAGGAAGCAGGAACGCGAGCGGCTCCCACCGTCGGTCCAGGTCTGCGACCGTGACCTTGTCGACCGGCTCTTCGAGCTGCCTGTTCAGGTCATAGACCCACAGCTCATCGAAGTTGCACAGCACGACGAACTCGGGCCGGTCCGGCACGAGGTCAATCCAGTACTCGAACGCCTGGCGGTAGTGCTTCGAGAGGTCTTCGCCGCGCTTCTTCATCTCGATGAGCACGCGCGGCTTCCAGACGAGGTCAGCGAAGGCTGTGCCGCCGCGGCTCTTCGCCTTGATGCGCTCCTCAAGCGTCGCGCCAGCGTCGAACACGCCGCCGTGGCCGAGCGCCTGGAAAAGCCGGTCGAGGAAGACCTGCGACTGCCCCTTCTCGTCTCCGTGGATATTCGCGCGCCACCACCCGATGAAGGTGGTCAGCCTCTCGCGTAGCTCTTCGACAGGCGGGTTGCTTGACACCCGCGGCATTCTGTCTGTTTCCAGCGGTGGAGGTATCGGCGCCGGCGGGACCACCCCGGCCCCGCGGGTCCTCGGCACTCTCGCGGGAGTTCCCCCGGTCTGGGAGGGGCTGCGGCGATCTAGTCGCGCATCTGGCCGTCCCGGGCATCGAGTGAACCACGCCGAGTTTCCTGGATGCTCTCCTGAGAGGATGAGCCGTCATGGCAAAGGGGACGAGGGGCCTCTTCGCGGCATCCCCCTCCCGACTAGTTCAGAGCAAGCAGGGTGACAACACGCGACGTGTCGCGTGTCCGGTCACAGCCCGTCAGGGAAAGCCCGGCAGCCGCGCGGCCTCTGCGGTAGCCCACTACTCCTCCTCTGCCTCGCGCATGGCATCGCGGATGCGGGCAAGGGCCTGCTCGGCGTTGCGATGCTTGTACAGCTGATCGATGAGCTGGCCGCCGTCGAGGTGGCCGACGATGTAGGCAATATCAGCTGATGCCAAACCCAGGCCATGCGGGCGAGGGGTTCCCAGAAACGTGATGGCCCTGTGGCGCATCTCGTAGAAGTCCAGCTTGCCGTTGCTCATCCTGCAGTGCTTGGCGGGGTCGGGCTCGGCTCGCTTGGCCTCCGCACAGGCGCGGATGCGCCGCGGCAACCAGTGATCGTCAGGCAGCGTGGCGGTGAACGCGTCGCGCAGCGGGTGCCAGTACGTCGTCCAGTTGCTCTGGCGCATGAGCACCCCGGTCTTGGTGGGGAACATGTACGTCGGGTCGACCCGCGGCATCTCCAGCAGCCGCGTCATCAAGGAGGGCGGCATCGGGACCTCCCGCACCTGGTCGTACTTCGGCGAGCCGAGCGTGGCGTCCTTGCGGACTGTCTGCTGGACGGTGATGGTCATGTCCTTGACGCTGAGCAGATCCCATCGCAGGGCGAACAGCTCGCCAGGGCGGATCCCGTTGGTCGCGGCGGTCCGCACCGCGGCCTCCAGCACCTCGCCATACCCGCCCGGCTCGGAGGCGCGGGCGAGCGAGGCGAGCACCTCGATCTCCTCGACGCTGAGCACGTCGGGCAGGTGCTTGCGCCCGTCGCCGGCAGGCTTGCTGTGGGCGTCCAGCGGGTTGAAGACGACCGGCTCGATGCGCTGAGCGTCATCGAGCAGGCAGCGGGCGGCCTGCAGCTTGTTGCGCGTGGCCTTGTTGGCGAACGCGTTGGCCTCCATGGCCGACAGGGCGTGCAGGATCGGTCGGTCGCCGAACTGCTCGACGAACGACTTCGCCTGATCCTCCAGCTGCTCGAACGTGCTCCGCGACTTGCGCTTGCCGTTGCGGGTGTGGTCCCACGGCCAGCCTTCGCCGGGCGCGCCGACGAACTCGGCGACGGTCATGCCGAACATCTCGCTGTCACGCGCCGGATCGCACTCGCGCACCAGCTTCTCGTTGTCCAGGCGCGCGATGAGCTCGGCGGCGGCCTTCTCCCATGCGTCAGGGGTGTCGAAGGTTCCGACGTGGTGCTTGGCGCCGTGCTTGTCGAGCTGGCCTGACCACCGCTTGCCGCGCTGGGTCGGCGGGCCGCTCCACGTCTTCGTCGCGTCCTTGGCGCGCGGCAAGCGCCGTGAGCCGATCGTCGGCTTTGCGTCGGACGTCTTCGGCGCGGGAGGCTTGCGGGGCATGATCAGACCTCCTCGCGCGAGTTCAGCCACGCGTCGACTTCGGAGTACAGAAACAGGCGGTTGCCGCCGACCGTCCGCGACGGGCAGCCGTCGCGCACCCAGCTCTCGACGGTGCTGACGCCGGCGCTGAACAGCTCGGCGATGGTCTTCTTCTTCAGCCAGCGCTCAGGCAGCTGGCGGGTGTTGTTGTATGCGCTCTCGGCGCTGATGTCGGGGGACATGTACGCGAAGCTCCGCCACACCCGCCCCGGGCGACCGGCGTTCTCGTTGCGATTCCCTGCCTTTCGCCGAGAGAGACGCACCTGAGCGACGGACGACATGCCCCGCACACGGCGTGGGCGCGCACCAGCGGATGGGCTCAGCGTCGGATCAGACGCGACGAGGCGCTCGGCGACATCGGATATCGGGCTCTGCGGTCGGACGGGTCGGCGCGACCGCCGACCCGGGCCGGAGATCCGCCCCGTGCGCGGTGCACCCGATGCGGATGGCGCGGCCGGCGACCGGTGTGTCCGCGCGTCCCGGAATCCACTCTGCATCGGATGAAATCCGATGCACGGCGGATTTGCATCGGATTGGGGGCGTTCCGACCCGATGCAACGGCCTGGGGAACGCAAGCGGAGCTCGGGCTGGAAGACCCGAATCTTCAGGGTTTCCGGGGCTTTTTGTGGTGTTCCGGGGACCCCTGAGGGCCCCCGGAGAAAGTCGGGGAGACAGGATTTGAACCTGCGACCGCCCGGCCCCCAGCCGGGTGCGCTACCAGACTGCGCCACTCCCCGTGGCACTGTTCCTACAGAGCGGGCGACGGGAATCGAACCCGCCCTAAGAGCTTGGAAGGCTCCTGTGCAACCACAACACTTCGCCCGCCAACGCGTGCGGTGATCCTATCGGGTCACGCGTCGCGTTCACCGCGTGGCCGGCGGCTTGCGCTCCTCCGTGGGCACTTCGCCCTCGCCGACCGTCAGCGCCGCCGGCGGCCAGCCGCCGTAGAAGTTGTCCCGCGCGCCGTCGACCGTCAACACCGCACCGCTGAGCGCCATCCGCAGCGGTGACGCGCACAGCGCGACCATCCACGCGTGTTCCTCGGGCCGGCCGAGCCGTTGCATCGGGACGCCGCCAGCCGTCTGCGCGCGCACGGTGGGCGGGTACTTGTCGAGGGCGTCCGTGTCGTAGTGGCCGGCGGCCGCCGCGACGACGGCGATGTCGTCGTCATACAGCTCGGCGGCCAGCTCGCGGGTGTAGCCCTCCACCCCCGCCCGCGCGGCGCCAGAATGCGTCATCCCGGGCAGGCCGTTGTGCGGCGAGAACGTCACGTTGACGATCGTGCCGCCGCCCGCTGCCCGCAGGGCGGGGAGCGCGGCTTCGCACATCCGGCGCGTGCCGCCGAGGTTCAAGCGCCAGACGGCGCGCCAGCCTTTCAGCTCGATGCCCTCCGCGGGGACGAAGTACTGCCCGCCCGCGTTGTTGACGAGGATGTCCAGCCGGCCGTGGCGGCTGACCGCGTCATCGACGATCGCCCGGGCACCCTCCTCGGTGCGGATGTCCCCCGCCACGAACCCGGCGCGATCGCCGAGCTTCGCGACGGCGGCCTCCAGCACGTCGGCGCGGCGACCCGCGATGACGACGCTCGCGCCGCAGCGCAGCAACTCGGCGGCCGTGGCCCGCCCCAGCCCGGTGCCACCGCCCGTGACGAGCGCGACGCGGCCGGCCAGCAGGCCGTCGGCGAAAACCTCAGAACCCGACATGCGGCCGGAACGTTATCCCGGCCGCCGGATCAGGCCGCAGCTACCGGCGGGCGCGGACCGCGTTCTTCAGGATGTTCAGCGACGGGCGGGCCTTGCCGTCCGAGCCGATGAACGCCGAATCCCACGTGTCCTTGTTGGACGAGCTGTCCCAGTGGTAGAAGAAGATGTACGGGATCCGCGGGTTGTTGCCCCAGGTCTTGAGGATGAAGCTCGTGACCTTGGCGGCGTGCGCCGAGCCCTGCTTGAGCTTGATCTTCGACTTGTTGCGACGCGCGACGAGGCCGCCGGTCTCGGTCAGCCACACCTGGCTGCCCTTCACGGTCTTCAGCAGCGCCTTCGTGTCCTTGGTCGAGAACTTGTTCGCCGACACGTAGTTGTGCAGGCCCCAGTACTTGGGCTTGACCTTCGTGTACGTCAGGAACTCCTTGACCCACGCGGTCATGTTCTTGGTGTCGACGAGGTCGCCGGCCAGCACCTTGCAACCCGAGCAGTTGGACTTCATCGCCTTGTAGTAGCTGGCGATGAGCTTCGCCCGGCGCGCATCCTCGAGGTTGGGCTCGTTCCACGCCGCGTAGTTCTTGACGAAGGGGTACTTGCGCTTGAACTTCTTGAATTCGCTCGTGTACTGCGCGACGGTCGGCCGCGAGTGCGGCTTGACGCGCGAGCGCTGGAACGTGACGAGCGGCGTGATGCCCTGGGCCCGCGCGCGGTTGAGCCAGACGTCGGCCTCGTCGCGGGTGAAGTCGTAGCGCAGCGTGTCCCACGGGAGCGAGACGCGCGCGAACTTGACCTTGAGATCACGGAAGCGCTGGTCCTCGAACATGTTCGACTTCTGATCGGCGATGCCGAGCTTGGCCTTGGCGTCAGCGTTGGCCGGGGCGGTGAGAACGAACCCGGCAACGAAGCAGATGGCGATGAGAATGAGGGAGGGGAGACGGCGCATAGTGATAGTGGTCGGCTTTCGGAGGGCGGCAGTTGAGTGCCGTTTCGGAACGAACCACGGCACGCGGCTGAAGTTACGGTATGTGCGGGGCGTTGTCTGTCCACTTCGCGACACAGCGCGGCGGGCACTATCCTCGTCGGACCGAAGGGGAGTAGCTCAGCTGGCCAGAGCACCGGTCTCCAAAACCGGGGGTCGCAGGTTCGAATCCTGTCTCCCCTGCTTCGGGAACTTCTGCCGCATCCGTCCGACGGCGAACGTATGTTCGCTCGGGTGGCTGGGATACATCGCACACCCGAAACCATCGCGGCAGCGCTCCGCGCGCGCGGCACGGGTGAGCCCCGGGCCTCCGTCAGCCAACGCCTCGCGATTCCCGCGGCCACACCGACTACCTGGGAACGCGGGCGGATCCCACGAACTGCGAGGGCGCTGCTCACCGGTGACCCGGTGTGCGCGTCCTGCAGGTCGCACCACCCGGCCGTGGGGTACGTGGCACATCTCCGTGGCAACCCGTGACGCCGTCGCCCAGCTCGACGAGCACGGTGGGCCCAAAGCGGTAGCGAGGCCTCACGACCGCGCTCCCCGCTCTGTTACCCACCAGGCGTTCGTGCCAGAGACACTCAGGCGCCCGCACGCGCGCTGAGCACCGGTTCGTCCGCGAGCGCGGCGACCACCGCCTCGTAGATCGCCCGCTGCCCGGCGATCGACGGGTGGAAGCCGTCGCTGGCCAGGAAGTCCCCAGCCAGTGCCCTGGTGACGATCGAGAAGTCCACGAGCCGGACGTCGTGCCGCCCCGCGACGTCGTCGATCACCGCGTTGAACTCCGTGGTCGCGCGCACCACCCGGGCGCGGGAGCGCTCCCGGTACGGCAACAGCTGCGACATGTCGGCGATCCGCCCGCCGATGAGCAGCGCGTCCGGGTTCGCCGCGCGCAGCGCCGAGAACATCGCGTCCATCTCCGAGCCGAACATCTCCGCGTCCGGCGCAGTGAGCTTCATGACGTCGTTGCCGCCGCAGATGAGGCTCACGACATCCACCGGGCCACCCAGGGCGTCGTCGAGCTGCGACCCGCGGACCTCGTCGCTCGTCATCCCGAAGACCGCGAGGTTGTCGTAGACGAGATCGCCCTGCGACTCGCGCAGCCGCTCGGCGAACAGATCCGCCCAGCGGGTGCCGGGCGGGGTCTCGTCGATTCCCGCCGTGAGGCTGTCCCCCATCGCCACGTACCGCACTACGGGCCCTCCTGCAGTGTCTCGCGGCGATGACGTTCGACCGCCTCGTCGAGCCGCTCCTTGGCTGATTCGCTGGGCGCCGTCGCATAGTCGGCGGCCGCCGCGGCGATCTTGACGAACAGTGTGGCGAAGTACTCGGCGTCCTCGCCCAGGCCCTCGTTGGCCTCCTGCCAGGTGACGACCGCGGCCTCGATGTCGAGCGCGTCGCCGGCGAGCTGCGGGTCGGGTTGGCCCGAGGCCGCGGTGCTCTCGCTGATGGCGACCACGAGGGTCGCGGTGTCGTCGCGCAGGCGGTCGAGGCCGGCGAGGTCGAGGACCCCGGGCTCGGCGCTGGCGGGCTCGGGCTCAGGCGCCACGGCCGCCACCTGCTGCTTCGACGGCGCGGCCTTCGCCGTGGCGGTCGTCCGAGCGGTCGTCGTGGGCTGCGCCGCCGATTCGGCCCGGTCGTCTCCCCCGCCGATCACGCGCTCGACGGCGAGCGCCACGACCGCCGCCGGCCACAGCGACACCACCAGCCCGACGAGCACGAACAGCGCCCTCATGCCGGCTGCCGCTGCTCGCGCAGCCAGTCGTAGGCGGCGCGCATCTCGGCGTGGCCGAGGATCGTCCACGCCTGGTTCAGGCGGATCATCTCCTCCGTGCCGTCCGCGTGGACGTCGGGATGCAGCGTCTTCGAACGCTCGCGATAGGCGACGCGCAGCTGCTCCTCCGAGGAGACCGGCGCCACCCCGAGCGTCTCGTACAGGCTGCTGGCGGCGAGAACGGTGCGGCGCTGCATCTCGTCGAGCGGACCGAGCGGCGACGCCCACAGCGTCTCGTCGTCGAAGCTCTCGATGAACTCGGCGCCATGCCAGGCGTCGAGGTGCGGCAGGCCGTTGGCGAAGTCAGATGCGCTGCGAGCACCCCACGCGGCGGGGTCCGCCGGGGGGGCGGCGAGGGCTCGCACGTTCGTCGCCAGCGCCCGCCAGCCGTGGACGAACCACGAAGGGATCGCCAGCCAGCCGAACGCGGCGTTGTAGAAGAGCGCGCCCGCGGTGCGCGTCTGCGCGCATGGACCGCAGACGTAGGCGGCACGGCGGTCGGCCCGCGTCCACCAGATCGCCGACGACAGCCGGACCCACCCGCGGAACCGGACGGGCCGACGCGTGGTGCCGCAGCGGTCGCACGCCATGGAGCCCGCGGGCAGCGCGACGACGAACCCGTCCTGCAGGTTCGCCGAGAGGTTCGAACCGCACTCCGCGCAGCAGTCACCGCCCGTCCGCGGAGTTCCGCACGTGCCGCACAGCAGTGACGTGGTGTGCCCGCTCATCTTCCCCAAGTCTTGGTCCCCCGGACCCCCTCCTAGCGGCCGAAGGGTACATCGCGGACGACGCGACGTCAGCTCACGCACCCCTCAGCGCGGGGGCCGAACGTGCCAAGAGACATGGCGTCCACCGTCATCCGGGGATGGCTCGTCGTCGCGATGGCGGTCGGCAGCGCCATGATGTGGGTCGTGGGGATCAGTGGACTGGCGATCGAGCAGGCGAGCGCGGCCACGCGCGGCGCCGTTGGCGTCGCAGCGCGCAGTTTGCTTGACGCTCCTTGACTTCGCACCGTGCGCGCACGAACGTGTCCGGTCGGGTCGGGTACACGAGGAGGAGCGCGAGATGAGCGAGTGGATGACCGCCGAACGGCAGGAGGCGCTGCAGGCGATCTGCGACACGGTCGTGCCGGCGATCGAGCGAGCCGAGGATCCGCACGGCTTCTGGGCGCGGACCGCGACGGACATCGGCACCGACGCGGCCATCGTCGAGTACCTCACGGCGATGCCCGACGCCGAGCGCGAGGGGCTGCTGGGGCTCGTCGACGCGCTCGGCGATCTGGGGATCGCCCGGTCCTCGCCCGAGTCGCGTGAGCAGCTCCTGACCAACGTGGCGCTGCTCGGTCCCCAGGCGACCGTGGGTGTCGCGGCCCTGATCGGGCTCACGCTGTTCCTGACCTACTCGCTGCCCGACCCGGCGACCGGCCAGAACCCGATGTGGGCCCAGTTCGGCTATCCCGGCCCGGTGAGCGCGCCCCCGACCGGAACGAAGACCATCTCGCCCGTCGTGCCCGAAGGCGACGAGCTCACCCTCGACGCCGACGTCGTGATCGTCGGCTCGGGCGCGGGCGGCGGCGTGATCGCCGGGACGCTCGCCCAGGCCGGGCTGAACGTCGTCGTGCTCGAGGCGGCCGGCTACTTCGACGAGTCGGACTTCAACCAGTCCGAGCTGTGGGCCTTCCAGAACCTCTACTGGCGCGGCGGCCCGACGCCGACGGCCGACTTCAACATCAGCCTGCAGGCGGGCACGACGCTCGGCGGCGGCACGACGATCAACTGGACGACGTCGCTGCGCACCCCGAGCTGGGTGCGCGAGCAGTGGGCCCGCGAGCACGGCCTGGAAGGCGTGGACGGCCCGGAGTTCGACCGCCATCTCGACGCGGTCTGGCGGCGCATCTCGGTCAACGACGACTGCTCCGAATACAACGGCCCGACGCAGCGCCTGAAGGCCGGCGCGGACGCGCTCGGCTGGTCGTTCCAGACGATCACGCGCAACGCCGACGCGTCACGCCACGATCCGGTGACCGCCGGCTACCTCGGGTTCGGCGACCAGTCGGGCTCGAAGCAGGGCACGCTGAAGACGTACCTGCAGGACGCGTTCGACGCCGGCGCGCGGATCCTCGTGCGCTGCCGCGCCGACCGGGTCCTCGTGGAGGACGGGCGGGCCGCGGGCGTGCAGGCCACCTGCACCGACCCGGCGACCGGCGCGCAGACCTCCGTCACGGTCCGGGCACCGCGGGTCGTCGTCGCGGGCGGCTCACTGGAGTCCCCCGCGCTGCTCCTGCGGTCGGGCATCGGCGGCCCCGCCGTCGGCGACTACCTGCGTCTGCATCCCGTCTGCGCGCTGACGGGCGTCTACGCCGACGACCAGGAGGCCTGGTGGGGCCCGCCCCACTCGGGCGTGGTCGACGAGTTCGCCAACCTCGGCGACGGGTACGGCTTCCTGATCGAGACGGCCCAGTACACGACGGGCGCCGGCGCGGCCTTCGTCCCGTTCACCTCGGGCGCCGAGCACAAGGAGTCCCTCAGCCGGTTCGCCAACGGCGCGACGGCGATTGCCCTGGTGCGCGATCACGGGCACGGCCGGGTGACGATCGATGACGACGGCGAGGCGGTGCCGACGTACGCCGTCACCGACGAGGTCGACCTCGCGAACTTCCACCGGGCCATCGTCGCGCTCGCGCGCGCCCACGAAGCAGCGGGCGCCGTGCAGATCTCGGCGCCCGCCGAAGGCCTGCCCAAGTGGAACTGGGGCGAGGACCTCGACGTGTACATCGCGGGCCTGCAGGCCATCCCGTTCGCCGCGGGCGGGCACCGCATGTTCTCCGCGCATCAGATGGGCAGTTGCCGGATGGGCGCCGACCCGCAGACCAGCGTCGCCAACCCGTTCGGCGAGCTGCACGACACCCCCGGGGTGTGGATCGGCGACGGCAGCGCGTTCCCGACCCCGTCGGGCGTCAATCCGATGATCTCGATCATGGCGCTCGCCCACCGCACGGCCGAGGCGATCGCCGCCGCGGCCGGCAAGCCCACCGCCGACCTGGCCGCGCAGGCCTGAGGAGCAGAGGACAATGGCGACCGAAACGAGCATCCGCTGTGACCGCTTCTACATCGGCGGGGCGTGGGTCGATCCCGGCCCGCGCGACACCCATGACGTGATCAACGCCGCGACCGAGGAGCTGATCGCGACGATCCCGCTCGGCACCGCCGACGATGTCGACCGCGCGGTCACCGCCGCGCGCGCCGGCTTCGACGAATGGTCGCAGAGCGACATCGCCACCCGCGCGGGCGTGCTCGCCGCGATCGCCGCGGGCCTGGAGGCGCGCGGCGATGAGCTCGCTGCCCTCATCGCCAGCGAGCTGGGCATGCCGATCGCGCAGTCGCGCTTCATCCAGGCAGGGCTGCCCGCGATGTCGTTCGGCTCGATGGCGCGGATCGTCGGCCAGTTCCCGTGGCAGGAGCAGCTCGGCAACTCCATGATCGTGCGGGAGCCCGTCGGCGTGGTCGGCGCGATCACGCCGTGGAACTACCCGCTGCATCAGGTCGCCGCGAAGGTCGCCCCCGCCATCGCGGCCGGGTGCGCGATCGTCGTCAAGCCCTCGGAGATCACGCCGCTGTCCGCGTTCGTGCTCGCGGAGATCATCGATGAGGTCGGCCTGCCCGCGGGTGTCTTCAACCTCGTGACGGGAACCGGGCCGGTCGTCGGCGAGGCCCTGGCCGCACACGCCGGCGTCGACATGGTCTCACTGACGGGATCGACGCGGTCCGGGCGCCGTGTCGGCGCGGTCGCGGCCGAGAGCTTCAAGCGCACGTCGCTGGAGCTCGGCGGCAAGTCCGCGTTCGTCATCCTCGACGACGCCGACCTGATGGAGGCCGTCCCGCACGGCATCGAGCAGTGCATGCTCAACTCCGGCCAGACCTGCTCGGCGCTGACGCGGATGCTGGTCCCGCGCGACCGGTTGGCTGAGGTCGAAGCGATCGCCGCGGCCGCCGTGGAGACGGTGGTGCTCGGCGACCCGTTCGACCCCGACACGACACTCGGCCCGATGGTCACCGCCGCGCATCGCGAGCGGGTGCTCGGCTACATCCGGACGGGCATCGCCGAGGGCGCGCGGGTGGTGATCGGCGGGCTCGAGCCGGTCGAGGGGATCGACCGCGGCTGGTTCGTGCGCCCGACGGTGTTCTCCGACGTGACGCCGGAGATGACGATCGCCCGCGAGGAGATCTTCGGCCCCGTCCTCGTCCTGCTCGCCTACGACGACGAGGAGCAGGCGATCGCGATCGCCAACGACTCGTCGTACGGGCTCTCCGGCGGCGTGTGGTCGGCAGACCGGGACCGTGCCGAGCGCGTCGCCCGGCGACTGCGCACCGGGCAGGTGGCGATCAACAACGCCGCGTTCAACCCGCTCGCGCCGTTCGGGGGCTACAAGCAGTCCGGCCGGGGGCGCGAGCTCGGCCCGCACGGGCTGGTCGAGTTCACCGAGACGAAGGCGATCCAGCGGTGACGACGGGGCGCGCCGCGCGGCGCGGTTCGGTTGTGCACAATGTAGTTGCCCACAACCGGAAGGCCCATCGTGCCCGACACCTCCCCGCGCCCCAGCCGTGTGCGCGCGATCGCCCAAGCCGCACTCGGTCTCTTTCTCGTGACGGCGGGAACGGGCCACATGACCTTTCAGCGCGAGGAGTTCCAGGCGCAGGTCCCGCCGTGGGTTCCGGTCGATCCAGACGTCGTCGTCCTGGCATCGGGTGTCGTGGAACTCGCCCTCGGCGGCGCGCTGCTCACGGCGCGGAAGCAGCCGCGGCGCGCGATCGTGGGAGCGACCACGGCGGCGTTCTTCGTCGCGGTCTTCCCGGGCAACATCGCCCAGTACACGGGCCAGGTCGATGCCTTCGGGCTGGACAGCGACCTCAAGCGCGCGCTGCGCCTCCCCTTCCAGCCGGTGCTCATCGCCTGGGCGCTGGCGTCGACTGAGGCGCTGCGCACGCTGCGGTCGGGCGCACGGGACGACTGATGGCGGCCACCCCGGTGGAGGACCCGCTGGCGCTGGACCGACAGGTCTGCTTCGCGCTCTACGCCGCATCCCGCGCGGTAACCGCGGCCTACCGGCCGCTGCTCGAACCGCTCGGCCTCACCTATCCCCAGTACCTCGTGATGCTCGTCCTCTGGGAGCGCGGCCCGCTGCCGGTGCGCGAGATCGGCGACGCGCTGCGCCTGGACTCCGGGACGCTGTCGCCGCTGCTCAAGCGGCTGGAGACAGCGGGGCTCGTCACGCGGGAACGGTCGCCCGAGGACGAGCGACAGGTGGTCGTCGACCTGACCGCGGACGGCCGTTCGCTGCGTGCGCGGGCGGTCGACGTGCCGGCGCGGATCGTCGAAGCGGCGCGGATCGATCCCGAGACGCTCGCGCTCATCCGGCGGGCGTGCGACGCGCTCATCACGTCGTCGGGCTGACGGCCCCCATCGCCGCGCGCGCCTCAGCGGCCACCATGGCGTCGGCATCGGCAACCAGCCGGCCGGTGGCGTCGATGTCACCGAGCCGAACGAGCGCGTGCGCGGCGGTTGCGCGGACGATCGGGTCGACGTCGGCAGCGGCGAGCCGGACCAGCCCGAGCCGGTCGGGATCGCCGGAGTTCGCGAGCACGATGACGGCGTTGCGTGCCATGCGGGACCGTCCTGCCCGCTCGAAGGCGCTGCCGGCGAACGTGCGCTCGAACGCGTGGCCGTCGGCGTGGGCGGAGAAGAACCGCCGCAGATCCGGGTGGGCGAGATCGGCGTCGGGCACGTACCCGGCCCATGCGTACTGGTCCTTGCCGTTCCACGGGCAGACCGTCTGGCAGACGTCGCAGTGAGCTATCCCGGTTTGACGGAGACTCTTGGATCAGGTTTCCCTCGTGATGATGATGGAGGGGGATTCGTCTCGTCCAGGTCGTCTCAGAGTCTCATACTCGGCCGGTGGGACGTAGCCGAGTGATGAGTGCAGCCTGCTGTGGTTGTACCGGCCGACCCATTCGACGGTCGCGAGTTCGAGCTGCGACCGTGTTTGCCAGAACGCGTCGCCGGTGCTGCCGAGCGATATACCGACCTGGACCAGGAACGTCAGCGCAGCGTGGCACCTCAATCGAGGATCGAGGCGCTCGAACGGAGCGGAACTCCACCCACGTGATCTGTCCGCCGCGGGCCGTGCCCCCGTCCACGAGATGCCCCGTCGGGCGTATCCTGGGGCCATGGCCCTGACCGACCGCATCACCGTCGATCCCGGCGTCGTGCACGGCCGCCCCGCCGTGCGGGGCACCCGCGTGAGGGTCAGCGACGTCC
>JBPPNC010000154.1:0-6177 GCA_051306365.1 Solirubrobacteraceae bacterium
CTCCTGCACCGTCAGCCCGCCCGACCGCCGCGGCGGTGAAGGGATCGGCCTCGGCAGCGGCGCGTCGAGCGCCAGCGGGAAGGTCACGCAGGTGTGGGTCGGCTCGCACGTCGAGTACGGGCACGCACCCGCGAGTTCGATCTCTCGGTGTACGACTACTGCGCGCCGGTGAGGTCCGTGCGCAGCCTGGCGGCCTCACGCAGGTAGACGTGCTTGGACTCGTGCGCCGGGTCCGCATAGAAGTGCATGAGGATCCGGATGACCTGCGGCAGCGCGCCCGGGACCGGGATCTCGCGCGTGCACAGCAGCGGGACCTGGTTGAAGCCGAGCGTCCGCGCGGCGACCGCGGGGAACTCGGCGTCGAGGTCCTCGGTCATGCTGAAGATGCAGCTGACGACGTCGGCGGTCGAGAGCGCGTTGCGCTCGAGGATCTCGCGCAGGAGTTCCTCGGTGGCGGCGAGGATCTTCTCGCGGTCGTTGGCGTCGACGGTCGTCGCGCCGCGCAGGGCGAACAGGCGCATGAGCGGCCGGGATCGTGTCACACGCCGGAGCGACGCAGCCGCTCGACCTCGGGCGCCGACAGGCGGCGGGTCTTCCCCGGCGCGAGATCGCCCAACTCCAGGGGGCCGAAACGCACCCGCTCCAGCGCCACGACCGGGTGCCCGACGGCCTCGCACATGCGCCGCACCTGGTGCTTGCGCCCCTCGTGGATCGTCAGCTCCAGCACCGTTCCGGAGACGCGCACGACACGCGCCGGCGCGGTCCGCCCGTCCTCGAGCTTGACCCCCGCGCGCAGCCGCTCGACCGCGCGCTGGCTGACCGGCCCCTTCGCGACCTTCACCTTGTAGGTCTTCGGCACCTCGAACGAGGGGTGCGTCAACCGGTGCGCGAGCGCGCCGTCGTTCGTGAGCAGCAGCAGCCCGGTGCTGTCGACGTCCAAGCGGCCGACCGGATAGAGCCGCCCGTGCCGGCCAGGCACGAGGTCGGTGACCTTCCGGCGGTCATGCGTGTCCTTCGCGGTCGAGACGTAGCCCGCGGGCTTGTTGACGGCGAAGACGACCCGCGCCTCCTCCCCCGCGACCGGCATGCCGTCAACGGCGACCCTGCTGGAGCCGTCGACGTCGCGTGCCGGATCCGTGACGATATCGCCGCCGATCGTGACGCGCCCCTCGCGGATGATCTCCTCCGAGGCACGGCGGGAGGCGACGCCCCCGTGGGCGAGGTATTTGGCGAGGCGCATGGCGCTGTCACCATAGGCGTATGGACCTCGTGCTCCTGCAGCAGACGCTTGACGACCTCGGCCAGCCCGGCTTCCGGGCCAAGCAGGTGTGGTCGTGGGCGGCGCGTGGGGCGAAGGGCTACGACGAGATGACGGATCTGCCGGCGGGGCTGCGCGCCGAACTCACCGAGCGCGTACCGTTCAGCTGCCTGGAGCCCATCCGCCAGGCGGAATCGCGCGACGGCACGATCAAGACGCTCTTTCAGACTCACGACGGCCGTGCGATCGAAGCCGTGCTCATGCGCTACCGCGACGGCCGGCGCTCGCTCTGCCTGTCCTCGCAGTCGGGCTGCCCGCTGACGTGCACCTTCTGCGCCACCGGCACCATGAAGTTCGGCCGCAACCTCACGGGATCGGAGATCCTCGACCAGGCGCTGCACTTCCGCCGCATCGGGGAGGTCGACCACGTCGTCTTCATGGGCATGGGCGAGCCGATGATGAACCTCGACCACGTGCTCGATGCCTCCCGCCGCCTGCCCGACGTCGGGGTCACCCACCGACGCACGGCGATCTCCACGGTCGGGTGGATCCCCGGGATCGAGCGGCTCATGGACGAGGACATGCCGATCCGTCTCGCGCTCAGCCTCCACGCGCCCGAGGACGCGCTGCGCTCGCAGATCATGCCCGTGAACGAGCGGTATCCGCTGGCCGACGTGCTCGCCGCGTGCGAGCGGTTCTACGAGAAGAAGCGCCGCCAGATCTTCATCGAGTACGTGATGCTGGACGGCGTCAACGACCGCTACGAGCAGGCGGTCCAGATGGCCAGGTTGCTCGACCCGAAGATCTACAAGATCAACCTCATCCCGTACAACCCGACCGGGTCGCCGTACGACGGGTCGGCACGGGGCGCGATCGACGTCTTCCGCGACGTGCTGGAGGAGCGCGGACTGCGGGCGACGATCCGGCTTACGCGCGGGCAGGACATCGACGCGGCGTGCGGCCAGTTGGCGGTGGCAACTCGCTGACGCTCCTTCTCGCGGGCGTTCTCAACCAGGGATCGCGAAGAGCGACCGCAGGCTGCCGGCGGCCTCGAGGTCGCCGTCCACCGTCAGGATGCCCTGCTCGTACAGCGTGAGGCCGCTCACCCCGCCGAGCACCATGCGCATGAATGCGACGGGGCCACAGCGCAGGGTGGAGACCGGGTCGCCGATCGGCTCGCGTGACGTCACGCAGCCGCCGTTGACGAAGTGGACGTCGAAGCGGTCGACCCCGCCGTCGGGGGCGCCGTCGATCTCGAAGCGCACCAGCGTGTCGATCCCGGTGGCGTTCTGGCGGTCCACGTGCTCGGCCATCCGCCGGAAGACCTCCTCGAGCACGGGGCCACGCATCGACCCGCCGACCATTTCGGCCACGCTCGCGTCATCCATGTGCCGCAGGTTGCGGGCGACCTGGTTGACGTCAAGACCGGAAAACTGCTGATGCGAAGCGGACATCTCGAGAGTCATAGTCCCTGGGGGCCCTCGCGACCCTAACAAAACTGACACGGATTTGTGTCAGAACCCCCGGACCGGTGCGGCTGCGCCGCGAAGGCTAACGGGCTTCGCCGCCGCCGTCGACCGCCGCCAGCACACCCGCTGTCTCGCCGCCCTCGGCCGGTCCGCCGGCGCGCACCTCGCCGGCGCGCAGGAGCCGATCGCGCAGGGTCGCCTGTTCCTCGGGTGTGGGGTCCCAGGCGCTGACGTCAGGGAGGCCCTTGAGCGACGCCAGCCCGAAGAGCTGCAGAAACAGCGGAGTCGTGCGGTAGAGGATCGCGCCGAACTGGGACCGGCCCGATTCCTCGATGAGCCCGCGCTCGATGAGCGTGGCCGTGGCGGAGTCGGCGCTGACGCCGCGGATGCGGGTGATCTCGGGCCGCGAGACCGGCTGCAGGTAGGCGACGATCGCCAGCGTCTCAGCCTGGGCCGGCGTGAGCGGCGGCGTGCGGGGCTTGGCCAGCAGACGGCGGGCCGCGGTCTCCGCGATCGCGTCGGTCGCGAGCGTGATCCCGCCCGCCACGCGCTTGAGCTGGAGCCCGTGCTCGCCGGGCGCGTAGCGCTGGTCGAGCTCCGCGATGGCGGCCACGATCTCATCCTCGTCGTACCCGGTGACCTCGCCCAGGTCCTGGATCGCCACCGGATCGGGCGACAGGAACAGCAGCGCCTCGATGATGCGCGCGAGATCGCTCACGACGCGGCCCTCGCGAAGGCGCCGCCGGCCTCGACCGCCGCGATGCGGATCTCGCCGAAGCACTCCTCCTGATGCCAGTCGGCCTGGCCGGACTTGTACAGCTCGAGCAGGGCCCACAGCGTGACGGCCACGGTGACGCGGTCGGCGCCCTTGACCGCCTCGTCGAACGTGGTGGCACCCTGCAGCAGCAGCTGCTTGAGGTGGCTCAGGCGCTCGCCGACCGTGACCCGGTGCGTCGTCATGTGGCCGGTCGACACCTCGGGCGGCAGCCGCAGCAGCTCGCCCATCGCCCTGCCGAGCCGCGCGGGCTTGTAGACCGAGGCCGCCTCTTCCAGCCGCGACTCGCGCAGGAACGGCGGCGGCGGGGCCTGCCGGTAGCGGACGCCCTCCTCGCCCTCCAGCCGGGCGGCGAGGTGCTCGGCGGCGCGCCGGTAGCGCTGCGCGTCGAGCATGCGGGCCAGCAGCTCCTCGGCGGCCTCCTGGGGCTCGAGGTCCAACAGCTCCTCGTCCTCGCGCGGGAGCATGAGCCGGGACTTCAGCTCCAGCAGCGCGGCGATGAGCACGAGGAACTCCGTCGCGACCTCGAGATCGAGTTCGCCCTTGGCCTCGAGGTGATCGAGGTAGGTGACGACCACCTCGGCCAGCTGCACCTCCATGAGGTCGACCTCGTCGCGCAGGACGAGGGTGAGCAGTAGGTCGAACGGGCCCGTGAAGACCTCGAGATCGAGGTCCAGGATGGCGGCGACGTTCATCTGCGCAGGCAGGCTACCGACGCGGCCCGACGCCCATGGCCTCACGGACGTCGGAGAGGGTCTCTGCGGCGATCTCGCGCGCCTTCTCGGCGCCGCGCTCGAGCACGGCCTCCAGGGCGGCCTCGTCGCCTCGCAGGTGCTCGTACCGCTCCTGGACCGGCGCGAGCATGCTCACGACGGCGTCCGCGGCCGCCACCTTCAGGTCCCCGTAGCCGCGGGCGGACTGCATCTCCTCCTCGACGGCGGCGGGCGTCGTGCCCCGTGCGACCGAGAGGATGTCGATGAGGTTCGAGACGCCGGGCTTGTCGGGATGGCGGACGATCTCCTTGCCCGAGTCCGTCACGGCCCGCTTGAATTTCTTCTCGATCGCCTTCGGCTCGTCGAGGACGTACACCGTCCCCTCCGGCGTGCCGCCCGTGGTCGACATCTTCCGCGTCGGCTCCTGGAGGTCCATGATCCGCGCGCCGACCTCGGGGGTGCGCTGCTCGGGCACCACGAGGATCTCCTGCCCCTCGCTGGCGAACCGGGCGTTGAAACGACGGGCGACGTCGCGCATGAGCTCGAGGTGCTCACGCTGGTCCTCGCCGACCGGCACCTCCTCGGCGCGGTATGCCAGGACGTCCGCGGCCATGAGCACCGGGTAGAAGAGCAGGCCGGCGCTGATGAGTTCGCGCTGCGCCGCGGACTTGTCGCGGAACTGGTGCATGCGGTTGAGCTCGCCGACGGCCGTGACGGCGGAGAGCATCCAGCACAGCTCGGCCTGCTCGTACACGTCGGCCTGGCGGAAGAGGATGCAGCGCTCGGGATCGAGCCCGGCGGCCAGGAGGATGGCCGTGGTGTCGTAGACGCGCTCGCGCAGCACCTCGGGCTCGTAGCTCACGGTGATCGCGTGCAGGTCGACGATGCAGTAGATCGCCGGATCCCCCCGGTCCTGCCCCTCGACATACTGCCGGATCGCCCCGATGTAGTTCCCGAGGTGCTTGCGGCCCGTGGGCTGGATGCCGGAGAAGATGCGCACGGGGCGGAATCTAGTCGTTCGCCGCGTCGCTCCGGTCCCCGGTCGGACCATCGGGAGGAGCGGCCTGTGCCCGCCGGTCGGTGCCGTGACCGGTCAGGCGTTGCCACCATGGCCGCACGGCGAGATGGACCTCAAGCCGGTGCGTGGGATGGGACTCACCGGTCCCGGGCGGTGCCGCCGTACGAGCAGCGGCACCGCCCGGGCCGGTCGCACCCGCGACCGGTGTTGGGACGACAGCAGCGCCGCTGCCGTCGCCGGGCCACGACAATCCCGCGCGTGCCCGACCGCCTGCGCTTCACCGGGACCTGGCGTCACTGCCAGGAGCTCGCCCTCGAGGCCTTCGACCGCGATGTCGCGGCGGGGCGCACGCACATCGTCGCACCGCCCGGCTCGGGCAGGACCGTCCTCTGGCTACAACGGCCAGCCCCTGTACTTCTACGTCAACGAGGGACCGGGCGAGGTCCGCTGCCACAACGTGTTCCTCAACGGCGGACTGTGGTGGGTCGTCGGCCCGAACGGCACGCGCCGGGCCTGACCCGCGGCTTACAGCGGCTGACGGATGACCGGGTGCTTCGCGGCGCCGGCCTCGTCGAGCCGGCGCACCGGGGTCGAATAGGGCGCGGCCTGGGCGATCGTCGGGTCGTCCTGGGCTTCGTTGAGAATCGCGACGATGGCCTCGGCGAAGCCGTCGAGCGTCTCGCGCGTCTCGGTCTCGGTGGGCTCGATGAGCAGCGCCTCGTCGACGAGCAGCGGGAAGTAGACCGTCGGCGGGTGGTAGCCGTGGTCGAGCAGGCGCTTGGCCAGATCGAGCGTCTTGATCTGGAGCTCCTTCTTCATCGGCGCGCCCGACAGGACGAACTCGTGCATGCAGAGCTTGCCGAAGGCCAGCGGCAGGTACCCGGCGACCTCGGGGTCCTGGTGCAGCTTGGCGAGCAGGTAGTTGGCGTTCAGGACCGCCGTCT
>JBPPNC010000035.1:0-28337 GCA_051306365.1 Solirubrobacteraceae bacterium
CGGGGCCCGCGTCGCTCGCGCTGACCTGGGCCGTGCATGCCTGCGTCGACTGGGACTGGGAGATGCCCGCGGTCACGATCCCCGCGCTCACGGCCATGGGGCTGCTGCTCGCGTTGGCCGACCGAACGGGGGAGGCGCAGCCATGAGTCCCCCTGGCCCAGGGGCTCGTCGTCGGCGCGTTTGCGATCGCGCAGGCGATCGGCCGCCGGGAGCTCTCGTAGGAGTCAGCGGGCTGAGCGCGGGTCCAGCGCCACGAGGCGGTCCCGCGCCTCCTGCTGGAGCGTCAGGTCGCCGCGCTGGCGCGCGGCGGCCGCGACGGCCCGCCAGGCCGGCAGGTTCTCCGGCTCGCGCCGGGCGACGGGGAGGACCACGGCGAGCGCCTCGTCGGGCTTGGCCCCGAAGAGCAGCAGCTGCGCCTCGAGGATGCGCGGCTCGCCCGACAGGCTGTGCCGGCGGGCGGAGCGCAGCGCAGCGCGCGCTTCATCCCCGCTCCCGGCGGCCGGGGCGAGGGCGCGACCGCGGCGCAGGTCGCGCTCCTCGAGCGCCTGCGGGATGAGGAACGCCAGCGCGACGGCGGCGAGCGCGAGGAGGGCGGCGCGGCCGATCACACCGGAGCCTCCGCGACGACGCCGCGGGGCGCCGCCCTTGCGGCGAGCAGGAGCATGGTCAGCGCACCGACCGACTGGACGGCGAGGACGACCAGGGCGATCGAGCGGAAATCGTCCCCGTAGGCCAGCAGGCCGCCGAGCTCCGCGAGCATCGCGGCGACCAGGACGGCGAGGAACGTCCAGTGGCGCAGGGCGAGGAGGTACTGGCCGGACAGGTAGCAGCACGCCAGCAGCGTCATCGCGGTGCCCAGCGGCAGCAGCGCGGGCGCGGCATCCTCGAAGTCCGGGCCGAAGCCCAGTCGCAGCAGGAGGTCCGGGGCCGCGAGGAAGATGAGAAGCACCGGGACGGCCAGCAGCGCGATGGCGCCGAGGGCCTGCGCGAGCGCGCCGAACGGCGCGTCCCCTCGGGAGGCGCGACGGGAGGCTTCGGGGACGACGTAGACCGCCAGTCCGATCGCGACCCAGATGAGGACCTTCGCTGCCACCGCCGCCGCGGTGTAGGAGCCTGCCTCGTCGTCGGACAGCTGGTGCTTGGCCACGATCACATCGAGGCTCTGTAGGACCATGAGGAGCGTCAGGGCGATGATGGCCGCCCACGCGCCGGCCGCCACGCGGTGCAGGCCCGCGGTCTCCGGCGCCGGCGCGTCCTGCGCGGCGTGGCCGACCCGGCGCCGCAGAACGACGGCGAGGACGCTCGCCGCGATGGTGAACGACAGCGGCGTCCCGGCGAACGCACCGACCACCCCTCCGCCCACGAGCAGGAGCAGCAGGCCGCAGACCACGCGGCCGGCGGCCTCACCGGCGATGCTCCAGCCGACGGCGGGAACCGCGCCGTCGCCCTGCAGGACGCCGCGCAGCAGGCAGAGCGCGAACCACGCGCAGGCTCCGGGGAGGACCAGTGCGGCTGCCCATGCCTCCTCGACGCCCGTGATCTCCGCCATCTGCTCCCGCGTGACCACGCTGAAGAGGGTCAGCGCGACAGAGGCCAGGATCACTGGTCGCAGCCAGCGACGCGTCACGGCCGCCAGCCTCGGGCCGTCCCCGTATCTCCCCGCCGCCACGTCACGCGCCGACGCGACCTGGAGCGCGGAGCCGGGAACCCCGAGAATGAGCAGCCAGGACGTCAATGCCGCGAGAGATCCGTAGTCTTCCTCCCCGAGCACCCGCGCGAACACCACGGTGAAGACGATCGCGAGGGCGTTTGCGGTGAGCGACGCGACGGCCAGCCCGGCGACCTGTGGGCTGTCACGTCCGCGCCACCGGGAAGGATGGAGTCGCACGGCCCCGAACACTACGACTGATATGCCCTTGACCGATCTTGCCCCCACGCTGAGCCGCCGACTCCTGGCAGCCGTGCTCGTGTGCGCTGTCGCGGTTCCGGCTCCGGCGTTCGCCCAGGGGGCGGGCGACGACCAGTACAAGGACCCGTTCCCGGAGACGACGGCGCAGGACGCCCAGGCGGACACGCCCACGGAGACGACCGGTGACGGCCTTTCGGATACCCCGCCCACGTCGGGGACGACCACGGAGTCGTCGTCTTCGGGCGCAAGCACGGACACGTCGGACACGGGCAGCACGTCCTCCGAGAGCAGCGACGACGCGGCCACGGAGTCCAGCGAGCTTGCCCGGACCGGCGACGATCCGTGGCTCATCGCGCTGGCCGGCGGGTCGTTGCTGCTGCTCGGCGCAGGGCTGCGCCTGCGCGGCGGTGCGCACCGCCGTCACTGAGACCGTCTCCGCCGAGGAGACCGCGGTCCTCGCGGCCGAACTGGCCCGTGAGCTGCGCCCCGGCGATATCGTGCTCGTCTCCGGCGACCTCGGGGCGGGCAAGTCGACGTTCGTGCGCGGCGCCCTACGCGAGCTGGGGGTCACCGGCCCGGTGACGAGCCCGACGTTCACGGTCGCCCGCCGGTACCAGGCGGAGGGCCGGGAGTTCTCGCACCTCGACCTGTACCGCCTCGGCGATCTCGCGGCGGAGGATCCGGCGCTGCTCGACGACGAGGTCGGCGGCGAGCGCATCGCGTTCGTCGAATGGCCGGAGGTGGGCGAGGGCTGGGCGGCCGAGCACGGCCGGGTCGCGGCGCATGTCCGGCTCGACCACGCCGGGGGCGACCGCCGCGTCGTGACGGTCGAGCGCCCGTGATGCGCCTGCTCGCCTTCGACACGGCGACCCCGGCCACCGTCGTCGGGGTCCTTTGCGCGGACGGCGCCGTCGTCGAGCGGCGCGACGACCCGGAACCCGGGGCCCGCCCGCACCACACGAGCGCCCTGCTCACGCTCGCCGACGAGGCGCTCACCGCCGCAGGGGTCGCGTACGACGAGCTGGAACGCGTCGCGGTCGGCGTCGGCCCCGGGGGCTTCACGGGTCTGCGGATCGGCGTCTCCACGGCCCGTGCGCTGGCGCAGTCGCTCGACGTCCCGCTGGTCGGGATCTCCTCCCTGCGTGCGCTCGCCGAAGGCGGCCCGGCCGGTGCACCGGTGCTCGCGGTGCTCGACGCCCGGCGCGGAGAGGCATTCGTCGCGGCGTACGAGGACGGTGCCGAGATCTTCGCGCCGCAGGTCGCGCGCCCCGAGGAACTCCCTGCACTTGCCGCACGCCAGGACGGCCGTCGCTGGGTGGCGGTGGGGGACGGGGCGCTACGCTTTGCCCAGGAGCTGGAACGGGGCGGCGCGGTCGTCCCGGCGCGCGATGACGCGGCGCACCGCATCGGCGCCGCCGCGGTCTGCGGTCTTGCCGCGGGCGCGCCGGACCTCGGACGCGACGCGGTCGTCCCGGACTACCTGCGAGTCCCCGACGCCGAGATCACCCGACGAGCCCGAACCCCGTGACCGAGCCCCTGGAGCTGCGCCGCCTGACGTACTCCGACCTGCCCCAGGTCATCGCGATCGAGCGCCGCGCGTTTCCGACGGCCTGGTCGCTGGCGATGTTCGTCCTGGAGCTGTCCAAACCGTCGGGCGTGTGCCTTGCCGCCCTGCGCGAGGGGCGGATCGTCGGCTACCTGATCTGCTCGAAATACGACACCGTCTGGCACATCATGAACGTGGCGGTGGACCCGGATCTGCGCCGGCAGCGCGTCGCCACGAGCCTGCTCGACGAGCTGCTGCGCCGCATCGGCGACCCGCAGGCCCGGTACACGCTCGAGGTGCGGCCGTCGAACACCGGGGCGATCGAGCTGTACGAGCGCTACGGCTTCCGCTCGGCCGGCCGGCGGCGCCGCTACTACCAGGACAACGGCGAGGACGCGCTCATCATGTGGCGCACCCCGGCGACCCTGGAGGGGCGCCTCGACGACGTACCGGCCGCGGGGCCGGTGCAGCCGACCGCGTGATCCTCGCCCTCGAAACCAGTTGTGACGACAGCTGCGCGGCGGTCCTGCGCGACGACGGGACGATCGCGAGCAACGTCATCAGCTCGCAGGGCATCCACGACCGGTACGGAGGCGTGGTGCCCGAGGTCGCGTCACGCCATCACGTCGAGCTCGTCAACGCGGTCGTCGACGATGCGCTGCGCCAGGCGGCCATGGAGCTCGACGGGATCGGCCTCGTCGCGGTCACGCAGGGACCGGGCCTGGTGGGTGCGCTGCTCGTCGGGATCGTGACCGCGAAGGCCATCGCGGCCACCCGGGGCCTGCCGCTGGCGCCCGTCGATCACCTCCAGGGCCACGTGGCGGCGAACTTCATCGGGCCTGACCCGTTCGAGCCCCCGTTCGTGTGCCTGCTGGCATCCGGCGGGCACACACTGCTCGCCCGCGTGGAGGAGCACGACGGCTTCGAGGTCCTCGGCCGCACGCTCGACGACGCCGCGGGGGAGGCCTTCGACAAGGGCGCGCGCATGCTCGGGCTGCCGTACCCCGGCGGCCCTGCGCTCGAGCGGTTGGCCGCCGACGGAGACCCCGAGGCGTTCAGCTTCCCGACCGCCAAGAAGGTGGCCGGCCTCGACTCGTCCTTCAGCGGCCTGAAGACCGCGCTGCTCTACGCGGTCCGGGACCTGGGGGAGGAGGAGACGGCGCGGCAGGCGGCCGATCTGGCCGCGAGCTACCAGTCGGCGATCGTCCGCGCGCTCGTTGATCGCTGCGAGCGCGCGCTGGAGCAGACCGGGCTCGATCGGCTGGCCCTGGGCGGGGGCGTCGCCGCCAACGGGCCACTGCGCGCCGCGGCGCAGCGGCTCGGCGCGACCCTGCACGTCCCCGACCGCGCGCTGTGCACCGACAACGCCGCGATGATCGCCAGCGCGGCGCGGTTCGTCGCCCCGATCCCCCATCCGGGGTACCTGGGCATGGATGCGTACGCCAGCGGCGAGCGTGCGCTGGCGTGATCGCGCGCACCGTGACGATGTACGGGCGGCCCGGCTGTCACCTGTGCGATGACGCACGGACGCAGCTGATCGGACTCGCCGCTGAGCTGGGGTTTTCGATCGAAGAGATCGACATCGAGGGCGACGATGACCTGCACGTCCGGTACCTGGAGCGGATCCCCGTCATCGCACTGGATGGTGAGGAGCTGTTCGACTTCTTCGTGGATGAGCGCGCCCTCCGCGCCGCGCTGGCGTAAAGTCGTAGCGGCATGCCACAAGGGGACCTGATCGCACAGTCCGGACGGGCCGACAGCAACGGCCAGGACCGGCTGTCGCTCGGGGTGGCCGCCCGCCTCTCCCGCTACCTGCAGGTGCTCACGCAGGCCAAGAAGATGGGCAAGGAGACGATCTCCAGCCAGGAGCTCTCCGACTACACGCACGTCAACTCCACGCAGATCCGCCGCGATCTCTCCGGGTTCGGCAAGTTCGGCAAGCGCGGGGTCGGCTACAACGTCGACTCGCTCGTCTCGCAGATCCGCAAGATCCTGCGGACCGCCGGCCAGCACAACATCGCGCTGTTCGGGGCCGGCCATCTCGGCAAGGCCATCGCGTCGTCGGACATCTTCGCCGACCACGGCTTCCGGGTCGTCGCGATCTTCGACAGTGACCCGAAGAAGGTCGGCGAGCCGGTGGGCAACGTCAAGGTGCGCCCGGCCGACGACCTGAAGAACGTCGTCGCCGACGAGGACATCGTCGTCGGCGTCCTCGCCGTGCCCGGCGCTGCGGCCCAGCCGCTGGCCGACGAACTGGTCGAGGCGGGCGTGAAGATCATCTTCAACTACTCCGAGGCGCTGCTGCAGGTGCCGCCGGAGGTCACCGTCCACACGTCGTCGCCGGCGGTGGATCTGCTGTACGCGCTGTACTTCTACCTGACCTGACCGCGCTCTTGCCGATCGATCTGGACCACGCGCGCGAGATCTTCGCCGCGTCCCGCGACCTCACGGTCGGCCTCGAGGAGGAGTTCGCGCTCCTCGATCCGCGCACGCACGAGCTCATCCCGCGATTCGAGCACCTGCGCGACGCCGCGGCGGCCGAGGACCCGGCGCTGCACGCGCAGATCACCGGGGAGCTCATCAGCTCGGAGATCGAGATCGTCTCCGGCGCCGGCAGCGATGTCCAGGACGCCATGGCGCGCCAGCACGACCTGCGCCGCCGCCTGTTCGCCCACGCCGCCCGTCACGACGTGGCGCTCGGCGCGACGGGCACGCACCCGTGGGCCGACTACCGCGAGCAGCCGAACATCGACACCGAGCACTATCGCCGGGTCGTCGATGGGCTCGGCTACGTCGCCCGCCGGAACAACACCTTCTCGATGCACGCCCACGTCGGCGTCCAGGGCGCGGACCGCGCTGTGCGGGTCTGCGACCGGCTGCGCCCGATCCTCCCGCTGCTGCTCGCGGTCTCGGCGAACTCGCCGTACGTGGACGGGCACTTCGCCAACCTCCACACCACGCGCACCCAGACGTTCACGAAGTCGTTCCCGCGCTGCGGCATTCCGGACGCGTACGGCTCCTGGGAGGCGTTCCGCGCCTACGTCGACCTCCTGATCCGCACCGGCTCGATCGTCGAGTACACGCAGGTCTGGTGGTCGGTGCGCCCGCACTTCTCCTACGGCACCGTCGAAGTCCGGGTCTGCGACGCGCAGATGACCGCCGGCGAGTCCGACGACCTGGCGCGGCTCATCGTCGCCTGCGTGGCGCAGGCCATGCGCGACGAGGACGAGGGCCGGCCGCTTCCCGCACCGCCCGGCAGCCTCATCGAGGAGAACATGTGGCGGGCGATCCGCTACGGCCTCGACGGTGAGATGCTCGACCTCGACACCGGCACGACGTACCCGGCGGCGCACATCGTGCCGCGTCTGGCGGCGTGGACGGCGCCCGTCCGCGCCGAGCTGGGCGTGGACCTGGTGAACCCCGCAGAGCGGGGTGGCAACGGCGCGCAGCGCCAGTGGCGCGAGCAAGCGGCGGGGGCCGACCTCCGCGCCGTCTACGCTGGGACCGTGCAGCAGACTGCTCGCAGCTATGGGATGGAGGTGCCCGCGTGAGCTTTTCCGACCAGCCGCCCGGTGGAGGCTTTCCCCCCGGAGGCCCCGGCGAGGGCCGGCAGCCCACGGAGGAGGAGCTCCGGGCGGCCTACGAGGCCGAGATCAAGCGCCTGCGCGTCGAGGACGTCATCGTCCAGACCGTGGTCTCGCTGATCAACCTCGGCGCCCGCAAAGCCGGCATCGCGCCCGGCACCGAGGACGAACAGGACCCCGAGCAGCTCCGGCAGGCCATCGACGCCTCCCGGGCGCTGCTGCCATTCGTCGAGTCCGCGCTCGGCCCCGAGGCGGCCCAGCTGCGCGACGCGCTCTCGCAGCTGCAGATCGCCTACGCCCGCGGCGCGGGCGAGCCCGCCGCCCCCGGAGAGGCGCCGGCCCCGGAGCAGCCCGCGGCGGCGCCCGAGCCGCCCGCAGGACCGGGTCAGGGCCAGGCGTCCGGTCGCCTCTGGATTCCCGGGCAATAGGGCAGACCGTCACCTCGCCGGGGGAGCGCTAGGCTTCCCCGGCTTTGGCCGAGCGTCGCCTTCACGGACTGCAGCGCGTTCTCGGCGTCAACGCGCTGTTCTCCACCGCCTACGGCAACGTCGGCTCGTCGATCTACTACGCGCTCGGTCTCGTCGCGGGCCTCGCGCTCGGCCTCACCCCGCTCGTCTTCATCATCACGGGCGCGTTCTTCTTCTGCACGGCCGCCACCTACGCCGAGGCCACGGCGATGTACCCCGAGGCCGGCGGGTCGTCGAGCTTCGCGCGGCGCGCGTTCAACGAGTTCGTCTCGTTCTTCGCCGCGTGGGGACAGATGCTCAACTACCTCATCACGATCGCCATCTCGGCGTTCTTCGTGCCGCACTACATCGGCGGGCTGTTCTGGGATCCGCTGCGCAGCGCCCCGGGGGACATCATCTTCGGCATCGGAGTGATCGTGCTGCTCTCGGTGGTGAACGTCATCGGCGTGAAGGAGTCTGCCGGGCTGAACATCCTGCTGGCGGTCGTCGACTTCCTCACGCAGCTCGCGCTCGTGATCATCGGGTTCGTCCTGGTGTTCTCACCCGAGGTGCTGAAGGCCAACGTCGACTTCGGCGTCGCGCCGACCTGGACGCAGTTCCTCGTGGCGATCCCGCTCGGCATGATCGCCTACACGGGGATCGAGACGATCTCGAACATGGCCGAGGAGGCCAGGGACGAGGCGAAGACGATCCCCGCGGCGATCAACCGGGTGCAGATCGCGGTGTTCGCCATCTACTTCACGCTTCCCGCCATCGCGCTCAGCGCGCTGCCGGTGACGTTCAACGAGGAGACCGGCGAATACCAGACGCTGCTCGGCCTGCCGGAGGACGAGGGCGGTTTCGCGGGCGATCCGATCCTTGGTGTCGTCAAGGAGATCGACCTCGGCCCGCTGCAGGCCGCCGGTGAGCTCTACGTCGGCCTGCTCGCCGCGACGATCCTGTTCCTCGCGACCAATGCGGGCATCATCGGCGTCTCGCGGCTCGTCTACTCGATGGGCATCCACCGGCAGATGCCCGACCAGCTGCGCCAGCTGCATCCGAAGTACGGCACACCGTGGGTCGGCATCCTCGTGTTCGGCGTCGTCGCATGTCTCACGCTGATCCCGGGCCAGGCGGAGTTCCTCGGCAACATGTACGCGTTCGGCGCGATGCTGTCGTTCACGATCGCGCACGTCGCGCTCATCGTGCTGCGGGTCCGTCAGCCCGACTTCGAACGCCCCTACCGCGGCCCGGGGAACATCCGGATCCGCGGTCACGACCTGCCGCCGACCGCCATCATCGGTGGGCTCGGCACCGGCACGGCGTTCGTCGTCGTCACCGTCCTGAACCCGGAGGTGGCGATCGCCGGCGTGATCTGGCTGGCGATCGGCATCGGTGTCTACGTCGCCTACCGCCGCAACCAGGGCCTGGACCTCTCCAGCACCGTGAAGGTCGCGCTCCCGCGCCCGGTCACGGAGACCGAGGCGGAGTACGACTCGATCCTCGTCGCGCTGGAGGTCACGCCCGAGTACGACCCCGACGCGCTCGCGACCGCGGTGAAGCTCGCGGCCCGCCGCCGACGCGGCATCTACGTCCTGGTCTTCATCACGGTCCCCGCGTCGTCGCCCATCGACGCCGCGATGCCGGCGAAGGAGGCCCAGGCACGCGCGCTCATCGAGCAGGCGCGATTGCAGGGCGGGCGCCGCGTCACCGGCCGGTGGGTGAAGGTCCGTGCCGGTCAGGCGGGCCGCGCGATCGTCGACGAGGCCCGTCTCATGCGGGCCCGCGCGATCGTCATGCCGCTCCCGCCGCGCACCACCGGAGCCAGCGTGTTCGGCAAGACGCTCGAGACCGTCCTCGCCGAGCGCCCGTGCCGCGTGATCATCGAGTCCGAGCCCGACCCGGGCGCGGCGAAGCTGCCGGTGTAGGTCAGCTCGCCACGGCGCTGCGGCTCCGGTCGCGGGCTGAGACCTCGGTGAGGACGGCGGCGACGACCCGTGGATCGAACTGCGTGCCGGCGCACTGCGTGAGCTCCGCGAGCGCCGTCTCCGTGTCGAGGGCGGCGCGATAGGGACGGTCGCTGACCATGGCGTCGAGCGCGTCGCACACGCCGACGACCCGGGCGCCCAGGGGGATATCCTCGCCGCGCAGGCCATCCGGGTAGCCGCTGCCATCCCAGCGCTCGTGGATGGCGCGGACGAGCGGAGCCACAGTGCGGAGGAACGGGATGCCGCAGAGCAGGCGGTCGCCGACCTCGCTGTGCGCCTTGACCTGCTCGAACTCCTCAGCGGTCAGCCTCGACGGCTTGCGCAGCAGGTCACTCGGGACGGCGATCTTCCCGATGTCGTGCAGCAGCGCGGCGTAGCGCACGTCGCGCAGCGCCCGCGCGTCCATCCCGAGCCTTCGGCCGGAGCGGATCGAGAGCTCGACGACATCGCGGGCGTGCTGGGCGGTGTACGCGTCCTTGGCCTCGAGCACGTCGACCAGCGTGCTGAGCGTCGTCGCGACCGTTCGCTCGATCTCGGCGGTGAGCTCGACGCGGTGCAGCGCCGCCCCGACCTGGGCGGCGACGACCTCGGCGAGGAGCAGGTCGTCGGCGTCGAGGGCCCCCGGGGCCACCTGCTCGAGGTTCAGGACACCCCACACCCGCCCGTCGACGAACACCGGCAGCGCCACCTCAGAGCCCGGGTCGGTGCGCGGGTCGCGGCGCAGGTAGTCGGGGTCGTCGCGCGTGTCCGCGATGAGGGCCGGCGCACCGGTACGCGCCACCCGGCCGTTCACGCCCTCCGTGATGGTCTGCTCGAAGGCGAGGAAGGCGGGGTCGGACGCCAGCGGTCCTGCGGCCCCCACGACGCGAAGGATCTCCCCGTCGAGCCGCTGGATGACGGCGAGGTAGAAGTCGAAGGAGCGGTGCAGCTCGTCGACGGCACGCTCCGCGATCGCGGCGGGGTTCGTGAGCGGCGCGAGCTCGAGCGAGAGGCGACTGGCGACGGCGAGGCGCTCGTGCTGGCGCCGCGCGGCCGGCATCGGCCCGCGGGAGCGCCCGGCGCGCTTGGCCTCGTAGAGGCGCTCGTCGGCGCGCGCGAGCAGCCCGTCAGGCGCGTCCGCGTCGGCGGGCCACGACGCGACGCCGAAGCTCAGGCCGACCCGCCCGTCGAGGCGCGTCACGGCCGCGCGGGCGCGCAGCGCGATCTGGGTGGCCTCCTCGGCATCGGCGTCGTGCAGGAGCATCGCGAACTCGTCGCCGCCGATGCGGAAGGTGGGATCCCCGGAGCGGCAGGAGCAGGCGAGCGCGCCGGCGACGGCGCGCAGGACGCGGTCGCCCTCGGCATGGCCGTGGACGTCGTTGATGTACTTGAAGTGATCGAGATCGAGCAGGACGACGGCCAGCGGGCGGGGTTCGACCGACATCGTGGTCGCTTCGCGCAGTCACTCGTGGAACTCGCGGTGGTTGAGCAACCCGGTCAGCGGGTCGCGCTGGGCGAGCTCGGCTCGTTCCTCGAGCAGTGCCGCGTTGGCGAGCGCGAGCGCGGCCTGCTCGGCGAGGCCGGCCAGGATCTCGGCGGCCGGAGCGTCGAGCACGTCCGCGGGGTCGACCGCGGCGCGGAGCACGCCCATGGTGCGGCCCCGGGCCACCAGAGGGATGTCGTGGCCGGGCGCCGGCTCGGGGTCGGTCGCTGCGTCATCCAGGCGTAGCGTCAGCGCGAGTTCTGGGAAGAGCGCCGCCGCGTGGCGGCGGACCTGGAGAGCTGTCAGGGGCACCGTCTGCTGCGCGCAGATGTCGCGCAGCGCGTTGAGGAGAGCGCGGCGGGGGGTGGTGGAAGGCACTGGGCGTCTGAGTCGGCGGGTGAGCCGCGGCACTCGATGGCCCTGGTGTCGACATCCGTTCGCCAGTCGGTCGAATGCCCCCTCCCGCCGGGGGGTTTTGGAGTGGAGATCGGTCACACAGCCGCGGCCTCTACGCTTGCGGCCATGGTCGATCCTGCCTCGGTCCACCGCGCCGGCACGCGCGTCATGTCGGTGCTGCTCGTGCTGCTCGGGATCGCACTGCTCGTGAACACGATCGTTCGCGGCGGTGGCCCGTTCTCGATCGGGGTCCTCTTCGGGATCCTGCTCGGCGGCGCGGGCGTCGCCCGGCTGTGGCTCGACCGCACGCGGGAGCGCGCGTGAACCAGGGCACACTCGGACGCCGCTGGCTCGGCGCACCCACGCTGTTCGCCGTCATCTGGACGTCGCTCGCCAGCGCGATCTACTTCTCGCTCGGGGTCGTCGCCGAGCGCGCGCTCGGGCTGACGCCGCTCGTCTTCCTCGCGGCCGGCCTGTTCTTCGCGCTCACCGCGATGACATACGTGGAGGGCGCGTCGCTGCATCAGGAGCGCTCGGGCTCCACGGTGTTCGCCCGCTACGCGTTCAACGAGCTGTGGAGCTTCGTGGCGGGCTGGGCCATCCTGCTCGACTTCCTCATCCTCGTCGCCGTCACGTCGCTCTCCGCCACGAACTACCTCGCCGTGTTCTGGTCGCCGCTCGGCAGCGGCGCCGTCGAGACCGTGGCCTGCATCGCGATCATCGCGTACGTCGCCGTCCACAACATCCGCGGGTTCGGCGCCGACCGGGCGCGGCGGGTCGGCGCGCTCGTCATCCTGGACCTGGCGCTGCAGGGGCTCATCGTGGTCCTCGGCCTGATCCTCTTCTGGCAGCCCGACGTGCTGCTCGATCCGATTGAGCTGGGAAGCGCCCCGACCTGGGGCAACCTCGTCTTCGCGCTGACGCTCGCGACCGTCGCGTTCACGGGGCTCGAGTCGGCGTCCGGCCTGGCGGGCGAGCTGCGCGTCGGGCGCGCAGCGCTGCGCCGGCTCATCACGAGCGCCGCAGGGTCGGTCCTCGTCATCTACACCGGGATCGCGCTCGTCGCCGTCACGGCGCTGCCGATCGAGGGAAACCGCAGCCCGCTGGAGGACGAGGTCGAGGCGCCCGTCGTGGGGGTCGTCGAGGTCTTCGATCCCGCGTGGCTCGCCGACGCGCTGACCTACGTCGTCGCCGCGCTCGCCGCGGTCACGCTGGTGGCGGCCGCGAACTCCGCCATGCTCGGCCTGTCCCGCCTGGCGTACTCGCTGGCGACGAACCGGCAGATCCCCCGGCGCCTGGGGCGGCTGCACGCAGCCCGTGCCACGCCGTTCGTCGTGATTCTCATCGCGGCCGCGCTGGCCATCGTGCTCGTGCTCCCGCAGGACCTGGAGTTCCTCGTCAGCATCTACGCATTCGGCGCGCTGCTCGCGTTCACCCTCGCGCACCTGTCGATCATCGTGCTGCGCTACCGCGAACCGCGGCTCACCCGGCCGTATCGGATCCCGCTGTCCGTGCCGGTCCGCGGAGGATCGCTGCCGCTGCCCGCCGTCCTGGGTTTCGGGGTGTCCGTCGCGCTGCTGGTCAGCCTGGTCGCCCTGCATACCGCCGCGCGGCTCGTCGGCATGGGCTGGATGATCGCCGGCCTGCTGATGTACGTCGGCTACCGCCGGATGCGCGGCATGCCCCTGTTCGAGCGCGTGCAGGTGCCCGAGGCCGCACTGCGCACCGAGGCGCAGCGAGTGGAGTTCGGCTCGATCCTCGTGCCGATCCTGGGCAACGCGCTCGACGACGACATCGTGCAGACCGCCGGGCGGCTCGCCGCCGAGGAGGGCGAGGACGACGCGGGGGCGACGATCGAGGCGATCTGGATCTTCGAGGTGCCGATGTCCCTGCCGATCGACGCACGCCTCCCCGACGAGCAGCTCAAGCGGGCCCGGACCGCGCTCGCGCGGGCGAAGGCGGTGGGGGAGGAGTACATGGGCGTCGAGGTCGCCACCGCGACCGTGCGCGCGCGGCGCGCGGGCCAGGCGATCTGCGAGGAGGCGCGCCGCCGCGGCGTCGAGGCGATCGTGCTCGCCGCCGAGGAGCCGTCCCGGATCCGCGGCGGGGCACGCTTCGGCGGGCGCGGGGGACCGCTCGACAACTTCGTCGGCGAGGCCACGAAGTACGTGCTGCAGAAGGCCCCGTGCCGCGTCATCCTGACCGCGCCGCCGGCCGAGGCGATGCCCGGCGCGGTCGACGGGACGCCGGCGCCCTGACGGGCAGGCGACCGAGCGGATGGACGTACTAGAGTCCGGCGCATGCTCATCTTGATCGTCGGCGCCGGGCGCGTCGGGTCCGCAGTGGCCCGCTCCGCGCTGGCGGCCGGTCATGAGGTCTCGGTCCTGGATGACGACCCGCTCAGCCACGAGCGGCTCGACGCCGGCATGGAAACCACATGGGAAGACGCCGGCGGCCGTTTCACCGTGGGCACCGCGCTCGAGGTCGAGGCGCTGATCGCGGCCGGCATCGAGGAGGCGGACGTCTTCATCGCCTCCACGAACGGCGACAACACGAACCTCACGATCTCCCAGGTCGCGCAGCGGCGCTTCGGCGTCGACCGTGTCATCGTGCGGGTCATGGATCCCGCCCGGTCGGACTGGTATCGCGAGCAGGGGCTGAACACGATCTGCCCGACGAAGCACGCGATCGAGATGTTCAACGCATCACTGGGGCTGACCGCCTGATGTACGTCGTCATCGTCGGCGGCGGCAAGGTGGGCCTGAACCTGGCCCGCGAGCTGCTGCGCAGCAACCACGAGGTCACGCTCGTCGATCAGAACCGCGCGACGTACCTCCGCCTGGAGCAGGAGCTCGAGCACGTCGTGCAGTACGGCGACGGCACCGAGCTGTGGGTCCTCGAGCGCGCCGGCATCGGCCGTGCGGACCTGGTCGTCGCGGTCACCGGCGACGACGAGGACAACATCCTCATCTGCCAGGTGGCCAAAGAGAAGTATCTCTGCGAGCGGATCATCGCCCGCTGCAACAACCCGCGGAACCTCCAGCACTTCCGGCTGCTGAACATCATGCCGGCGGTGAGCGCCACCGACCTCATCCTCAACCTCATCGAGCACGAGGTCCCCGGCCACGGCCTGGTCCACCTGCTCGACCTCCCGGACGAGCAGCTGGAGATCATCGAAGTGGAGGTCACGGCCGGCGCACCGGCCGAGGGCCGCCGCGTCGACGAGATCGAGCTCCCGGACGGCAGCCTCATCATCTCCGTGCTGCCCGCCGGCGGCGGCGGATTCGTTCCGAAGCCAGACACCGTCGTGAGCGCGGGCGACGAGGTCCTCGTCGTGCTCGATCCCGGGCTCGAGGATTCGATCACGTCGCAGTTCTCCCGGAACGGCGCCCATGGCTGACCGGGACGTCGACGTCCTGCTGATCGGCGGCGGCGCCGCCAGCGCCAGCTGCGCCGAGACGCTGCGCGAGGGCGGGTTCTCCGGCAGCATCCTGCTGGTCGGCCGCGAGCCCGACCCGCCGTACGAGCGGCCGCCCGGGAGCAAGGACTACCTGGCCGGCACGAGCGCGAAGGAGGATGCGTACCTGCATCCGCTGGAGTGGTATGCCGACCAGGACATCGAGCTGCTGACCCGCACGAGCGTCATGAAGCTCGACACGGAGGCAAAGGAGGCGACGCTCTCCACCAAGCTGACGGTGTCGTTCGACCACGCACTCATCGCGTCGGGCGCGAACGTCCGGCGGCTCCCGGTCGACGGCTCGGACCTCGAGGGCATCCACTACCTGCGCGCCCTGCGCAACGCGGACGCCATCCGCGACGACACGGCCGAGGCGGCGAACGTCGTGCTCGTCGGCGGGTCGTACATCGGCTGCGAGGTCGCGGCGACGCTGACGTCGATGGGCAAGCGGTGCACCGTCGTGATGCAGGAGGACCTGCCGCTGTCGCGCGGGTTCGGCGACACCGCGGGCCGGTTCTTCGAGGGCCTGCTGGAGTCGAAGGGCATCCGCTTCGTCGGCGGCGCCGAGGTCGACCGCTTCGAAGGCGAGGGACCGCGCGTCGAGCGCGTCGTGCTCAAGGGCGGCACGGTGCTGGACGCCGACGCGGTCGTGCTGGGCGTCGGTGCGGTACCGGACGTCATGCTCGCCCGCGCGGCGAAGCTCGAGCTCGGCCCCGGCGGGGGCGTGCTGTGCGACGACCGCCTGCGCACGAGCGCGCCCGGGATCTTCGCCGCGGGTGACATGTGCGAGTACGACAGCGCCATCCACGGCCGCCATGTCCGCATCGAGCACTTCGAGGTCGCCGTCGCCCACGGCAAGACCGTCGCGGCGAACATCATGGGCGAGGACGTCGCCCACACCGAGGTCCCGTACTTCTGGTCCGATCTCGCCGACTGGGCCACGCTGGAGTCGGTCGGCCCTGCGCTCGACGGGTTCGACGAGGAGATCCTGCGCGGCTCGGTCGACGACGGCGAGTTCACGCTCTGGCTCCTGCGCGAGGGCAGGCTCGCGGGCGCGCTCACCGTGGGCCGCGGCGGCGACCTGGATCACGCCCGCCGGTTCCTGACCGAGCACACCCCCCTCGGGGACCATCTCGCGGTCTTGGCGGACCCCGCCGCGGACCTCTCGGCGATCTAGGTCACGCCAGTCGCTGGCGAGGAACCGCAGGTGCACGCGGTGATCCTCGTCGAGGAAGATGTACCAGGCGAGATCCCAGCCATGGGCGTCGATGACGGCATGGGGAGTCGACGGGGACGAGGTCGGATGCCTCGTTGCGATCGAGGTGCAGATGGATCCAGCGCACGAGCCAGGACGCCCGCGCGCTATCCTCTCCGAGCCGATTGCGGGATGGTGTAATTGGCAACACGCCAGTCTCTGGATCTGGAATTTGGGGTTCGAGTCCCTGTCCCGCAGTACGCGAGGCCGCCCTACGAGGTGGCCCTCGTCGTTTCCGGGGCCGTGAGCCGCCGGCCGGCGATCTCCACCGCCTCGGCCGCCTGGTCGACGAGCACGAAACGGCGGCCCAGGCCGGCGGCGGCGGCGCCGAGCGTGCCGGACCCGCAGAACGGATCCAGGCACCAGCCGCCCGGCTGCGACGAGGCGGTGACGATGCGTCGCAGCACCCCTTCGGGCTTCTGGGTCGGGTAGCCCGTGCGCTCGTGGCTGGTCGTGCCGACGATGGTGTGCCACCACACGTCTGTGGGCAGCTTGCCGCGCGCGGCGCGCTCCGGGGTCTGGAGCCCGGGCGCCATGTACGGCTCGCGGTCGACCTCCTCGCTGTCGAACCGGTAGCGCTCGGGATCACGGACGTAGACGAGGATCGTGTCGTGCTTGGCCGGCCAGCGGCGCCGGGTTCGAGCCCCGAAGTCGTACGCCCACACGATCTCGTTGAGGAAACACTCCCGTCCGAAGATCTGGTCGAGCAGCACCTTCGCGTAGTGGCTCTCGCGCGGGTCGAGGTGCAGGTACAGCGTGCCGTGGTCGGCGAGCAGGTCGCGGCAGCGCTCGAGCCGGGGGCCGAGGAAGGCGAGGTAGTCGTCGAACGTGTCGGCGAACGCGCGGCGCATGACCTCCTCGGTCGTGTACCGGCGCCCGCCGAAACCCGTGCGGCTGCCCTCGGGGTCCGCCTTCACCCGCATGGTGGCGCGGGTCTGCGGGCGGCCGGTGTTGAACGGCGGGTCGAGGTAGATGAGGTCGAACGCGCCCGCGGGCAGGCGCGGCAGCACGTCGGCGTTGTCCCCGTGGACGAGGAGGTCGGCGTCGAGCGTCACGGGGTCGGGAAGCGCCGGGGCGGCGAGGGTCCGCATGAGCGGGACCCTACGCCGCTGCGGGGCGGAATCAGCCGACCTTGACCAGGCGCTCCGTCGTCGCTGCGCCCTGGCTGACCTGGACGCGCAGCGTCACGCCGCGCAGGCGGCTGAGCCGGCGCTTGACCTTGGTCGTCAGGCGGAGCGTCACCGTCAGTGGACCGGCGGCTCGCGCGGTGCCGCGGCCTCGGGCGACGATCGTGCCGGCCTTGGCCTTCGCGCCGGACGCGGCGAGGACGCGCAGGTCCGTCCCGCGCAGGTGCAGGCGGCGGGCGATCGACGACGGCACCGTGGCGGAGGCGTCGACGCGCCCGGCGGCCGGGACGGTCACGGTGAATGTCACGCCCCTGCGCAGGGCGGCGCGCGTCGTGCGTGCGGGGAGTTGCAGCCGCAGGGCACCCGCCCCGGCGGAGCCCTGCGCGGGCCCGCCCTGCGTGCCGCCCGCCGCGCCGGTACCGCCGTCGGAGCCGGTTCCGCCGCCCGGCACGCCCGTCGCCGCCGCCCAGACCGCGGGATCGGCGCCGCCGAGGTGCGGCGCCTTCCCGGTCGCGCTGATGATGCGCGGCGGGGCGCTCAGGGTGCACGTCGGCGTTCCCGCCGCGAGATTCGGGGCACCCGCGACCTTCACGCCCTCCTCGTCCTGCCAGGCGATGAGCGTGCCGTCGTAGGAGAACGTCACGTTGCTCGCGGCGCCGACCGTCGGCAGGCTGCAGACGTTCTGCACGTCGCCCGGGACCGCGCCGGTGTGCTGCCCGACGTAGATCCCGTTGGCCGGGTCGCCGCTGGTGCGCGAGTACCATTCGAGCGCGACCTGCCGCCCGGTGGCCGCGACCTCCGCGCGCCGCCAGTTGACGTTGTTGTCCGGCCCGCTGATCCAGCCCTGGTGGCTGTTGGTGAACGGCGCCTCGGCGACGTCGGGCTGCACGAAGAGGCTCCCGCCGGAATCCGACGAGATCACGCGCTTGCCGTAGAAGGTGGGAAAGAACGCGTCGAACTGACCCTGCGGGTTGGTGGGGAACGCCCCCTGGTGGTCCGAGAACGTCAGCCAGTAGCCGCGGTAGATGCTGCGGCAGGCGAAACCGCAGTACGCGTAGCCGTAGGCGACCGCGCTGCTCTGCCAGTCCATGTCCAGCCCGATCGGGTACACCGGCGCCGTCGCGCCGGAGTACACCGGCATGACATTGCCGGCCTGCATCGTCCCGTCAGCGCCGTAGCGGTAGAGCACCGGTCGCGAGCCGCCGTCGAAGGCCTCGCGCTTGACGGCGACGGTCGCGCCATCGGGCCCCTGGGAGGGGACCTGGAACGGGCGGTCGGCGGTGCCGGTGGTCGTGAGCTGGCGTTTCTGGGTGCCGTCGGCCGATGCGAACCACAGATCATGGCCGTCGATGTACGCCACGCTGGGGGTGGAGGCGACGGCGGCCGGGGCGGCGGCGCAGGCTGCTGCGGCGGCGATCGCGAGGGTGGTCAGGCGGGTGCGGTTGCTCATGACCCGCAACCTAGGCGCGGCGGTGCCCCCTGCCATCAGGAGGCACCCCAGTTCCCACCCCAGGGTTTCGTCAGGCGGCCGAGGGCGCGGGCACCGCGGTGGTGGACGCCTGCGGCGATGGGACCGCGAGCGCGGCCAGGAACGCGAGCCCGACGGCACCCGCGCTGATGGTGAAGCCCGTGGTGAACCCGGTGTTCAGCGGCAGTCCCGTGGCCGCCAGGTGGGCCGCGAGCGTGCTGGCCAGCACCTGCGCGCCGAGCGAGCCACCGACGGTGCGCGTGATGGTGTTCATTCCGGTCGCCGCGCCGGTCTGGCTGGCGGGGACGAAGCTCACGATGAGATTGGCCATCGACGCGAACGACATGCCGATGCCGGCGCCGAGCAGCACCGCTGCGAGGTACAGGTCGATCCGCTCGCCGTGCGCGACGGCCAGGAGGAGGAAGGACAGCGACGCGAGCGCCGTGCCGATGACGAGCGGGACCTTCGGGCCGACGCGCTCGGTGAGCCGCCCGGCGATCGGGCTGACGAGCAGCATCATCACCGTGGTGGGCAGCATGAAGAGGCCGGACTGTGTGACGCTGGCCCCGAATCCGTAGCCGGTCGACTCCGGCATCTGCGCGAGCTGCGGGATGAGGATGAACGAGCCGAACATCCCGAAGCCCAGCAGCAGACCGGTGAGGTTCGTGGTCCAGATGCCGCGCTGCTGGAGCATGCGCATGTCGATGAGGGGTTCGTCGGCGCGCAGTTCGACGCGTGCCCACAGGGCCGCGAGCGCCGCGGCGAGCCCCATGAGCCCGAGGAACTCCGGCGACGTCCAGCCCCAGTCCGACGCGCGGCTGATCCCGTAGAGGAGGCTCACGAGCCAGCCTGACAGGAGGAACGCACCGGGCCAGTTGATGCGGCCGGGCGTCTTGATGGGCGACTCGGGCACGAAGCGCACCGTCGTGGCCAGCGCGATGGTGATCGCGACGAGCGGCAACCAGAAGAGCCAGTGGTAGGAGAGGCCGTCGACGATCGGGCCCGCGAGGACGATGCCGGCGCCGGCGCCGATGCCCATGATCGCCGAGACCATCGCGATGCCGGTGGGGACGCGCGTGGCCGGGAACTCGTCGCGGATGATGCCGAAGGACAGCGGGAACACCGCGCCGCCGAGGCCCTGGACGAAGCGGGCGACGATGAGGACCTCGATGGAGGACGCCAGGGCGGCGGTGAGCGTGCCGACCCAGAGCCCGCCGAGCGCGACGAGCAGCATCCGCTCCTTGCCGAACATGTCGCCGAGCCGCCCGAGGATCGGGGTGGCGACCGACGCGGAGAGCAGGAAGCCGGTGAGCACCCAGGTGACCGTGCTGGTCGACGTGCCGAGCTCCTGCTGGATCGCCGGCAGCGCCGGGGAGACCATCGACTGGAGCAGAGTGAACGCGAGGGCGCCCGTGGCGAGGGCGAAGAAGGTGAGGCCGTAGTGGGTGCGGGGATTGGGCATGCGGGTGGGTGAGGGGTCGTATCCGGAGTGAGGACTCCGCTTGCGGGAGCCCACGGTAGCAGCAAGCGGAGGACGTGTTCCGCTTTCCCGCTAGAATCGGTGCACCATGCCTTCGGCCGGTCCCGCCTCCCCGCCCCTGCGGCGCGACGCCCAGCGCAATCTCGAGCGGATTCTCGACGCGGCGCGTGAGGCGTTTGCCGAGGACGGCATCGAGGTGGGCGTCGACGAGATCGCGAGGCGCGCGGGGGTGGGGGTCGGCACGTTGTATCGCCGCTTCCCGACGAAGGAGGCGCTGATCGACGCGATCGTCGATCGCCGGGCCGACGAGATCGCCGCGCTCGCCGACGAGGCCGCGGCGCAGGAGGGCCCCTGGGAGTGCCTCGTGTTCCTCCTCGGGGGCCTGCTCGAGCGCCATGCGCGAGACCGCGGCTTCAAGGCGCTCATCGCCGACCGCATGGCGGCGACCGGCCAGCCGACGCTGCGCGAGCGTCTGCGCCCGCAGCTCGAGATGATCGTGGGCCGCGCGCAGGAGGCGGGTGCGCTGCGCGACGACCTCACGATCGAGGATCTCACCGTGCTCCTCTGGGGCGCCGGGCGCGCCGTCGAGATCACCGGCGACATCGCGCCCGACTACTGGCAGCGCCACCTCGGCATCCTGCTCGACAGCCTGCGCGCCCCGCGTGCGACCCCGCTCGCAGTCCCGCCGCTCACCGAGACGCAGGGCGACGCACTGACTGCCGCCTGGGCCGCCTCGTGCCGGTCGGGCCGCTGACCGAGCTGCACACCGAGCGGCTGCTCCTGCGCGCCCCGCGGGACACCGATCTCGAGCCGTTCGCGCTCATGTGCGCGGACCCCGAGGTGATGCGCCACATCGGGCTGGGCCGGCCGATCGGCCGTGCGAGCGCGGAGCTCGGCTTCGCCACGCTGCTCGAGCGCTGGCGCCGGGACGGCACCGGGCTGTTCACCGTCGAGGACGCCGAGTCCGGTGAGTACCTCGGCTTCATCGGGACCGCGCCCGTGCCGCCGCGCAGCGTCGAGGCGGGTGCGACGGAGATCGGCTGGCGCCTGCGCCGCGCGGCGTGGGGACAGGGCTACGCGACGGAGGGTGCGCGAGCTGTCGGCGCGTACGCGGCGGATGGGCTGGGCCTCGACCGGGTCGTGGCGCTCATCCGCCCCGCGAACGACCGGTCGCGCCGGGTCGCGGCCAAGCTCGGCCTTCAGGGGTGCGGCGAGGGCACGGGCCCGCGCGGTGAGACGGTCGTCGTCTACGCCGGCCCGCCGCCCCGGTCGTAGGCCTACGCGGCCGCCTGCTCCATCCAGTCGCGGTACAGCCGCCAGTAGTGGCCCTCGGCGGCGAGCAGCTCCTCGTGCGTGCCCTGTTCGACGATCCGCCCGTGCTCGAGCACGACGATGCGCCCGGCCTGACGGATCGTGGACAGGCGATGCGCGATGACGATCGCGGTGCGGTTCGCCAGCAGCCGGCGCAGGCCCTGCTCGATCTTCGTCTCGGAGTGCAGGTCGACGTTCGACGTCGCCTCGTCGAGGATGAGGATCCTCGGGTCGGCGACGAGGGCACGCGCGAAGGCGAGGAGCTGCCGCTGGCCTGCGGAGAGCTGCACACCGCGCTCACCGACCTCGGTGTCGTAGCCGTGCTCGAGCTTCGTGATGAACTCATGGGCACCTACGGCGCGCGCGGCGTCGTGAACCTCGTCCTCCGTGGCGTCCGCGCGCCCGAAGGCGATGTTGTCGTACACCGTGCCGCTGAACAGGAAGCCCTCCTGCGGCACGATGCCGAGCTGTCCGCGCAGGGAGGAGGACGCGACGTCGCGCAGGTCGTGGCCGTCGACGAGGACGGCGCCTGAGGTCGGGTCGTAGAACCGCGCGACGAGCTTGGCGAACGTCGACTTGCCCGCGCCGGTCTCGCCGACGAGGGCGACCGTCTGCCCGGGAGGGATGTGCAGCGATATGCCGTCCATCGCCCGCGTATGGTCAGGCTCGTCGGTGCGGTACTGGAAGCACACGTCGCGGAACTCGATCTCACCGCGCAGGATCGGGAGCTCGATCGCGTCGGGCTTGTCGACGAGGTCGGACTCCTCGTCGAGCAGCTCGAAGATCTTGTCGAGCGCCGCCATGCCCGCCTGGTAGGTCGTGTAGAGCTGCGAGAGCTGCTGGATGGGGTCGAAGAACCCGTTCAGCGCCCCGATGAACGCGACGAGCACACCGATGCTGATGTCACCCTGGACGGCCTGCGCCCCGCCGACGAGGATCACGGCCACGGTGGCCGCCGAGCCGACCATCTCCACCGCGGGGAAGTACGCCGCGTTGAGGTTGACCGTCGTCATGTTCGCGTCACGGTTCCTGTCGTTGAGCTCGCCGAACTCGCGGACGTGGCGCGGCTCCTGCCCGAACGTGCGGACGACGCGGATGCCCGACAGCGTCTCCTGGAGGTATGCGGTGATCGAGCCGATCGTCTCGCGCGTGCGCCGGTAGGCGTCGGCGCTGATGATGCGGAAGGCCAGCGACGCCAGGAACATGATCGGGAAGATCAGGAAGACCATGAGGGCGAGCTGCACGTCGAGCAGCAGCAGGATGACCATCGTGCCGACGAGCGTGAGCGTCGCCTGGAACAGCGTGGTGACCGAGTCGGTGACGAGCGAGTCCAGCGCCTGCACGTCGTTCGTCAGCCGGCTGATGAGCACGCCGGCCCGGCGCCGCTCGAAGAACCCGACGGGCATCGTCTGCAGGTGTCGGAACATCCGCAGCCGCAGGTCCTGCAGCGCGCGCTGGCCGACCCAGCCCGTCAGGTAGGTCTGCAGGTACGTGGCGAGCCAGTAGATGACCGCGGCGGCGACGAACGCGGCCGTGACGAGATAGAGGACCTGCTCGTCCTTCGCGGTGATGCCCTTGTCGATCGCGACCGCTACGAGCGGCGCGGGCGCCAGGGAGGCGGCCGTCGCGAACACGAGGGCGCCGAACATCAGGATCACCTTGGCGCGGTACGGGCGCAGGAGCCGGAGCAGGCCACGCAGCTTCGTGCCACGCCCGCTCGTCGCGCGCCAGCGGCGGAGGATGTCGGCGCGCCTGGTCATAGACCGGCGACCTCGGGCTCGACCGGCTTACGGTTGAGGAAGACCTGGTCGGGCAGGCCCTTCTCGACGATCTCCCGGTACAGCGCGTTGTGCTCGAGCAGCTCCTCGTGCGTGCCGTGGCAGGCCAGCTCGCCGTCCTCGAGCACGGCGATCTCGTCGGCGAGCGCGATGGTCGAGAGGCGGTGGGCGATGATGAACGTCGTCCGGCCCTGCATGGCCTCACGCAGGGCGAGCTTGATCTGCTGCTCGGTCGAGGCGTCGACGGCCGACGTGGCGTCGTCGAGCACGAGGATGCGCGGCTCGGCCAGCAGGGCGCGGGCGATCGCGATGCGCTGGCGTTGGCCGCCTGACAGCGTCAGGCCGCGTTCGCCGACGCGCGTCTCGTAGCCGTCGGGCAGGCGGTCGATGAACTCCGCGGCCTGCGCGCGCCGGGCGGCCTCCTCGACCTGCTCGTCGGTGGCGTCCGGCCGGGCGTACGCGATGTTCTCCCGGACCGACGCGCTGAACAGGAACGGGTCGTCGTCGACGACCGCGATGTCTGAGCGCAGCGCGTCGATGTCGAGGTCGCGGACGTTCGCGCCGTCGATGAGCACATCGCCCGCGGTGGGGTCGTAGAGGCGCGGCAGGAGCGCGACGAGCGACGTCTTGCCCGAACCGGTCCCACCGACGAGCGCCAGCGTCGTGCCCGCCTCGACGGTGAGGTCGACGCCGCGCAGCGCCGGCGCGGTCCCGCGCTCGGGGTCGTAGTCCAGGGTGACGCCGCGCAGTTCGACGCGGCCATCGCCGTCCGGGAGCGGCGGCGCGCCCGCGGCGGTCGTGATGCGCGGCTCGCGGTCGAGGATCTCGAAGAGCCGGGCCCCGGAGGCGACGGCGCGCTGCGCCATCCCGAGCGCCATGCCGAGCATCCGCATGGGTCCGAGCAGCGTGACGAGGTAGGTGTAGAAGGCGGTGAAGTGGCCGAGGCTCATCGAGCCGTCGATGACCTGGGTGCCGCCGACGAGCAGGAGGAGCGCGAGGCCGAGCTGGGGGAGGAACCCGATGAGCGGCTGGTAGAACGCGCGCAGGCGTGTCGCGTACATCGACTGATCGAACACCCGGCCGACGGCGTGCTCGAACCGCGCGTCCTGGCGATCCTCGCGGGCGAACGCCTTGACGATGCGCACACCGCCGATCGTCTCCTCGGCCTCGGCGGTCGTCTCGGCGATCCGCTGCTGGACCTCCTGCTGCGCCGGCCGCGCGACCCGGCCGTAGCGGAACGCGATCCACACGACGAAGGGCACGGGGATCAGCGCGATCGCGGCCAGGACGGGGTCGATGATGAACATCGCGACCGCCGTGAACACGATCGTCAGGGCGGACTGCGTGATGAAGATGAGGCCGTACCCGAGGAAGAACCGCACGGACTGCAGGTCGACGGTGGCGCGCGACATCAGCTGCCCGGTCTGCTGCCGGTCGAAGAACCCGAGCTCGAGTCCCTGCAGGTGGGTGTACACGCGCTGGCGCAGGTCGAACTCGACGCCGAGGGAGACCCGCCCGGCGATGAGGCGGCGGATGACGGTGAGGATCCAGCGCCCGAACGCCGCGACGAGGATGAAGAGGCCATACCGCCTGACGTTGTCTGCGTCGCCCTCCTGGATGGCGGTGACGACGGCACCCGTGAGGGCCGGGATCGCGACCGTGAAGCCCATCGCCGCCATGGCGAAGAACAGGGAGGCCCACACGCCCACCTTGTGCGGACGCAGGAAGCCGAGGAGACGCCGGAAGATCGCCACGGGGAGGAGTCTAGTTGCTCATGCAACCATTGCGCGCCGTATCTGCCACAGAACGCGAACAGGCGCCCGGAGGCGCCCGCTCAAGCAGATGGTGACGGTGCGCGATCAGTTCGGGCGCGCGATGCGGCGCATGGCCACGCCGGTGCCGACGAGCAGCGCGCCGGCGAGGGCGATGATGATCTCGTCGTCGCCCGTGAACGGGAGGGTCTCGTCGGTCGTCTGCGGCGCCGCGGTGGCGGCCGGGGTCGCCGACTCGCCGGCGACGGCGGGCTCCTCCTCGGTTTCGGTCGTCTCCGTGACCGTGTCCTGGACCTGGCCGCTGTCGTCGCCGTAGCCGTCCTGCGTCGCGTCCTGAGCGACGGCAGCGCCGGGCACGGCCAGCAGGGCCACGACAGCGAGGACGATGATGCGATGAAGGCTCATGAAACAGGTGTTCCCTTCGGAGGTCTCCCGGACGGCAAACAATGAGTCCGGCATCGTACCGCCTGCGGCGGTTGCCATGCCGGGCGGTCGCCTACAGTCTCACGCTCATGGTTCTCGCCGGCCTCTGCGACTCCTGCCGCCATCAGCGAATTGTGCGGACGGGTCGCGGTTCGGAGTTCTCCATGTGTGGGCGCCACCGTGACGACAAGCGGTACCCCAAGTATCCGCGCATCCCCGTGGCGGCCTGCCCTGGGCACGAGCCGAAGCCGGCGGCGTAGGCGTCAGGCCGGTGTGCCGGCGGGCGTCTGGGCCTGCCGCGACGCCGGTGAAGAACAGCCGGAGCATCTCGGCGAGGTGCTCGTCGAGCATGACGTCGAACAGTTCCTCCTTGCTCTTGAGGTTCGCGTCGAACGCGCCCTTCGTGTGGCAGGAGTCGTTCGCGATGTCGTCGATCGACGTGTGATGCAGCCCCTTGCGCGCGAGGATCCGCGCAGCCGGGCGGCGCGGACGCTGGTGTGCAAGCGCATGATGTCCGCGGCTCGCTCCTCACCGTGCTGTCCCCATGCCGAATGTATGCGACTGCCAGTCGTCTGCGAGGCGCGTACCCGCCGGTACGCGAACTAGTCGCTGCGCGTCGGCTGCGGGGCCGCCTGGGCCTGGCTCGTCTGCAGTTCGAGCGGGTCGAGGACGAGGAAGACCTCGGCCTCCGTGTTCGCAGGGCGCAGAGCGAACTGGAAGAGGTTCTCCAGGGTGATCGCATTGACCTGCGGCGCGTCCGGTGAGCGGGCGATCGTACGTACCGACGGCACCTCTGCGGCAAGCGTGGACCGCAGCGGCCGGTCGAGCTGGGCCTCGAGGTCGCCGCGCTCGAAGTGCAGCGCCTGCGAGGGCTGCCTGCCCTTCGCCGGCGGCAGGAAGACCACGACCTGGTCGACATCGTCGAGATACCGGAAGGAGTACAGGGCGAGCTCGAGCCCCTCACGTCGCAGCAGCAGGTGACGCGACTGGCTGGCCTTGCCCTTCTCGATCGCGCAGTTCTCGCCGAGCCCGCACAGGCGGTAGAGCACGCCGTCCCCCTTGGGGAAGTCGATCTCGCCGCCCTGTTGCGCGGATCCACGGACCGCGACACGCATGGGAATCGGGCTGCTGCTGAGGGGATCGGTGTACGCCAGAGGGCCGCCGGTGACGGCGACGAGCTGTGCGCCGCCCGTGAGCTTGTACCGGGGGCCGATGTGCTCGGCGATCTGCTCGGCGCCCTCGCCGGCGCCGTCGTCGGACGGCTTCCAGGTCGACCACGTCGCGGCGGTCGTGGTGTCGTCGTCGCCACCGCGGGCGATCGCGAGCGCCGCTGCCGCCACGGCGACGATCGCGACGGCGGCGAGCGCGCCGAAGAGGAACTGGAAGCGCGCGGCGTGCGGCGCGTCCGCGGGCCGGTGCACCTCGACCCCGCCGGGCGCGGGGCGCGGCTCGGGCAGGCGCTCGGGGTCGGCGGCCGAGGAGACCTCTTCCGATGAGGACGGGACGTCGGGGAGCTGCGGATCGTCGTCGGTCACAGGCGGGGCCACACGTCAGGATCGGTGAGATCGATCCCGGGCTTGACGAGGTGCTGCGCGTCGAGCAGCTCGACGACCTCGTCTCCGTGGAGTTCTCGGCGCTCGATGAGCACCTCCGCGATGCGCTCGACGGCGTCCCGATTGGCCTCGATGAGGCAGCGGGCGGCGAGGTAGGCCTGGCCGAGGATCTGGGTGGCGGCGCGCTTCTTGTCCGGGTCGGCGAGCACCGTGGCGAGGGGATCGGCCCCGCCGCCGGAGCGCTGGGCGCGATTGATGATCTGCACGCCCATGCGGCCGAAGCGCTTCATGATCTCGTCCTCCCGCACGTCGACCTCGTCGTCCGGCACGCGCCCGCGCAGGTCCACTGGCTCCGGGCCCATGCCGCACATCCCGACCATCCAGGCGGCGCGGTGCGTCGCCGACCCGACGTCGCCGCCGACACCCGACGAGTTCTCGCCGTAGAAGACGTGCTCGGCCGCCATCGCGCCGAGTGTCCAGACGAGGTTGGCGAACTCCTCGCTGCGCCAGGAGCTGAAGCGTTCGTCCTTCTCGATGGCCTGGTGGTGGCCGAGAGAATTGCCGCGCTTGCGGATCGACAGGCGGGTCGACAGCGTGTCCTCCATGTACACGTGGCTGGCGACGGCGTGGCCGGCTTCGTGGATCGCGACGGCGCGGGTCTCCTTCGCGACGTATTCGACCTGCTGCGCCGTGCCCGACTCGATCGTCGTCATCGCCTCGATCATGTCCTCCCACCGGAACTCACGGCGCCCGTCGGAGTGGGCGAGCGTCAGCGCCATCGAGCAGACCTGCTCGATCATCGCGGGGGAGTAGCCGTTCGTGATGCGGGCGATCTCGTCGCGCTTCTTCGGCGTGTCGAGCTCCTCGAGGTGCGAGACCTTGCGCATGTACAGATCGAAGATGTCGCCGCGGTCGTCCTTCGTCGGCGTGCGGAACCAGATATGGCGCCCCATGCGGCCGGGGCGGATGAGCGCCGGATCGAGCGCGTCGATCGAGACGTTGGTCGCGCCGATGAAGTAGATCTGCTCGGACCGCGGCTTGGGCGTCGGCAGCCGCAGCGGGGCCTTCCCGACCTTCTGCGGCACGACATACAGCGCGTCGGCGAACGTGTTGAGCTTCTTCGTGAAGAACTTGCGGAAGAAGGGCGGGTTGTCGACGCCGTCCATCTGCACGAGCAGCTGGTTGAGCGCCATCCCGCCGCCCATCCCGCCCATGCCGCCCGGCATGACGAACCCCTGGATCCGCGCGATCCACCACGGCGCCGGACGGCGCGGCGGCGTGTCACGCAGCTCGAAGAGGCGATCGCGCCAGGCGCGCGTTTCGAGGATGAGATCGCCACTCGGGTTCAGGGCGCCGAACTGACCGTGGAACGCGAGGTCCTG
>JBPPNC010000069.1:0-10649 GCA_051306365.1 Solirubrobacteraceae bacterium
GGACGTCGCTGACCCTCACGCGGGTGCCCCGCACGGCGGGGCGGCCGTGCACGACGCCGGGATCGACGGTGATGCGGTCGGTCAGGGCCATGGCCCCAGGATACGCCCGACGGGGCATCTCGTGGACGGGGCACGGCCCGCGGCGGACAGATCACGTGTGTGGAGTTCCGCTCCGTTCGAGCGCCCTCGATCCTCGATTGAGGTGCCACGCTGCGCTGACGTTCCTGGTCCAGGTCGGTGAGCAGCGCATCGATCACAGCTTCCTCTTCGACTGCTCGGCCCACACGCTGCATCGCGGCGGCGAGCTCTGGATCCCAGCATGCCTCGACGGTTCTCCCGCGCAGCGGAGGGCCAGGAGCGCGGGCTGCCGCGACCTCGTACGTGGCGGCGTCAAAGCGCCACGGCACGACGGGAAACCGTGCGTGCAGCACGTTGGCGATCCGCACGCCGCCCAGTCGAAGTCACCGTGGTGCGCCAGCCGCGCTCCACCCGCCGCCAAGCTGCGTAGCAGCACCAACACGGCCGCGCCAGGCTGGCCGTGGGTGCAGACCAGAGGGGGACAGCTTGACCCGAGCTGGTCTGCCCCAGTCGCCACGACGACCGGGTTCTCACAGATGTGGACGGTCTGCTCGCGCAGATGCGGTGGCCAGGCCGGCGGATGTCGAACGAGCTGGCGCAGCGTGAGGGCTGCAGGCGGTCACGGTGCCTCGGCCGGAATGCCGTGGTGCTCGCAGCCCCGACGCAACTGGTGGTCGTAGGTCATCACGGCGGAGATCGTCCCGGCGTCGCGAAGCGTGACCGCGGTCTGGAGGTGGATCGCGTCGAGCGATCGAACCTCGATCGGCGGGATCCTCGAGGCGAGATCAAGGAGTGCGCGATCGACCGCGTACAGGGAGACCTCAGCGAGCAGCGCTTCGCCGGTCTCGACCACTCCTTCCTTCGCGGCGAGCCGGCGCAGCTCAACGACCAACAGTTCGCTCGACCACCACGCATCAAAGCGCCCGAGAGCGGCGCGGATCGCGGCCGTGTCAGGTTCGGCGAGGAGAATGCGGCCGAGCGCGGACGTGTCGATGTAGAGCCCGGGCATCAGTACGGGCGATCACGATCGGCCTGGAGCAGCCGATCGGTGGTGCCCGCGGAATGCGGCGTGGCGGTGGCGAGATGCCGGTCGATCACCTCAAGCAGCCGGCTATTGGCCGACTGCTGATCGGGCTCGGTTCGATGGACCACTATCTCGTCGCGGTCGAGGTCGAGCCGATCGACCTCGACGCGCACCTGGTCGCCTGCATCGAGCCTCAATGTCGCCCGTTCACGCATGTCGGACATTGTGCCACGCCGCCGCGCTGAGCTGTCCCGGCTTTGACGGGGACTTCCCAAACAGGATTTCGGTCCTGCAGAGAGGAAGTAGCGGTGCAAATGGCTCGAGGCAGGCAGTACTCCACTGAGGTGAGGGAGCGGGCGGTCGAGACCGTGTTGGAGAGCGGTCGTCCGATCGCGCAGGTCCCAGGGATCTGGACGTGCATGAGGAGTCGCTGCGGATGTGGGTCCGTCAGGCCCAAGCCGACGCGGGCAAGCGTCCGGGGGCGGCGACGAGCGACGAGCTCGAAGAGCTGCGTCGGTTCAGGCGCGAGAACCGAGAGCGGACCATCGGGGCGGCTGCGTCGGCGGTACTACCAGCGCGGCAAGGGCCAGCGCTCGGCGCACGCCGTCGAGGATGAGCGGCTGCTCGGCGAGATCGGCCGGGTGTTCCGAGCCGACTACGAGTGTTATGGGTCGCGGCGCACGTGGCAGCAGCTGCGCCGCGAGAACATCGCCCTGCGGCTCGTAGCGGGACCTCTCTCGACCGCAGGAGAATGACCGTGGCCAGGCCGCCGAAGCACCCCGTTGATGTGAAGCTGAAGATCGTGCTGTCCGTGCTCTCCGGGGAGCCCACCCAAGCTGAGGTGGCGCGTCGGCACGGCATCAGCGAGACGTCGATCGGCAAGTGGAAGGAGCAGTTCCTGCTCGGGGGCGCCAGGGCTTGGAGCACGATGCCAGCGCGGCGAAGCCGACCGGCCGCGAGGCCCGCCTGGCCGACGAGGTCGATGACCTCACGCGGGCCCTGGGCGAGGCTGGCGTCGAGTTGCGAGCGCTCAAGCGCGGCGGCCCCCGGCCGCGACGGGGTTTCGCTGAGCTCGAGCAGTTCCGCATCGAAGGCGGCCTGACCGTCCGTCGGTTCTGCGCGGTCGTCGGATTGCCCGAACGCACCTACTACGACCGCCGCGCCCGCCATCGGGCCGGCCAGAGCCGGGTGCGCGGGCCCTGGCCCAGGCCGGCCCGCGACGGGATCCGCGCGACGGTGATCGCCGTCGCGCTGGACTCTCCGATGTGGGGGCACCGCAGAAAGATCGCCTGGCTTGCCCGTCACCAACACGGCATCGACGTCACCGAAGCGACGTGTCTGCGGATCCTGCGCGAGGAGGGCCTGACGCTCCCCATTGACGACGTCCGCGAGCGCCGCGATCTGGCCGCTGGCCGCCGCGAGGCGTTCGTCGAGATCCGGACCCGCCGCAACCGGGTCTGGCAGATGGACTTCTTGTAAGCAAAACCAGTGGCGGCAGAACGCTCATCGATCCCGAGACCGGCGAGGTCTTCCTCGTCAGCGACAACGGCCCGTGCTTCAAGAGCAACCGGTTCGAGCGGTTCATCGGCAAGCGGCCTGAGCTCACGCACGTTCGCATCCGCCGCCGCAGCCCGCAGACCAACGGGGTCATCGAGCGCTACCACGGCGCGATCAAGATCGAAGCGCCCTGGCGCGACCTTCCGGCCGACGGAACGGAGATGACCGGCATGGTCGACGACTACCGAACGCTCTACAACCACGTCCGACCACACGAAGCCCTCGACGGCGACCGGCCGATCGAACGCTACCTCGCCGACCCGATCACGAACGCCTGAAACGACCCGACCACCCCAGTTCAAACGCGCCAGAACATGCGGATTCCTTGACGCGGGACAGCCCGCACTGCGCGCGAAATTCGACCGGTGGGCCATAGCGCCAGCGTCACCGCGACGGGACGATGGGTAGGTTGCGAGAACTCCGAGGAGCAGGGGACCCTCCGTCATGAAGCGCAGGATGCAGACAGCGCCGAGCGTGCTCGGGATACTGGGAACGATCGCGGAGATCGCCACCTCGTCGCGTGCCGACGTCGAGGAGCGCCTGGCGGACATTCTCGAGGCGGCGGGCGCCGTGGTGCACGTCGACGGCTGGATGGTGTGGGCGGTGGATCCCGTCACCGGCGCGCGCAGGCGCCTCTATGCCAGCGGCTATCCGGAGACCCTCATGGGGTACCTGGACGGGCCGGGGTTCGAAGTCGAGGTGGTGGCGCCCTTCTCCCACGCGCCGGATGGCTGGCCGACGCGCGTCCGCGACCAGCCGTACGCCCCCGGCGAACTGCGGTGCATGTCCGATCACTACCTCCCGCTCGGCTTCGTTGAAGGCTGCGTCGCCCCGCTGTCGTCGTCGGGTGGGCGCTGCACCGGGTTCCTCGACTGCATCGCGTCGAGTCAGCAGCATCCCTCCGACGACGCGCGCGACCTCCTGGCCGCGATGGCGGGCGTCGTCGGCCGGATGATCGACCCGGTGGAGTCCCGGGCGCGGGCTTCAGCGCTCCTGCTCGACGAGCGCGTGGTGCTCGAACTCGACGGGTCCGGCACCGGTGCACGCGCAGAGGTCGTGCGGTCGTCGAGCACGGAGTCGGACCTTGAGACGCTTGAGCGCTGCGGCGGCCTGCTCGCCCTCGTCGACTGGTCGGCGACGGCGTGGTGGGCGGCGCAGTTCCTGTGGGAGGACCCCGACGGCGCGTGGCATCGCTGCCGCTGCGTGCGGCGTGGCGGCCGGCAGGTCCTGCTCGGGATGACCCCGACCGCCGCGCGGCCGTACGGGTTGAGCCGCCGCGAACTCGAGGTTCTCACGCTCGTGGCCGAGGGCGCCTCCAACGACGCGATCGCGCGGCGGCTCGTGGTGACGGTCCGGACCGCCAAGGCGCACGTGGAGCACATCCTCGAGAAGCTCGAGGTGTCCAGCCGCACGGCCGCGATGACGAAAGCCGTCGAGGAGGGGCTGCTGCTGCGGCCTCCGTCCACCGCAACGGCGGAGGCCCGCCCCCCGACGGTCGCCCGACCGGTGCCGAACGTGCGCCAGGCGACCCCGCTCGTCCTTCGGGATCTCGACGGCATCGCGCTGTCGTCGTCGCAGTGGCGGACCGACGCGCGCGCGTCGGTCAGCTGACGATCTCGCAGCGCCACACGGTCGGAGTGCTCTTGGACCGGTGGGCGGTGCACGACCTTACTGCACAGTACGTAGGTTCAACGCACATGCAAGAAGGACGGCAGCGCCTCGCACCGGCGGGACATTGGGACTGGCACGTGCCGACCCCCTTCTCCCAGGGATGGCGGGTCGGCAAGCTCATCGTCACCGGCGGCCAGCTGTCGGCCGACGCCCATGGCAACGTCATCGGCCGCGGCGACATCGGCGTGCAGACACGCAACGTGTTCGAGAGCCTCACCCGCGTCCTGCACGAGGCCGACGCGACCTGGGAGCACGTCGTCAAGCTCAACACGTACTACGTGTTCGACGGCCGCCCGGAGGACGCCCAGCGCTTCTGGGAGGACATGAGCGCTGTGCGTTTCGACTACCTCTCCGATCCCGGTCCGGCCGCGACCGCCGTGCGGGTCGCAGGCCTGATGTACGACGGCTTCCTCATCGAGGCGGAAGCCATCGCCGTCCTCCCGTGACCATCGCAACATCCCACCCCGACCCGCACCTGGAGGTGCGCCGATGAGCACCATCGAGAAGACCGCCGTCCCGACCCAGGGCGCCGAGCTGCTGGACCGCGGCGCCGGAACGCTCATCGACCTGTCTCGCGACATCCACGAGGGCATGCCGCTCTGGCCCGGGCACCAGCTCCCGTTCGCGATGGTCAACCAGACCCACGACGGCTTCAAGGCGCGCTGGGGCACGAACTTCGGCTTCCGCGCCCACAACTGGCTACTCTCCGAGCACACCGGCACGCACACCGACGCGATCTTCGAGTACGACCCGGCGGGCGCGACGCTCGACGACATGCCGCTGGAGTACTACTACGGCTCGGCGATCTGCCTGGACCTGCGCGATGTCCGCCATCCCGACTACATCACCGCCGACATCCTGGCCGCGGCACTCGGCGCCAGCGGCCTGGAGATCGTGTCCGGCGACATCGTGCTGCTCTACACCGGGCACGGCGACCGCACCTTCGGCACGCCGGAGTTCATCAACGTCTACAGCGGCCTGGACCGCAGCGGCGCCGTGTGGCTGGCGGAGGCCGGCGTGGTGAACATCGGCATCGACTCGCTCGCCATCGATCACAGCGACGACATGGAGTTCGTTGGCCACGCGGTCTGCGCCGAGTACCAGATCGTCAATACCGAGAACCTGACCAACCTCGACAAGGTGGTCGGCAAGCGGTTCGAGTACTTCGGGCTGCCGCTGCACTTCCGCGAGGGGACCGGCTCCCCGGTGCGCGCGGTCGCGCGACTTTCCAGCGTGTGAGCGCGGAGAGCGTCGGCGATGGGCTCTTGGTCGCCCAGGCGGCTGCGGTCGTGGGGGTCGCAGCCGGCCGGTTGCGGCAGTGGGAGGCCCGCGGGCTCGTTGCGCCGACGCGCACACCGTCGGGGTACCGGGTGTTCGCGCCTGGCGACCTCGCGCGCCTGCGGCGCATCCGCGACCTCTACGAGAGCGGGCTCAACACCGCCGGCGTTCGCGGCGCGCTCGGCGAACCCGTCGGGCCGCAGACGGGGACGCTCGGCGCGCGCGTCAGGTCGCGACGTGCGCGCCAGGGCGTGTCGCTGCGCGAACTCGCGGCCGAGACGGGGATCAGCGCATCGCACCTCAGCGCGGTCGAGCGCGACCTCACCCACCCGTCCGTGGGTGTGCTGCAGAAGACGGCCGCGGCGCTGCAGACGAGCGTCGTCGCCTTGTTGGGCGGCCCGCCCGCCGACGGCCGGACGGTCGTGAGAGCGTCCGAGCGCCTGGGCCTGCAGGGGGACCTGGAGGGCGTGCGGATCGAGCAACTCGCGGCTGTCGACAGCGTCCTGGAATCGCTGCTGTTCCGTGTCGAGCCCGGCGGCGGGAGCGAGAGCTACAGCCATGCCGGCGACGAGTTCCTGTTCATGCTGAGCGGCAGGCTCGAGGTCGTCCTCGACGAGACCGAGACGTTCGTGCTGCAGCCCGGCGACGCGATGACGTTCGCCAGTCATCGCCAGCACCGCTTCCGCAACCCCGGAGACGTGACGGCCTCGGTCGTCTGGGTCAACACGCCGCCGACGTTCTGAAGATCGGTCTTTCGACCAATGGTCGTGCGGGTGCCCCGCTGGCATCGTCTGCCACATGCCCAAGCTGCTGCGTTCTGACTGGTATGACCTTGCGCGGGACATGAACTGGACCCTGTCCTACGTCCCGCATGAGGAGGCCTTCCCCGCCGAGATCGTCGGCCCCGTCGCGGGGGTCCCGACCGAGCGCTGGTGGACGTGGGACGAGCCCTACAAGCTCTCCTACCGCGAGTACGTCTACAACCAGTCCGAGAAGGATGCGGGCGTCGGCGCCGTCGGCGCCGCGGTCGCCCGGTCACACCTGTTCGAGCAGATCGATCCGGGGTGGAAGAGCGCGATCAAGGCGCACTTCGGCGCGGTGACGCTGTCCGAGGGCGAGTCGACCCTGGCCGAGTCGCGGATGGGTCGCTTCGGGCTCGCGGCGGCCTGGCGCAACATGGCGCTGTTCGGCGCGCTCGACGAGATGCGCCACACCCAGATCCAGCTGAAGGTCGCGCACTCGCTGCTCGACCGCGACCAGCAGTTCGAGTGGGCGCACAAGGCGTACCACACGGAGAACTGGGCGATCATCGCCGCACGCGGTCACGACCAGGACCTCTTCCTCTGCAACGACGTCGTCTCGACAGCTATCCAGTTGACCTTCACGTTCGAGACGGGCTTCACCAACCTGCAGTTCATGGGCATGGCGGCCGACGCCATGGACATCGGCGACGTGGAGTTCGGCGCCCTCATCTCGTCGATCCAGACCGACGAGGCCCGCCACGCCCAGCAGGGCGAGCCGACGCTGCGCATCCTGTTGGACTCCGGCGAGCGCGAACTGGCCCAGCGCCTCATCGACGTGTCCTTCTGGCGCTCGTGGCACCTGTTCGCGTCGCTCACCGGGCCGTCGATGGACTACTACACCCCCCTTGAGCACCGGACCATGTCCTTCAAGGAATTCATGGAGGAGTGGATCATCCGGCAGTTCATGGACCAGATCGAGGACATGGGCCTCGAGAAGCCGTGGTACTGGGACACCTTCCTCGACGAGCTGAACTGGCGCCATCACTGTGAGCACGCGGGCATCTGGTACTACCGCCCGACCGTGTGGTGGAACCCCGACGCAGGTGTGTCGGCGGCCGAGCGCGAATGGCTCGAGACGAAGTACCCCGGCTGGACGGAGAAGTTCGGCCGGCTGTGGGACACGGTCACCGACAGCGTCCGCGGCGGGCATATCGAGCAGACGATCGGCAACACGCTGCCGGTGCTCTGCAACCTCTGCCAGCTGCCGCTCTTCCAGGTGCCCGGGACGACGTCAGGCGCGAGCGCGCCGGGCGCCGGGCCGCGGCAGGTCGACCACGGGGGCCGCCGCTACTCGTTCTGCTCTGAGCCCTGCTGCTGGATCTTCACGCAGGATCCGGGACGGTACGCGTCCACGACGACGGTGGTGGACCGGCTGGTCGGCGGCGAGATCCAGCCCGACACGACGGAGGGCGTGATCGCCTACATGGGTATCACGCCCGAGGTCCGCGGCGACGACGCCTCGGCGTACGCGTGGGCGCAGCCTGAGGCTGCGGTGGTGAGCGCCTGATGCTGCCGCTCTGCTTCCGCTTCGACGGCGACTTCCTCGTGCACTACATGTCCGTCGAGCCCGACGCGACCGTCGGCGACATCTCCGAGGCCGCCGCCGGCTTCGTGTCCGGCTTCCGGGTTCCCGTGCGCGCCGGCGCCCTGCAGCTCACGTTCGCGGGCGCGGTGCACGAGCCGGACAAGCTGGCCAGCGACGTCGGCATCGGCGAGCTCGACTTCGTCCAGGTCGACGTGGTCCCCGCCGGGTGATCGCCATGGGCACCGACACCGCGGGATGGGTCCGCGCGCTGAGGCTCGACGAAATCTGGGAGGGCGAGGTCGTCCCCGTGACGGTCGACGGCGAGGCGCTCATCGTCGCCCACCTCGACGGCGGGCACATCAGCGCGTTTCTCTCCGCCTGCCCGCACCAGGGGTCGTCGCTGGACGATGCGCACGTCGACGATGGCGTCCTCGTCTGCCCGGCCCACCAGTGGGAGTTCGACCTGCGATCCGGCCACGGGATCAACCCGTCCCGGGCCTGCCTGACCGCCCGTCCCGTCCGCGTCGAGGACGACGCGGTGTGGATCGGACGGCCCGCGAACCACCGCGAGGAAGGTGCGGCCGATGGCCGATGAGCGCACCCGGCTGGTCGGACCGGCCGTGACCGACCCGCGGATCGCCGAAGCCGTGGCCGCAGCGATCGCCACCGATACCGGCGTCGAGCCGGTGATCGACGACCGCGGAGGCTACCTGCGCGTCCAGACCCCGATGCGCGCCCGGATGACGCAGGCGACGCTCGAAGAGGAGCTCGGCGTCGACATGCCGCTGCGTCGCTTCGAGCAGCACATGCCCTCGTTCGCCGGCCGGATCATGGTCAGCGACGACGAGATCGTCTGGTACCTGGAGGAGCAGTCATGAGCCGCCCCGACGTGTCCCGTTCCCGCCGCCGGTCTCGCACATGGCCTGATCTGGCCGGCGCTCGACGCAAGCCGTCCGAGTACGAGGTCGTCACGCACAACATCAGCTACCACTTCGATCGGGGTGCGGCGCCGTTCGCGGGCCTCGACGCGTCGACGCCGATGAACCAGTGGTACCTACGCCACCGGGAGGGCTCGCCGCTTCGCGTTCCCGACTGGAACGCGTTCCGCGATCCCCGCAAGCTGACATACACCACGTACGTGGGGCAGCAGAGCCGGCGCGAGGCGTACATCGACAGCATCGTCGACCGCTACGAGAGCGACGCGCACCGTGCGGAGCTGGCTCCCGCGTGGGCGGCGCTGCTCTCGCGCACGTACCTGACCTCGCGGTACTCGTGCCACGTGCTGCAGATGGTCGCGCTGTACCTGGCGTCGGTTGCCCCGTCGTCGTACATCACGAACTGCGCGGAGTTCCAGGCTGCCGACGAGATGCGGCGCATCCAGCGGATCGCCTACCGGGCGGCATCGCTCGCGACCTCACACGACCCGGCGCTGCGCGAGCCGGAGACGGCGCGGGAGATCTGGGAGACCGACCCGGCGTGGCAGCCGCTGCGCGCATGCCTCGAGCAGCTGCTCGTCGCCTACGACTGGGGTGAGGCGCTCGTCGCGCTGAACCTCTGCGTGAAGCCCGCGCACGACGCGGTGCTCATCACACAGCTCGCGGCGGCCGCGCAGGCGGCGGGCGACGAGGAGCTCGCGCTCACGCTCGGGGACTTCGCGCTCGACAGCGAGCGCTCGGCGCAGTGGAGCGAGGCGCTCGCGGCGTTCGCGATCGAGGCGGACCCCGCGAACGAGGAGCGGATCGATGCGTGGATCGCGACGTGGCGCCCGCGTGGCGAGTCGGCCGTCGCGCCGCTCACCGAGGTGCTAGCGGTCCCCGCCGGATGACCGCCGTCCAGATCACCGATGTGGTGGTCAGCAAGGACCCGCCTCCGTACATCGCGGACCTGCCACGGCGGGTCGGCGGCCGACCGCGCATCGCGCGTCAGTACCCGTGCCTGCAGCTCACCGGTGCCGATGATCCGGCTGTGCAGGGGCTGATCATCGAGCGCGTGCGCGGATGGCCCGGAATCGAGGTTGCCGCACCGCGCCAGACGATTCCCGGCTGCCGGGCGCTCGTCCTCGACGCCGAGCTCGCGCACGGCCAGGGCGAGGCGTTCATCCTCGGGCGCGAGTTCGCCCACCTTCGCGCCGACGGCAGCGTGCACGTCGCACTCGCGCCCGAATGGGCCGAGGAGGTGCTCCGCAGGGGCTGGGGCCAGCTGCACCCCCTCGCGCTGTACGGCCTGATCCAGCCGCAGAGCCTGGTGCTCTACGCGCCGCGGAGCCCGGAGGAGCTCGACGTGGTCGTCGCGCTCGTGCAGGCCGCCTACGCGTACGCGTGCGGGCACGAGGTGACCGGCACGCCATGAGCGCCAGCGCAGTGTCGCCGGCCGAGCACGTGCGCGCCGTCGCCGAGGAGCTCGGGTTCGTCGCGACGTGGGCGCCGGCGGAGCTTCCGGACTTCGTCGGAGCGCGCTACCGCGGCTGGCTGGCCGACGGCAACCACGCGCTGATGGGCGAGCTGCTGCGCGGGCTGGACGTGCGCCTCGACGCGACCCAGCGCTTCGGCTGGGCCCGCAGCGTCCTCGTGCTCGCGATCCCGCACGCGTACGGCGAGCCCGCCGTGCCGGCCGACGACGGCGCGCGGCTCGGGCGGGTCGGCCGGGTCTTCTGGGTGCGCGAGCAGTCGTTCGTGGAGCGGCTGGCCCGTCCGGGGATCGATGCGGTCAAGCA
>JBPPNC010000161.1:0-2608 GCA_051306365.1 Solirubrobacteraceae bacterium
CGCCGCCCGGGACGGTGGTCACGGCGTCGTCGGCGGGAAGCGTGACCGCGTCGGCGCCCTGCTCGGCGGGCGCCAGCGGCGGCGCGGGCACCTCGACCGGTGCGGCGGCGACAGGCTCGATGGGCGGCGCCTCGGCGGCGGGCACGGGAGCGGGCTCCGGAGTCTTTTCCGCGGTTGCGGCCTTCGCGAGCGCGCCGGCCTCGATGTCGGCCTTCGCGTCCTCGGCGACGATCGGCGCAGCGGCGGGCTGCGGGCGCGACGCGACGACGACCGGCTCGGGCGCGGGCTGCGTGACCGCGGCGACCTGCGGGGCGGACGGCGCGCTGTGCTGCTGGACCCGGTCGACCTCGACGGCACCGGCGGTGACGACCGCGGCGGCGGCGATGCCGGCGGCCGCCTTGGTGGCGAGCGCGCCGAAGCCGGCGCTCATCGCGCCGGTGGACGTCACGGCGGCGGTGCCCATGGCGGCGGTGCCGGCTGCGGCGCCCGCGCTCGTGGTCAGGCCGAGGTGGGCGAGGATCGTCTTCTTGAATGCGAGGAGCGGCGCGATCGGCAGGATCGCGGCCATCGCCTTGTTGTTGGAGTTCAGCTGCTTGCGGAAGCCGGCGCAGCGGTCGCAGCTGCGCAGGTGGCGGCGGACCGGAGGGGACATCCGCGTGATGCCCTCGGCGACCTCGCCGAGCTCCTCGCGGACCTCCTCGCACGTCAGGCGGCGCGCCTCGGCGGCCTCGGCGAGCGACACGCGGGCGCGGACGAGGAGCGACTTCACCGACGGCACGGTGGTCTCCATCGCTTCGGCGATCTGCTCGTAGGACAGGGCGTCGATCTCGCGCAGCAGGAGCGCGGTGCGCTGCGTCTCGGGCAGCTCGGTGACGTCCTCCATGAGGTGGCGGAAGTCCTCGCGCGTGTGCACGCGGTCGGCGGTGCTGATGCCGCCGTCGGCGAAGTGGATGTCCATCGAGTCCACGCCGATCGGCTGCTGCTTGCGCAGGTGGTTCAGCGAGCGGTTGCGCGCGATCCGGTACAGCCACGGACGCACGTTGATCGGCCGGTCGTCGGCCAGCATCGCGTTGTAGGCGGCCGCGAAGACCTCCTGCAGTACGTCCTCGGCGTCCTCCTTGGACCCGAGCATGTGCCGGGTGAAGCTCAGCAGCCGCGACTGGTAGCGCGAGACGAGGGCTTCGAACGCCGCCTGATTGCCCCGCCGCGCCAGGGCGACGAGCCGCTCGTCGCTCTGCAGGCGCAGGAGCGGCGTGGCGCCGGAGAGGCCGATCGCGGGGGTCTTGAGGGCGGAGTCCATGGGGGCATGCGGGGTTCGCCCCCGCACGAAGAGTTCTACGTTAAGACCCTGAAGAGGGCATGAAGTTGCGCTACCCGCTGGCTAAGGACCCGAATCGGGTGGTGCGCGCCATGTCATGGCCCGGGTGGCGAAACTGGTAGGCGCGGCTGGCTTAAAACCGGCTGCCCGCAAGGGCGTGGGGGTTCGAGTCCCTCCCCGGGCACTGAGCTGAGACCACGCGTGGGTCGGATGTGCCCAGCGCCCAGTTCGACGAGGCGGGCGTCACCGGATGAACGGCGACTGCGCGAGGTTCTCCTTCACCGTGTCGAACGCCGGGCGGGGCGTGCCGTTCGCGTTGGAGAGGCCCGCGTCGAAGCGGCCCCGCCCGTCGATGCCGACCCAGTTATAGGAGTACAGGCGCGTCACGAAATCGTCGAACTTCCTGGCCAGGTCGAACATGTACCGCGTGCGGTTGGCCTGACGAGAGAGGCTGTACGTGTCGAGGCCCTTCGCCTCGAAGCGTGCGAGGCCGCCGGTCTCGGTGTACCAGAACTTCGACGTCTTGTTGAACTTGCGGACGGCGCGGATGATCCCGGTCGTCGCGGAGCTGCGGCGGCGGTTGACCTCGGAGTAGTTGTGAATCCCGACGATCTTCGCGCTGCGGCCGTGCGTGCCCGCGGCGGCCCCCCAGCGCTTGATGTAGCGCGCGTAGCCGTCCTGGTCGAGGATGTCGAGCGCGACGATGGTGCAGCCCTTGCACAGCTTCTTCATCTCGACGAAGAACTGGGCGGCGCGCTTCGGGTTGTTCCATGTCGGCTGCGTCTTGTGGTTCGCCTCGTTCCAGACACCCCAGTCGCGGACGCTCAGCTTGCGGTAGCGCCGGACGAGCTTGCCGACCTTCGACCGGTACTGGGCGACCGTGGGCAGCTTGCCCTTCTTCTCACGCAGATCGTCGGTGCTGATGTGCATCAGGACCTTGACCTTCGCCGCCTTGGCGGCCTTGACGAACGCGTCGGCCTTCGCGAGCTCGCTCTCCTTGTCGATCGCGTTCCAGTGCACGAAGTAGCGCGTCTTCTTCAGCTTCAGGCTCTGCCACGACGGGTTGGAGAACATCGCGGGGCTCTGATCACCCACGCCGTAGGCGATCTTCGCCTCGGCCGCGGGAGCGGCGACGAGGACGGCGAGCAGGGCGGCCAGGGACAGGGTGAGACGACGAAGCACGGGAGCAAGGTCCTTTCGCGTGGGGGCGTCTGGGGGCGTCGGGCATTGCGGATCACAACCCGGTCGCCGCGCGGAAGATGCGGATGCGCGGCGGGCCGTCCGCGGTCC
>JBPPNC010000180.1:0-19389 GCA_051306365.1 Solirubrobacteraceae bacterium
GCCATAGCGGTACCACCCCTCGCCGGTCTTGCGGCCCAGCAGCCCGGCGGCGACCATCCGCGCGGCCAGCGGCGACGGGCGCCACCGCGGCTCGCCGTAGCTCAGCGTGAAGAAGGACTCGGCCACCGCGAGGTTGACGTCGATCCCGACGAGGTCCATGAGTTCGAACGGCCCCATGCGAAATCCGCCACCGAGTCGGCAGATCCGGTCGACGAGGGCGGGGTCCGCGAGCTGCTCGGTGACGGCGCGTAGCGCCTCTCCGCCGAACGGGCGGTTGCAGCGGTTCACGACGAACCCGGGCGTGTCCGTCGCGTCGATGACGCGCTTGCCCATCGCCGTCCCGGTGGCCCGCGCGAGCGCGAGCGCGCCCGGGGACGTCCGCTGCCCGGCGATGACCTCCACCAGGCGCATGGCGGGAGCGGGGTTGAAGAAGTGCATGCCGACGACCCGCTCGGGCGCCGGGCAGCCCGCGGCGATCGCCGTGATCGGGATCGACGAGGTGTTGCTCGCGAGCACCGCGGGCGTGATCTCGGCCAGTCGGGCCATGAGCTCGTGCTTGACCTCGAGTCGCTCGGGCGCAGCCTCGATCACGAGATCACAGGCTGTGAGGTCCTCGATGACGGGCGCGGCGCGCAGCCGGGCGCGGGCGGCACCCGCCGCGTCGGCGCTCCAGCGGCCGCGGCCGACGCCGCGTTCCAGGGCGCCCGCGATGCGCTGCAGCGCGGCGTCGGTGGCGCCATCGACGGGGTCGAAGAGCAGCGTGTCGGCCCCGGCGGCCTGCGCGGCGACCTGTGCGATGCCGGCCCCCATGGTCCCGGCGCCGACGACGCCGATGACCCTGGCTGCGGTGGCGTCCATCACGACCCCTGGGACAGAGCCGCCAGGCGAGTCATCCCACGAGGGCGTTGATGCCCGTCAGCGCCCGTCCGATGATGAGCTTCTGGATCTGGCTGGTGCCCTCGTACAGCGTGGTGACGCGCACGTCGCGGAAGTGGCGTTCGACGACGTGGTCGTCGGCGTAGCCGGCGCCGCCGTGGATCTGGATCGCCTGGTGCGCGGATTCGACGGCGGACTCCGTGGCGTAGAGCTTCGCGATCGAGGTCTCCAGCGTGTTCGGGCGGCCCTGGTCCTTCAGCGCGCCCGCGCGCCATACAAGCAGTCGTGACGCGTCGGTCCGGACCTTGATGTCGGCGAGCATCGCCTGCACGAGCTGGAACGCGGCGATCGGGCGGTCGAACTGCTCGCGCTCCTGGGAGTACCTGACCGACTCCTCCAGGCACGCCTGCCCGATGCCGACGCAGCCTGCCGCCACGCTGTAGCGCCCTGAGTCCAGCGCGCTCATCGCGATCTTGAAGCCCTGGCCGATCTCGCCGAGGACGTCGTCGTCGGAGACCTCGACGTCCTGCAGCGCGATCGAGGCGGTGTCAGAAGCGTGCAGGCCCATCTTGCCCTCGATCTCCGAGGGGATGAACCCCGCCTGCTCGCAGTCGACGAGGAATGCCCCGATGCCGCGGTGGCCGACGCCGGGGTCGGTCTGTGCGAAGACCAGCGCGACCTTGCTGTGGTTGCCGAGGCTGATCCACATCTTCGCGCCGTTGATGACCCAGCCGGTGTCGGTCTTCACCGCGCGGGTCTTCTGGTTGGCCGCGTCCGAGCCGGTGTCGGGCTCGGTCAGGCCGAAACAGCCCAGCCACTCGCCGCTGCACAGCTTGGGCAGGTACTGCTGCTTCTGCTCCTCGGTGCCCCAGCGCAGGATCGAGCTGCAGACCAGCGACGTCTGCACGCTGATGACCGTGCGCATCGCCGAGCAGCCGCGGCCGATCTCCTCGACGATGAGCCCGTACGTCAGGTAGTCGAGGCCCGCGCCGCCGTACTCGCGGGGCACGATCGCGCCGAGGTACCCCTGGCCGGCGATGCTGCGGACCAAGTCGACGTCGAAGTAGTGGCGCCGCGCGTTCTCCCGCGCGCGCGGCACGATCTCGCGATCGGTGAAGGCCCGCGCCGTCTCCCGGACCAGTGCCTGTTCCGCCGTCAGGTCGAAGTCCATGTCCAGACGCTATCGCGCGGTCGGACGTGGCACAGTGCCCACGTGGACGAGGGCGAACTCAAAGCGCTGGGCCGCGACCAGCTCGGCCGGCAGGTCGCGCTGGTCGGCTCCGAGCTCAAGCACCTCGCACGCGCCCTGGAACCGGGCGAGGAGCCGCAGCGGTTCGCGATGGGCATGCGCGGGCGCCACGGCCTGCTCGTCCTGCTGACCGACCGGCGGCTGCTGCTGGGCCGCGGCTGGTCACCGATCCCCGGCCGCGACCGGGTGGAGACGTGGCCCCTGGACGAGCTGACCGGGGTCACGCGCCACATGCTGTCGCTGCGCGCGGAGTTCGGAGCGCGCGGGCTGCTGTCGCTCGGGCTCGCGCCCGAGGGCCCCGCGCTCGCGTTGACGGACGCGCTGCGCGCGGCGGTCGGCCTCCCTGACGCCGGGCCCGTCCGGGCCGACCTGCACACGCTGGCGCAGCGCAAGCTCGGCCCGAAGGTGGCGAGCGACATGCGTGCCGACCTCGCGTTGCTCGCCGATGGACTGGAGCCCGAGGAGGATGTCCAGCGCCTGGCCTTCGCGGGGGACGAGCGCGGCCCGCTGCTGGCGGCGCTGACGCCCGAGCGCCTGCTGCTCGTGCACGCCGCGCTGCGCGGCGCCAAGGACCGGTGGCTGGCGTGGCCGCGCGAGGGACTGCGCGCGGTGAGCCGCGAGGGAACCGTGCTGGGGCTCGACGCGGCGGGCGAGCGCATCCTCATCGCGTTCGTCGCCGCGGAGCGCTGCGACGAGTTCGAGGCGGTCCTGCGGTGAGCCATCGCAGCCCGCAGGAACAGGCGGCTGCCGCGCGCGCGGCGGGGCACGTCGCCTACCAGCACTGCGAGAGCTGCGGCGCGCGCGCCGTCTACCTGCGCGTGCTGTGCCCGGTCTGCGGCTCGACCGACCTGACGGTGCACCACAGCGCCGGCCGCGGGACGGTGTACAGCACGACGACGCTGCGCACCCGCGAGGGTGCGCGTGACGTGTCGCTCATCGACCTCGACGAGGGCGTCCGCGTGATGGGCACCGTCGTCGGCGTCTCGCCGGAGGACGTGACGATCGGCGCCGCCGTGCAGGGCTCGCTCGACCCGGAGAGCGGCGACGAGCCGCGCGTGATCTTCACGCTCGATGTCGATGCCTGACGCACTGCGAGCCGCCGTGGCCATCGCGGGGGTGGGGGAGGCGGGGATCGGCGACGCCCCGCGCGGGTCGACCCCGCTGGATCTGATCGGCGAGGCGGCGGCCGTCGCGCTCGCGGACGCGGGCCTGCGGATGACCGACGTCGACGGTCTCTTCACCGCGTCGGCGTACTACGGCATGCCGAACCTCAACGTCGGCGAGTACCTCGGCGTGCGGCCGCGGTTCTCGGACAGCACCAATCTCGGAGGCGCGTCGTTTCTCAGCCACGTCGGGCACGCCGCCGCGGCGATCACGGCGGGACGCTGCGACGTGGCGCTCATCGTCTACGGCTCGACGCAGCGCAGCGGCGGCGGCCGGCTGAAGAGCGTCGCCGAGGACTTCCCCGACGAGCAGCTCTACGCGCCGCGGTACCCGATCACGCAGTACGCGCTCGCCGCCGCGCGCCACATGCACGAGTACGGGACGACGCGCGAGCAGCTCGCGGAGGTCGCAGTCGCCGCGCGGGCCTGGGCCCGCCTGAACCCGGCGGCGTTCGCGCGCGACGAGCTGACGGTCGATGACGTGCTCGGCTCGCGCATGGTGTGCGACCCGCTGACGGTCCGCGACTGCTGTCTCGTCACCGACGGCGCGGGCGCGCTCGTCGTCGTCTCCGCCGAGCGGGCGCGCGCGCTGCGCCGGCCTCCGGCGTTCGTCCTGGGGTTCGGCGAGGCGCACTGGCACCGCAACATCAGCCAGATGCCGGACGTCACGGTCACCGCCGCCACGGACTCCGGCGCTCGCGCGTTCGCGATGGCCGGTCTGCGGCCCGACGACATCGACGTGCTCGAGCTCTACGACGCGTTCACGATCAATCCGATCCTGTTCCTGGAGGACCTCGGGTTCTGCGCGAAGGGTGAGGGCGGCCCGTTCGTCGCCGGCGGCCGGACCGCACCCGGCGGCGACCTGCCGGTGAACACGAACGGCGGCGGGCTGTCCTACTGCCACCCGGGCATGTACGGGATCTTCACCCTGATCGAGGCGACCCGCCAGCTGCGCGGCGAAGCGGAGGACCGGCAGGTCGCAGGAGCGCAGGTCGCGCTCGCGCACGGCAACGGCGCGGTGCTCAGCGCGCAGTCCACGGTGATCCTGGGCACCGGCGACGCGGCGTAGACTCGCCCGGGCCGTGGAAGTCGCCACCGTCACGCTCGTGCTGATCGTCCTGTTCTTCGTCGGGATCGTGCTGCTCGGCTTCTTCCACCCGAAGTCGGGTGCGGAGGTGCTGCGCTGGCAGGCCGCGCGCGGGCCGGAGCAGGAGAAGATCGACGAGCTCGAGGATCTCGCCCAGCTGCTGGCGGCGACGAACGCCAAGCGCCGCGCGCGCGGGGAGCCGGAGCGCACGGTCGAAGACCTCGAGAACGAGCTGCGCGGAGGCTGACGCACCGATGAGAATCCTGATGGTCGGCGGCGGATGCCGCGGGCTGGACCTGACGCGCGACCTGGCGGCCGAGGGGCATGCCGTGCGCGTCGTGACGCGTGACGAGGGCCGGCGCGCGGAGATCGAGGAGGCGGGCGGACAGCCGTGGATCGGCGACCCCGATCGTATCGGCACGCTGCGGTATGCGCTGGACAACGTGACGCTGCTGCTGTGGCTGCTGGGCACCGCGTCGGGAGCGGACGACAAGGTGGCTGCGCTGCACGGCAGCCGCCTGAACATGATGCTCGAGCGCACGACGGACTCCACCGTGCGCGGCGTCGTCTACGAGGCTGTCGGATCGCTGCGGCCCGAGGTCTTCGAGAGCGGCGTGGCCGAGATGCGGCACGCGAACCTCACGAATGAGATCCCGTACGCGCTGCTGACGGCCGATCCCGCAGACCGCGACGCGTGGCTGGCCGCCGCGCACACCGCCATCGAAGGGCTCCTCGCGCCCCGTTAGTCGAGCAGGGGCCCGACCCGCGCGAGCAGGTCGGCGAGCATGCGCGCGGTGGCGCCCCAGATGACGTCGTCGCTGCCGGAGATCCCGTAGACGTCGGTGGTGAACGGCACGCCGCGCCGGATGAGCCGCTTGCGGCCGTGGGCGTCGCGGAGCCCCCGCAGTGGCAGCTCGAGCACGCTGTGGACCTCGTCGGGCGACGGGACCCAACCGTGTCCGGACTCGATGAGCCCGACGAACGGGTAGACGGCATAGCTCGTGACGAACGTCCCGACCGGGCTCAGCGCGCCGAGGACGTCGACGGCGTCGGGCGGGAGGCCGATCTCCTCTTCGGCCTCGCGCAGCGCGGTCCGGCGCAGGTCCTCGTCGGGGTCCTGCCGGCCCCCCGGGAACGCGATCTCGCCGGCATGGCGGCGCATGTCCTCGCGCCGCTTCGTGAAGACGGCGTGCAGCTCGCCGTCGGCGACGTACAGCGGCACGAGCACGGCGGCGTCGGTCCGTCCGTGGACGTCCATCTCCGCCGCGGCGGCGGGATCCAGCAGGACGCCCCGCAGGGCGCCGGCAAGCTCAGCGCGCGAGCTGGGCCCGCTCGACGCGCTCGTGGAACATCACCTCGCCGTCAAGCGTGCGGTGGATGGGGCACTTCGCCGCGATGACGCGCAGGCGCTCGATGCGCTCGTCGTCCATCGTCTCGGGCATCCGCAACACGAGCTCGAACTTCGTCGGGCAGCCCCGCTCGGCGGGGGAGTACTCGCAGTCGATCTCGACGCCCGACAGATCCCAGCCCTTGCGCTGGGCGTACATCTGCATCGTGATCGCGGTGCACGACGCGAGGCTCGCGGCGAGCAGCTCCTGCGGGCTCGGGCCCGTGTCGCCGCCGCCGACATCCTCCGGCTCGTCCACCGTCAGCTGGTGCTGGCGCACCCGCACGGTGTGGCGGAAGCCAGACTGACACGAGGAAGTGGCGCGCATAGCGAGAATTCTACCTCTCTGACGCCCTGTCGAGTCACGGCCGCACCCAGCGCGCGCAGGACACCTCATCGCCGAAGCGCTGGACGGCGCCGCGGCGGTCGTCGAAGTCCGGGTCACGCTGCGGGACCCCGGTGCCGACAAGGTCGATCGTCCGTCCGCTGCAGCGGTCCTTGTCCTCGAACAGGCGGTAGCGCCAACCCTTGGGCAGGCACCACATCGCGGCCGACGTCTTGTCCTCGAAGCCCTCGACGCGGTCGAAGTTCTCGTAGTCGCGCCTGGACCGGTCGAGGTAGTCGACCATCACGCTGCGATCGCCGTCGAATCCGGCGTCGTCGTAGAGCTCGACCCACGCGTCGATGTCGTTCGCGCATGTGGTCCGGTGCGGCGCGCCGCGGAACTCCATCGCCTTGATGGTGCCGCCGGGCCCGTCGTTGTCGTGCTCGGTGCCGTAGAGCAGCAGCCGGCCGAAGCGGCTGACGTAGGCGCCGCCCGCCGCGTCAAGGTCACACTGGCGGCCGCCCACGATCTGGTTGCCGGGCAGGAGCACCGACGGGATGCCGCAGTACAGGTGGCGCTTGGCGACCTTCGTGATGCGGGGTGTCGCGTCGTCGAGCGTGTCGAGCCGGAACAGGTCGGCCCAGTCGGTGTTGCGGACGCTGTCCTTGTGCGTGCCGAGGAGGAACAGGGTGCCGCGCTCGTCGGTGAGGAGGTTGAGGTTCTGGTAGTTGCCGAACTCGCGGTCGCCGGGGAGCTCGGAGCGCAGCTGGGACTCGCGCCACGTCGCGACGTGCGTCCACGGCGCCGCAGCGGGCGACCCGGCGCCCGGTCGCGTGGCGTAGAAGTCCAGCGCGTTGGCGTTCTTGCCGCCGACGACGAGGAGGTACCGGCTGTCGCGCAGGCGCGCGATCGAGACGGTGCCCGCGCCCTCGACGCCGGTCTCATGCGCGAGGCTCGCGTGGCGCACCGGCTGCTCGGGATCACCGACGCCCCAGAACTCCACGCGGGATCCGCGGTCGCCCTCGAACCCGACCGCGAGGAGGTTGCCGACCGCCTGGATCCCGCCGGCGTGGTCCATCCCCAGCGGCGACGGGCGGGTGGTCACGACGACGTCGCTCTCGGGCGGCGCCACCGCCGCGGTCCGGGCGCCGATCCGGTTTGACCGGAAGCGCTCCCCACCTCGGAGCCGCGAACCCATGCGCACGACTGCGAAGCCGGTCCGCGCGCCCGAGCGTGAGACGACGAGGTGCTTGGCCTCACCGGCCATGAGTCGCTGCACGCCCTGCCAGTGCTTGCTCAGGGACACGTCGGGCGCGCGGCCCAGGTGGAAGCCCAGGGGATCACCGTGGTCACGCAGGCTGCGGAACTGTTCGACGAGCCCGGGGGCGGGCGGGTTGCACGCGTCCGCGCCCCAGGTGCAGGCCGTGTCACCGGTGAGCGGGGCGAGTGCCGGGGTCTGCGCCTGCGCCGCGGCTGGTGCGGTCAGTGCGAGCGCGCCCGCGAACGCGGCGAGGATGCGGCGATGGCCGTGCGGCATGGTGGGCCTCCTGGTCGTGACGTGACCGGAATCCTGCCTTGCCGGGCCTTCCCGCGACCTTCTCGCCGGAGACGGCGAGGGCGTCACATGCGTGACAGACTCAGTTGCGCGCGCCGAAGTTGTTCACGTACGTCGCGGCGCCGCCGGCGGCCGTGACGCCGCGGACAGGCGCGCCGTCGGTGATACCGATTCCGATGTCGCGGAAGCGGCCGTTGAGGATGTTGCGCCGGTGGCCCGGGCTCTTCATCCAGGCCTTCACGATCTTCGCGGGGGTCTCGGCGCCGCCGGAGCCCCAGGCGAGGTTCTCGCCGACGATCCAGCTGCGCCCGCTGCGCAGGTAGTCGCTGCCGCGCTTGATGCGGTCGAGCATCGTCGAGCCGCCGGGGCTGACGTGGTCGAAGAAGTTCGCGCTGTCCATCTGCTCGGCGTAGTCCTGCGCGGTGGTGCGCAGACCGGGATGCTCGCGCAGCGCCTTCAGGCCGCGGCTCGTGCGCTCGTGGTTGACGAGGCAGAGGGTCGTCACGCGGGCATCCTCGACGGCCATCGTGCCGGGGCTGTCGTCCTGGCCGGGGCAGTCGGCGGCGAGGCCCGTCGCCGGGGCGGTGAGGCCGACGGCGAGCGCGACGGCGAAGGCGGTGGCTGAGCTCGTGAGGCGCTGCATCTCCCACCAGATCGGCGCCGCTCGGACGTTCGGGATGGGTCTTGGGGTTCAAACCCGACGTTCGTCCATTTCTCCTCAAGAACCCGTGGGACATCGGTCCATTTTCGGCGTAACCGGTCCGGAAATCGGCGACCCGCGGACCGGTTTCGGCGGGCCCGTATCCTTCCTGCGGCAGGTTTCGACGGGGCGTAGCTCAGCCTGGCAGAGCGCCGCGTTTGGGACGCGGAGGTCGCCGGTTCAAGTCCGGCCGCCCCGATGCATCGTCGACGTTCCCGGGCCCTCCGTCACGCAGCGGCGGGCTCGGGGACCGTCGCCTCAACGCGGCCGAGGCCGGCGAGCGCCACGCCACGTTGACGATGAACAGGTCGAGGCCTGCCGTGCACGCGCCGAGGCAGACGGCGACGGTGGGTCGTCATGAGACGCGCCGCATCCGATGAAGATGCCTGATGCAACGCTAGGCGGCGCGGACCTCGAAGTCGGTCAGCGTCAACGGCCCGAACGACGTGATCAGCGCGACGTCGACGGCGTCGCGCCCGCGGCCCACGACGACCCGACCGGTCCGCGGCTGGTTGTTGCGCGCGTCGAAGGTGTGCCAGCCACCGTCGAGCCAGACCTCGAACCACGCGGCGAAGTCCATCGGCTCGGGCGGCGGCTGCACCCCGATGTTCGGGATGTAGCCGAACACGTAGCGCGCCGGGATGTTCAGTGCCCGGCAGAAGGTGATGGCGAGGTGGGCGAAGTCGCGGCAGACGCCCTGGGCGGCGCCGTTGACGTCCGCTGCGGTGGTCCACGGGTTCGACGAGCCCGGCAGGAACTCGAGGTGGTGGTGGACGTAGTCGACGATCGCCTGCACGCGCGACCAGCCCGGCTCGAGGTGGCCGAACCGCTGCCAGGCCTCGTGGCCCAGTTCGTCGGGGAGGCAGAACCGGCTGGGCATGATGAAGCTCAGGGTCTCGTCGGGCAGCGCCTCGACGGGCACCTCGCGCGCGTCCGGGGCGACGACGTCGGCGGGCTGCGCGAGCGTGACCTGCGCTTCGTAGGTCAGGACGAACCGCCCGGCCGGGACGTCGAAGCGCTCGCACCGGTTGCCGTAGTGATCGACGTAGCCGTGGTGGCGCGCGGGCGCATCCCACCGCTCGCTGCGGATCGTCAGCCCGGGCTGGAGGTAGGGCATCACCTGCACGATCGCCGACGCGGGCTGCTGCGCCTCCAGACCGAACGTGCACCCGACGGTGAGATCCAGGCCTGCGCCGTGATGGCCAGGATGCGCGTGCTCGGTCATGTGTGCACTCAGGATGGCAGGACGATCAAGCGCCTCGGCGATGGCTACGCTTGCGCGCATGTGGTGGCCCGTGATCCTCACCGTCGTCGTGCTCATCCCGCTGCTCGTCCTCGCGTGGATGAAGACCCGCGGGCGCTGACGCAGCGCCTCGGACGATGGGTGCCGGGCGTCCGCGCGGCCCGCCCGTACGACCGGTCATGGCTGCGCGCCGACCTCGTCGCGGGGATCGTGCTCGCGGCGATTCTCGTCCCGCAGGGCATGGCCTACGCGGAGCTCGCCGGGCTTCCGGCGGTCACCGGGCTCTACACGACCATCGCCTGCCTGGTCGGCTACGCGCTGTTCGGCCCCTCACGAGTCCTGGTGCTCGGCCCCGACTCGTCGATCTCGCCGCTGATCCTGGCGGCGCTCACGCCGCTGGTCGTCGCCGGTGACGATCCCGGCAAGGCGATCGTGCTCGCGGGGATGCTGGCGATCCTCGTCGCGGTGATCGGGGTCACCGTCGTCTCCGCCGCGCTGGGCCTGTCCGATGAGGGCGTGGCGACGGTCGGCGCGCTCCCGCAGGGCGTGCCGACACCGGAGATCCCGTGGACCGACCTCAGCGACGTGGGCCCGCTGCTGCTGGCCGCGGTCGGCATCACGCTCGTCTCGCTGACCGACACGATCGCAACGGCGACGAGGTCGAGCCCGATCAGGAGATGGTCGGCATGGGCGCGGCGAACATCACCGCCGGTCTGTTCCAGGGCTTCGCGATCTCCACGAGCGGCTCGCGCACCGCGGTCGCCGAGCAGTCGGGGGCCAAGAGCCAGCTCACGGGCCTCGTCGGCGCCGGGCTGGTCGCGGTGCTGCTGCTGTTCCTCAACGGGCTGCTGTCCGACCTGCCGCAGGCGGCGCTCGCCGCGGTCGTCATCGTCGCGGCGTTCTCCCTGTCGAACCTCGACGTCCTGCGCCGCTACCTGCAGGTGCGTCCGACTGCCCTGGCGATCTCGCTCGTCGCGACCGCGGGCGTGATCCTGTTCGGCGTCCTTGAGGGGATCGTCGTGGCGGTCATCCTGGCGATCCTGCTGTTCTTCCGCCGCAACTGGTGGCCGCACGGCGAGGTCCTGGGGATCGCGGACGGGCTGCCCGGGTGGCACAGCGTCCGCGCGAACCCGGGCGCGCGCGAGGTGGCCGGCGTCGTGGTCTACCGGTGGGAGGCGCCGCTGATCTTCGCCAACGCGGGCATCTTCCGCCAGCAGACCGGCACCTCGTCCGTGATCGCAACCCGGAGTGGGTCGTGCTGCAGTGCGAGGCGATCACCGACGTGGACGTCACGGCCGCGGAGATGCTCGAGCAGCTCGACCACGAGCTCAACGACGCCGGGATCCACATGGCGTTCGCCGAGATGCGCGACCGCCTCCAGGACCTCGTCCTCCGCTACGGGCTGTTCGAGACCCTGGACCGCGATCATTTCTACCCGACGCTCGATACGGCCATCGCCGCGATCGAGGCGGAATCGCGCGCCGCTACTCCGCCGGCGTGAAGCCCTCGGCCGCCCAGGCCTTGGCCTCGTCGAGCTGCGCGACGCGGTACGTCCGCGCGTGGCCGGGCATGACGAGGCTGAGGGCGCGGATGGCGGGCTTGGCCCAGCCGACGTTCGTGACGATGGCGATCCGCTCGAACGACGCGGGGTGGCTCAGACCCAGCTTGAGGTCGGCCTTCATCGCGTCGTCCTCGTACTCCTCGAACTCCGGGCCGAGGAGGTAGACCATCCTGACCTTGCCGTACTTGTCGATCGCGCGCTCGATGGCCGGGACGAGGACATCGCGGTAGTCCTCCTCCTCGACCTCGTCGACGGCTTCGAAGCCGAGGACGCCGGGGGGCATGTCAGAGAGCAGGCGGATCATGGCTCGACTGTATCGCCGAGTGCGGCGCGGCGGTTGTCGGTGAACAGCCACCCGTGCAGCACGCGAGGGTGAGCACGATGAGCGGGAAGGCGGCCGCCCGCACCGGGAGCGGCAGATCCGCGAGGTACGGGGCGACAGCCACTGGAACCGCAAGACCCAGCAGATACGCGCCGGCGCGCGAGGCGAGCCCCATCTTCCAGTGCGGCGGCGGCTTGATCGTGCGCCGTTGCGAGCGGGTGTCGAGGAAGCAGCGCTCCATGCCGGTGACTCGCTGGATCTTCCCCTCGCGTTCGGCGATCTCGTCGGGGTGCGGGTGGACCGCGTTGCCCGCGGGTGAGGTCAGCCACGCCGACAGCGTCTGCTCGGATGCGAACCGGTGGACGATGTCAAACCGCGGCGACCCCGGCTCGTGCAGGACGGTCCCGGAGATGTGACCCTCGGCCTGCGCGGCGGCGTCGATCACCTCGTCGGCCACCCGCTCGAGGTCCTGCTCGTGACCCGGCTTGATCCTCCAGCTGGAGATCGAGACGGCGGGATCGGTGTCGGTGGCCTCCCTGAGCGGCTGATCCATCGCGGGTGGAGCCTACGGAGCCGGGCGGAGGCGCGGGTAGCATCAGACGCCTGCCCCCGTAGCTCAGCTGGATAGAGCAGCGGCCTTCTAATCCGCAGGTCCCAGGTTCGAATCCTGGCGGGGGCGTTGCGGGAACGCCAGCAAAGGGGTGGTTTTCGCTTCCGGCGCGAGTTGCCCGCCGGGCCGAGGTTCCCCGAGAGTTCCCCGGAAGCGTGTCGTTCGCGGCCAACCTGGCACAGTTGCGGCATGCGGCCGATCGAGGAGTTCCGAAACCAACCCCCTGAGTTCTGGGCGCTTGTAAAGCTGGCTTCGATGCAGCTCGGCTATTCCGAGCGCGGCACCGGGCGTCTCAAGCGCTACTCCGTCGAGGACATCGAGGGGGAGCTCAGGAGTCGCGGCCTCGACCCCGACGGTTACCGCGCAACCGTCGAGCGGGTGGCCGCGTACGCCGCCGCGCGGGCTGACCTCCTGGAACAAACGGTCGAGCCAAACCTGATGGATAGGGACAAGGCAAACGCGATGTTCGAGCGCATTCGCGAACGGGTGGATCCGCCTGAATACCTATTGACAATGAACAAGCAGAAGAAGGAGAAGCGGCACTACGCCTACTTGGCGTGCATCGTCAACATGCTGACGTACGAGGCTCTACAGGGCCGATTCGAAGGAGCTGCTTCCTTCGATCACAACCCACGTGGTCCGCTGACGTTCGCAAGAGACGGGATGCCTCTCCGCACGCTATTCCGGTGGATGGACGGCGCCTATCCAAACGTCAACCATCCGGTCGCGGCTTGGGAGATCAAGGAGTACTACGGGACGAAGACGTTCGGGAGCCGCGTGGCCGATGGCGTCTATGAGACGGCTCTCGACGGTTACGAGCTGAACGACCTACGCGGGGTGGGTGTCGAGGTAGAGCACTTCCTGTTTCTCGATGACTACTTCACGTGGTGGAAGTGCGGCCGGTCCTACCTCTGCCGGATCGTTGACATGCTGCACGCTGATCTCCTCGACGGAGCGTTCTTCGGCCGCGAGGTCGAAGACCAGTGGCCCGCGATCGTGGCAGGCTGGCCCCGAGGTCGCCGCTTCACCAGCTGAGTAGCAGTCGGTCAGCGACTTGCTCTAGCCCGGTGTCCTCGCCTTCCAGCTGAAAGCGTCGGAGCATGCATCCCCCGCGCTCGATGAGGAGCTCACGCGCGAACAACCCATCCGGCAATCCGAGGTCGATGCGCTTGTTCCCCGATTGGCGATAGCCATCAACGGACACGGCGACGTGTGCTCCTCGATCGACCGCTGCGGCGCATGCTTCCCAGAGACGGGGAAGGCGGAAATCCTGCGCTCCGTAGAGGATCGTCTGTCCGTGAGCGTAAGGAGGGTCGCAGTAGATCGTGTCGCCGGATCTGGCAGCCTCCATGGTTACTGCAAAATCCTGGTGGACAAAGTGCGACCCAGCGAGGCGTTGCTGCCAATCCTGCATGTAGCGCCCAAGCTTCTCGGCTGGCATGGGCTTGTGTGGCCCCATCGGTGTGCTTAGGTACCCGGCTCGCGTGAACCGCATTACGCCCCCGTAGCACGTACGCGAGATCACCAGCAGATCTTCTGGGGTGGGGTTCGCGTTGAAACGCGCTTTGATCGCTTCGTAGGCGTCGCGTCCGTTCTCCAAAATCTCGCGACGAGCCTCGGAGTAATGCTCCACGAGTGGCTCGGGTTGATCCTGGACAACTTGGAGAAGCTCGACCAAAACCGGGAGCGCGTCGCTCGCAACGGCCTGTTCCGGTGCGAGGGTGGCGAGGACCGCGCCTGTCCCGACGAACGGCTCGTAGTACGTCCCGAGGTCCAGGGGGAGGTGATTTGCAATCGCGTCGGCGTAGCGGAACTTGTTCCCGACCCACTTCAACAACTGGCCCCGTGGTCGCACCCTCCCGAGTAGGCGAGGTTGGTCATCGAACAGGGTGGCGGCTGAGGCGGTGGACACGGCGACGAACCTATATGCGGCGGCGGCGGAAAGATGCGAACACACGTTCGTCAGCTCTGCTTGTTTGGTCTACTGGCGAAGCGCGGTCACATTGCTGGCAGAGGCGAAAACCCGCCGGCCAATGGCGTCGGCGATCTCCGTGTCGGCCGAGGGAACCCACTTGCCGTAGAGGTCGGCTGTGGTCGAGATCTGCTCGTGGCCCAGGCGCTCCTTGATCATCGCGAGAGGAGCGCCGTCCGCGAGCGCGAGCGTCGCGGCCGTGTGGCGGAGGTCGTGGAAGCGCAGTCCGTGGAGCCGCGCGGGTAGCGCGGGCTCGCGGCGCTTCGCTGGGTCGGCGTTGTCGGGGTCGCCGACGATCGCAACCTTGAAGACCTTCTTGTAGAAGCGGTTGTGGCGGATCGGGTATCCGCCGCGGCGCTCGCCGTTCGGGTTGCGAGGCGGCAGGAGAACGGGCGTCGTGAACAGCAGCCGGTCCGGGTCGCTCGGGTCGTCTGTCCAGCCGAGGTCCGCGTAGTCGCGGTCCTTGGGCCGCTCGCGCGCAACCGCGTACCCGTGCTGGCTCGGCTCGCCCGGGTCCGCGAGAGCGTCCCGGAGCGCCGGAACGAGCCCGTCTGGGATCTTTAGCCGACGCCGCGCCGCGGCCGACTTCGGCGGACCGACCTCAAGCCCCTTGTCGTCCCTCAGGCTCTCCGCGGAGTTGTTGACCTCTGTCATCGCGTACCGCACCGTGATCTCACGGTGGAGGACGTCAACGTCGCGACGACGGAGCGCCCAAAGCTCCCCGGCGCGGAGCCCGCAAGTTCCCGCGATATAGACCGGCAGTCGCCAGGGTTCCGGCAGTGCCTCAGCGAGCGCGCGTAGCTCGTGGCCCTCCAAGTAGACGTACGAGCGCCGGACGCCAGCCCGCCGGGCGGTAGGGAACTCGACCGCATCGCAAGGGTTGACGGCGATGTACCCGCGCCGAGCGGCGAGCTTCAAGAGGGAGGAGAGGACGCCGAACACGCGCCGCGTCGTGTTGGGCGCGCGGATCGAGCGAACGTCGTTGACGAAGTCCTGACACTCCTTGGTCGTGATCGAGCCGACACGGGCATCGTGGAAGCGGCACGGCTGGCCCGGGTGAAGCGGGTGGAAGTCCGGCTGCACGCCGCCGATGATCCACCAGCGCAGGATCGCCTCGTACCCGGCGCGCGTCTTCGGTGCGAGGCCCTTGGCAATCCAGACGGCGCGGATCTCGTCGGCGAGGGACGCGAGGGTGAGCGACGACTTCTGTGGATCGACGTACGAGCCCGTGAGCACGTCGGAGTCTTGCCGAGTGATCCAGCGCTCGGCCTCGCGCTTCGTCCTGAACACGCGCTCGCGGCGGTTACGGTCGCTCGGGTCCCCGGCCGGTCGCCAGCGCGCCTGCCAGATGGTCGAGCCGTCCGCGGGCTTGCGGACCTTGCCGTTCGTCTTGAGCGCGCGGACGTGCCCTGGCATCGCTCAGCCCTTCGTCTCGGTCGCGGGCTTCCGAGCGGCGCGCTTCGCGGGCGCGCTCGCAGGCTTCGCCGTCTTGGCCTGGGGCGGCCCCTGGGCGACCCCGCGGACGAATGCGTCCGGGCCGTACGTCGCGCGGACCTTCTTGGCGAGGTAGGCCGTCGCCTTGACGCCTACGGCCTCGCCGACCTCGTTCATCGTCTTGCCCTCGGCGTAGAGGACGATCGCACGCTTCATCAGCGCGTCATCAATGAACGCGCCGGTCGGGGCGGGCTGCTTCTTCGGAGGCTGCTTCGGGGTGGTCTTGCGAGGCATGGCGCCGGGCTCCTTAGTTGAACGCTTGCGTTCAACTACCGTAGTGACGCATTGGTGCCGATCCAACCCCCGCGGGGAACTCTGCGGGGAACTTCTGCAACGGGATCGCCATTCGGCCCCGCGAACAATGGGCGAACGGAGGAGGGGCCTGCGGATCGTGGAACCGCGACGGGGGTCCGCCCGCCGGGAGGAACGGGCTCGCTCCCCGGCGGGCGACTACCGACGCGACTGAGGGTCCGGCCTGACTCTCGGACTCTTCCCAGCGGTCCTGGCATGTGCGAGCGCCGGGCGGGGCTCCTCCCGTCGGACCCGACGCACGAATCGGCCTCCTTTCGATTCGCGTCCCTCTACCTCTCTCTTGGCGATTGAAAGAAGGGGTTAGCGTCGGGAGAGATAGAAAAGGAGCCGAATCGTGCGACGGCAGCGACGGGCACGCGCCGTCGCTATCCATCCGAGTCGCCCGCCTTCCGACGCCGCCGGACTCGCCGCCCGGCGGGCTTACGCCGCCGCAGGTCGATCGTGCGCTTGTCCCCGCGGCGGTGCTCAACGACGAGGTCGTGCACGTCGAGCATCGCCGGAGCCAGGCGCTTCAGCCGCTCGCTCGTGCCGCGGGCGTTGCTTGGGCGGTTGCGAACGTCCGGGTCCCAGCGCCCCATCACCGCGTCGTGGAGGGCGGTCGGCGTCCCCTTCCACTCGTCGCGACCCTTCATGAGTTCGAGCACCGCAGACACCAGCGGGTCGGACTCCAGCACCGTCGCCGCGACGTTCGCTTGTCCGTGTCGGTAGGCATCGAGGGAGCGCCCGCCGGTGGCGCGGTCGACTGCCGCCATGACGTTCGCGGCGTCCGCCATGCGTGGCGGGTTCTTGACCTTCACCGGGTTCGCGAGCGCGTCGGCGACGAGATCCAGGATCGCGCCGAGGATGCGGCCCCGGCGACGATCCAGCACGCGGTCAAGCTCGGCCTCTCCGCGGCGCGTGGTTGGCCGCAGCAGCTCGACTGGCACTAGCCGCTCGCCGAGGTCGCCCTTCAGCGCGCCGGGGTCGATCGAGGTCAGAAGCAGCGCGCGGCGGAAGCTCTGGAGGATCAGATCCTCATTCGTCCATAGCTCTCGCTTCGCTGCGCCCTCGCCGGTCGATGCGCGGCAGAACGCATCCGACATCTCCTCCTTGATCCTCGAGATGTTGTCGAGTCCGACGACCCGAGACGCGGCAGCGGTCGTCTGCCATTCCTCGATTCTCCCCGGCACCGAACGCAGCGGAGCGGGCGACGGGTCGACGAGCGAAACGAGCGTCCGGCCCAGGACAGACTTGCCTGAGCCCTGCTGACCGGTGATGCAGAGGATCGGCACCGGAACGTTCGGTGTCCACGCGAGCACGAGCCACGCCCGGACGAGATCCCAACCCTCGTCCGAGACGTTGATGAGCTCGCGCAGCTCATCGAGCGATCCGCCGCGCTTCGGGGTCGGCAGCGCAGCGGTCATCTTCGTCCGCCGGAACAGCACGCCATCGGGCGGCGACTTCTCGACCTTCCACGAGCCATCTCGGACGACGATCGCCCGGCCCTGAGGGTCGCCGAGGTCCACGATGAGCCCGTCGTCAACCGACGCGCAGCGAAGGTGGATCGGCACGCGATCCTCGTCCGCGGCGGCAGCGCCGAGGATCGCCGCGACCCCGGTGACGTTCTGCCCGGTCGGCAGGCTGCCGTACTTCTCGAAGTGCGCGCGCCGCAGGTGGTTGGTCAGCGATTGACCCTTACCCTCCAACGGCACCGCAATCCGCGGCGACGTCTTCGGGATCGCGTATGGAGTCCCGTACTGATCCGCGATCACGTCGAACTGGGCCTGAGCCAGCGTCATTAGCCTCTTGGCCTGGGTCGGCTGCTTCTTCCTCGCGGCCATCGCCGTCACTGGCTCTCCAGCGATCGGCGGCGACTGGCCCGGCGGGAGCTTCCGTCGTTCCGTCATGCTGCGCTCCTTCTGCGCCGGACGAGCCGCCGCGGTCGGACTGCGGCCGGGTCGCCGCCGCCCGTCAGGTAGTCGTTGAGGTCGCCCTTCGGCGTGTTGAGACCGAGCGATCGCAGGTCGAGGCGCTGCGCGCGAATGCCACCTCGTCGGAGGCGGCGGACGCAGGTCTTGGCTTGGTCTGTCTCGTTGTTGTCGAAGCAAACGACGACCTGCCGTCCACGGAGGTCCGCGGTCCACTCGTCTCGCCACCAGGAGGAGCCCGGTCCAGCACTCGCCTTGCGCTTGCCTTCGCGAGGCTGGCCGGCGCCCAGCGTCACCGAGACGCCGGGGAGCCCGGCCGATCGCGCGGCGAGCGCGTCGAACTCGCCCGCGACGAGCAGGACCCAACCCGCGTCGGGAACGGCGGGGTACAAGGGCCACGGCCGTCCGCCGCCGCCGACGCTGAGCGTCTTCGTGGCGGAGCGGGGAACGCGCCGCTTGAACGCGACGATCTCGCCCGTTCCGTCGCGCATCGGCAAGACAACGAACGCGCCGTTCCACCCGATCTCATTGGCCGCGATGACATCGAGCGTCACGCCCCGCCCGTTGAGGTAGCTCCGCGGTTCCTCCTCAGCGAGGAGTCGAGTGTTCCACCCGGCGAAAGTCGCGGCGCTCGGTAGGGGGTCGGGCTTGTTCTTGGCGCGGCGGGTAGGCGAGAACGTCGCCGCGCGTTCAGCGATCTCGTCCGGGCTCGCGGCGGGATCTAGTCCGAACTCAACGGCCAGCGACGGCAATTGGCCCCCGTCACAACTGGCCTTCCGGCAACCCACGAACCAGCGCGGGTAGCCCTCGCGCCCGATCTTGAAGCGCCAGGTATCGGTCTTCCCGCAGAACGGGCACCTGACGGTGAGGCGGTCGCCGATCTCGGGCCGCTCGATACGATTACGTGAGGACCCCTGAGCAGAGCCCCGGTCACGCCCGCTCCCTCCACGGGCGGGCGTGCCACTTGATCGGGCCACTACGCGCTCGCTGATACGGTGTTGCGGGCGATGTACTCGTCAACCTGCGCGCGGCTGATCCTGCGGCCGCGGTTCTCGCCGGTCTTGACGTAGCCGATCCGGCCCTCGCGGACCATGTTGCGGACGTGCCAGGCGGTCACGCCCAGGATCGCGGCGGCCTCTTCGTACGTGTACAGCTGCCGCTCAGGCGGCGGGGTCTTCGACTGCGGGCTCATGGAGCGTCCTTGGGTACGGGCAGACGGACTCAGAATCCACCGAACTGCCGTCTGCCTTCTGAGCAGCGTCGATGGTCTGAGTCGCTCCCGACTCGTGGGACTTGCCGAAGGTCCCGGACGACACGAGCCGGTGCATGGTCTCGCGCCTGGCGTCTACCACGGATCAGAAGAGGGGTGTACTCACCCTCGCTTGCCCCACGATCCTCCCCGCATTGGGAGTTGGGGGCGCGTTGTCACTGATTTCCGCTCGGAGCCTTCCGAACGCCTACCGAGAACGATACCGAGCGACCGGGAGACCCACGAAAAGCCCAGGCGGCTCGCCGTTATCGACCGGGAGTCCACTGAAGTTCGGTCGCTCCGCGTTTAGATTGCGTCGCTTGACCGATAGGGCGTGACGGCGTGGGCTCGCGCCGCGTCTCCCAGCCGCAACGGGT
>JBPPNC010000232.1:0-2403 GCA_051306365.1 Solirubrobacteraceae bacterium
GCGGCGGCGTGGCGCGCGGGTGCCGAGCTCGCGGACGTGGAGTTCATGCAGTTCCACCCCACCTCGCTCGCGGTGCCGGGCAACCCGCTCGTCTCCGAGGCGGTGCGCGGCGAGGGCGCCGTGCTGCTCGACGCGAGCGGTCGCCGGTTCATGCTCGACGTGCATCCTGACGGCGAGCTCGCGCCGCGTGACGTCGTCGCGCGCGGGATCGCCGCGGCGATGGCGCGGCAGGGTGGTGCGCCGGTGCTGCTGGATGCCACGGCCCTCGGCCGCGCGCTACTCGAGGATCGCTTCCCGGGCATCTCCCGCATGACCGCCGCACACGGCTTCGACTGGACGATGGAGCCCGTGCCGGTCACGCCCGCGGCGCATTACTGGATGGGTGGCATCCGCACCGACATCGACGGCCGTACGAGCCTCCCCGGCCTCTTCGCCGTGGGCGAGGCCGCATGCACGGGCGTGCACGGGGCCAACCGGCTCGCCTCGAACTCGCTGCTCGAGTCTCTCGTGTTCGCCTCGCGCGTGGCTGACGCACTCGACATGGACGCGCCACCGGTCGCGGCGGGGCGCCCCTCCATAACGCTCCAGCCGGTCGGACCCGCGGCGGCGATCGGCGAGCCGTTCACGCGGCAACGCCTCCAGGAGCTCATGTGGCACGATGTCGGCCTCGAGCGCTCGGCAGCGGGCTTGCGCTCGGCCGCCGAGACCCTCGCCGGATGGGGCGGCCGTGGCGACACGGTCGCGGAGGCGGAGGACGCGAACCTGCTCGACCTCGCCCGCGTCATCGTGGCCGCGGCGCTGCGCCGCGAGGAGTCCCGCGGGGCGCACGCTCGGGCCGATCACCCTGCCACGAGTGACGGGTTCGAGTACTCGATGCTGTGGACGCACCCCGTGCCGGCACGGACGCCGGCGGTGGCGCGATGACCGCGTCGGCGATCGATGAGATCATCGTGCGGGCGCTCGCCGAGGACTCCCCGTGGGGCGACGTCACCTCTGAGGTGTTCCTTCCGGAGACCGCCAGGGCGGTCGCGGCCTTCGTGGCGCGGGAGCCGGGCATCCTGAGCGGCATCGGCGTCGTGGCGCGCGTCTTCGAGCTCGCGGACGCCTCGACCGAGGTCGAGATCCTCGCGGCGGACGGCGTCGCCTTCGAGCCAGGCGACGTGCTCGCCCGCGTGACCGGGAGCGCGCGAGCCGTGCTGCGCGCCGAACGCGTCGCGCTCAACCTCGCACAGCGCATGTGCGGCATCGCCACGCTCACCTCGCGCTACGTCGCCGCGGTCGCGGGAACGGGAGCCCGGGTCGTCGACACGCGCAAGACCACGCCGGGGCTGCGGGTGCTGGAGCGCCATGCGGTGCGCGATGGCGGCGGCCACAATCACCGCTTCTCGCTCTCCGATGCGGTACTCGCCAAGGACAACCACCTCGCCGTGCTCGCGGCGTCCGGCGTGCCGATCGGGGAGGCCATCCGTAGCGCCCGCGCGAGGCTCGGCCACACCGTGCACCTCGAGGTCGAGGTCGACCGTCTCGACCAGGTCGAGGCCGTCGTCGCCGCGGGCGTTGACACGATCATGCTCGACAACTTCTCGCTCGATGAGCTCATCGAGGGCGTGGGCATCGTCGCTGGCCGCGCCATCGTCGAGGCCAGCGGCGGAGTGAACCTCGACACCGTCGCCGCGATCGCCCGCACCGGGGTCGACATCATCTCGGTCGGTGCGCTCACGCACAGCGCCCGAGCCCTCGATCTCGGTCTGGATATCGGCATCGCATGATCTACCTCGACTCCGCCGCGACGACCGCCACCCGCACCGAGGTGCTCGAGGCGATGTGGCCCTACCTCACGGGCGAGTTCGGCAACCCCTCGAGTCATCACGAGCTCGGCGAAGCGGCGGCGCGCGCGTTCGACGGGGCGCGGGCGCGCGTCGCGGCGTGGCTGGGCTGCCGGGCATCTGAGATCGTCTTCACCTCCGGCGGCACCGAGTCCGACAACCTCGCGATCAAGGGCATCGCGCTCGCCGAGCCGCGGGGCCGGCACATCGTCACGAGCGCGATCGAGCACGAAGCGGTGCTCGAGTCGTGCGACTACCTGGTGCGGCACCACGGTTTCGAGGTCACGGTGCTGCCCGTCTCCACCGAGGGACTGGTGGATGCCGCGGCGCTCGCATCCGCGCTGCGCCCTGACACGACCCTCGTGAGCATCATGCTCGCCAACAACGAGGTCGGCGCCATCCAGCCGATCGCAGAGTTCGCGAGACTCGCGCACGCCGTCGGCGCGCGATTCCACACGGACGCCGTGCAGGCCGCCGGTTCGCTCGATCTCGACGTGCCCCGACTCGGTGTCGACGCGCTGAGCGTCGCGGGGCACAAACTCGGGGCGCCGAAGGGCATCGGTGCCCTGTTCGTGCG
>JBPPNC010000121.1:0-14947 GCA_051306365.1 Solirubrobacteraceae bacterium
TGTCAAAGAACGCGGTGAACGCGCCGAGTGCCACGCCGCGCTGGCGCTCGTCGACGCGGCTCACGACCGCGAGGGCGAGCGCGGGGAAGAGGAGCGAGAACCCGCTGCCCATGACGAGCGAGCCCGCGAGCGCCACCGGGAAGCTCTGCGCAAGCGCCAGCAGTGCCATGCCGACGGCCTCCGCGGCGAACGCCACGGCGGCCGTGGAGGCCGCGCCGAAGCGGTCGGGGGCGCGGCCGGCGAACAGCCGGGTGAACACCACGGCGGCCGCGAAGACCGTGAATGCCGTGGCGCTGTGGGCGATGTCGCGTGCGTCGAGGTGCAGGACCACGAAGCCCGCCATCGTGCCGAAGCCGATGTTCGCGAGCGCGAGCGCGAACCCCGGCGCGACGGCCGCGCGCGGCAGCGCGAAGCCGGGGCGGCTGGCGGCCGGAACGGGCTCGTGCGGGTCGCGCAGCCGCAGCGCGAGTGCCGCGCCGGCGAGCGGGAGCGTGGCCGCCATGAGCCACACCGCGTCATAGGACGCGGCGTCGTAGACGGCCTGGCCGAGCACGCTGCCGACGCTCAGCCCACCCCACACGGCGATCCCGAACAGCCCGATCGTCTGGCCGCGCCGGTCGGCAGGTGCCAGGTCGACGACCCAGGTGACGGCGGCCGTGAACAGCCAGCCGTCTCCGACACCGACGACGAGGCGGGCGACCACGAGCCACGCCACGCCGCCGGGGATGAGCAGCAACGCGCCCGACACCGACATGAGCAGGAGGCCCGCGAGGACGACGGGCTTGCGGCCGTACAGGTCGGCGAGCCGCCCGGCGATGGGCCGGCCGATGACGGCGGAGATCGCGAACGCCCCGACGACGATGCCGACAGCGACGTCGCCCCCGCCGACCGGCCCCTTGACGTAGCGCGGGAGGACCGGGAGCACCGCGCCGATCGCGAGAAACCCGAGCAGGGTGGCGAGCCACACGCCCAGCCCGGCACCCGCGATGGGGTGCTCCCGCAGGGCGGTGGCGATCCGCTCGCGGTGCGCGCCGGCTTCCATCCGGCAACGGAGGCTAGTGGCAGAACCCCGCTGGCGCGGGAGGAGCGTCGTCTCGTCTCGCCGAGGTCACGATGAACGACATCGTGTGACATGCGCGGACGTTCGCCGACAAGGAGGCGTGCTTCATCGCCCTCCATCGCGAAGGGTGTGACCGGCTGGCGGCGGTGCTCTCCGTCCGCCCCGACCCACCGATTCGTGCGCTCGTGACCACGCTCATGCGTGTCTACCTCGCGACGATGGCCTCCACGCCCACGATCGCGCGCGGCGCTGCAGCCGGACGCCGGGATCGGCGGCGGTGGTCGGCGGGATCAACGAACTCGTCCTGCGCGGTTTCGACGCGGGGGCGAGGCGAGCGGTTGCAGGAGTTGGCGCCGACCCTCGACGAAATCATTCGGTCGGTCGTCCTCGACGCCCGCTGAGCCTGGCGCCACGCGGTGAGGGAGGTACGGGGAAGTACCGACGGTACGAGAACGTACCCTCGGCCGGACTTGTGTCAAGACGAACGCGCGGACCACGCGGTACCTTCACGGGATGGCCAGCGCCGGGGGGGAACGTCCGCCGTCTTCTGCGATCTCATCCGACGAGGCCGCGAGCCTCTGGACGCTCCTCACCGACACGCCACCGACGACGCCGCGCGAGCGGCTGCTCGTCGGCATGGCCGCGGCGATCCAGGAGCGCGGCCTCGCCGCATCCACCGTGGCCGACGTGGTCCGGCACGCACGCGCCTCGCGGCGCACCTTCTACGAGCACTTCCGCGACCGCGACGACTGCTACCTCGCGCCCTACGGGTGTCGATCGACCGGCTCGTGTGCCTCTTCGAGAACAGCCTCGTGCCGGGGGAGGACTGGTTCGCCGAGATCGCCCGGGCATCGCAGGCCTACCTGACCGGCCTCACGGCGGCGCCGGCGCTCGCGCGCGCGGGAATCGCGGAGATGACGTCGCTCGGGCCGCGCGCCCTGGAGGTGCGCCACACCGGGCTGCAGCGGCTCGCCGACGTCCTCATCACGCTGCACGACGAGGCACGGCAGCGTCACGCGGATATCCCGTCGCGCGAGATCTCGCCCGAACAGGGTCTCGCGCTCATGGCCGGGCTCCACGAGCTCGTCCTCGTGCGGGTTCAGGAGGATCGCATCGAGGACGTCGTCATCGAGCTCGCGCCGGTCTCGGCGCGGATGACCTACCTCCTCGGCGTCGTCAGCCCGGACTAGTACAGGCCTCGCGTGGGCTCCTCTGCGCGGTGGACAATCCGGCGGGCCGCACTCTCGACCGACTGGCGGTGGCGCGCCGCTGTGCCAGTCCGGGACAATCGACGGAGATGAACGAGCCGATCATGCTCCGTGAGCCGAACGTCTACCGCCCGCCGGCGGGGATCTTCGACGAGGTGTTCGGTCCCGGAGGCGTGCCCCGCGAGTACGCGCAGGCACTCGTCGCCGAGCTCACGCGCCTCGGGCCCGCCGAGCTCGCAGGCGCCGGGCGGCGGCGTGACGCGATCTTCATCCAGCAGGGCATCACCTTCGACGCCACCGGCGAGGACGGCCCGGTCAAGGACCGCCCGTTCCCGCTGGATCTCGTGCCGCGGATCATGCCGTCGCACGAGTGGGACCACATCAAGCGCGGCCTGGCGCAGCGGATCCGCGCGCTCAACCACTTCGTCGACGACGTCTACCACGCGCGCGAGATCGTGCACGAGGGCATCGTCCCCTGGCAGCTCATCGTGAGTCGCCCGAACTTCGCCCGCCAGGTCCACGGGATCCGGCCCCCGGGCGGCGTGTACTGCCACGTCGCCGGCTGCGACCTCGTGCGTGACGCGGACGGCTCGTGGCGCGTCCTCGAGGACAACGTCCGCACCCCGTCGGGCATCTCCTACGTCCTCGAGAACCGCACCGCGATGACGCGCCTCGTGCCACAGCTGTTCAACACGTACCGCGTCCGGCCCGTCGACCACTACCCGCAGTTGCTGCTCGCCGCGCTGCGCGCCGTCGCGCCCGCGGCCGAGGGGGAGGCGACCGTCGTCGTGTGGACCCCGGGCTCGATGAACAGCGCGTACTTCGAGCACTCGTTCCTCGCGCGGCAGATGGGCGTCGAACTCGTCGAGGCCTCCGATCTCGTCGTCCGCGACGACGTGCTGTACATGCGCACGACGAGCGGCCTGAAGCGCGTGCACGCCGTCTACCGCCGGCTCGACGACGACTTCATCGACCCGCTCGAGTTCCGTCCCGACTCGCTGCTCGGCGTGCCCGGCCTCATGCGCGCGTACCGCGCCGGATCCGTCGCGCTCGCCAACGCCGTCGGCACCGGCGTGGCGGACGACAAGGCCGTCTACCACTACGTGCCGGACATGATCCGCTTCTACCTCGGCGAGGAGCCCATCCTCCAGAACGTCAAGACGTACCTCCTCGGCGACCCCGAGCAGTGCCGCTACGCGCTCGAGCGCATGGACCGGCTGGTGTTCAAGCCGACCGGCGAGTCCGGCGGCAAGGGCGTCTTCATCGGCCCGTCGACCCCGGCCGACGAGCTCGAGGGCCTGCGCGAGGTCATCCTTCGCTCGCCGGAGAAGTGGATCGCGCAGGAGGTCGTCAAACTCTCGACCGTGCCGACGGCCGGCGTCGACGGGACGCTCGCACCCCGGCACGTCGACCTGCGGCCGTTCGCCGTCTTCGGCGAGAAGATCAAGATCGTGCCGGGCGGCCTGACGCGGGTCGCGATGCAGGAGGGCCAGATGATCGTGAACTCCTCGCGGGGCGGTGGTTCGAAGGACACCTGGGTGCTCGACGACGGCGCGGGGCCCGACGCCGATCAGGTCAGCGCCGACGAGGCCGCCGTCCTCCCGCCCGCGCTGCCGGGGCTCCGGTACGCCGAGTGGACCGGGCAGGCGCAGCAGCAGCAGCAAGCGCAGATCTCGACCCCGCCCACCCCGCGCTAGCGCGATGCTCGCCCGCATCGCCCACGAGCTGTTCTGGCTCGGACGGAACCTGTCGCGCGCCGAGCACACCGCGCGCATGCTCGACGGCGTCTTCCAGGCCGACGTCCAGGCCCGCTCCGAAGAGGCCGCGATGACGCTTGGCTGGGGGTCGCTGCTGGCGATCATGGGCGCCAAGACCGACACCGAGGGCAGGCCGCATCGCGACCAGGTGCTGCGCAGCCTCACCCTCGACGCCGACAACCCGGCGTCGGTCATCGCGTGCATCGCCCGCGGCCGCGAGGGCGCGCGCACCGTGCGCGACGTCATCTCCCAGGAGATGTGGGAGTCGATCAACACGACCAACCTGGGTATGCACGACGGCGATCTGTCCGAGCGCCTGCGGGTCGGCCCGTACTCGGTCTACCAGTACGTCAAGGAGCGCTCTGCGCTGTTCTGGGGCCTCACGCGGCGCACGATGCTGCGCGACGAGGCCTACTCGTTCCTGCAGGCCGGCGGGCGGCTCGAATCGGCCGACATGATGCTGCGGATGCTCCGCGTCTCCCTGGCCGTCGGCGGCGGCGACCGCGACGACGGCCATGCGCTCAGCCTGCTCCAGGCGGTCGGCGGCTTCCAGGCCTACCGCCGTGCGGTGCCGGGGCCGCCGAACGCCGCGCCGGTCGTGCGGTTCCTGCTGTTCGAGCGCGCGTACCCCGACTCGGTCGCGGCCTCCGTCGACCTGTTGCAGCAGTCGCTGACGCGCGCCGACGACAATCCCCGCAACGCCGAGCCCGTGCTCCGGCTGCTGCGCCTCACCGCCGACCTCGAGTTCCGTCGCCGCGCGGAGGAGGAGACGGCCACGGGCGGTCGGCTCGCCGAGATCTGCGAGCAGGTCCAGGTCGAGCTGGGCAAGGTCGATCGCGACATCCACGACCGCTACTTCGCCGGCGCTCCGGCGGCCGCGTAGGGGTTCTCCCATGCACTTCGCCATCCGTTACCTCACCGAGTACCGCTACGACCACGAGGTGACCGACAACCTCAACGCGCTGCGCGTGCGCCCGGCCACGACGAGCAATCAGCGGCTCGACGACTTCCAGGTGCGGGTCGACCCGGAGTCCCGTATCGGGCGCCACGAGGATTACTTCGGCACCGACGTCCTCGAGTTCGGCGTGAGCCGCCCGCACGACCACCTGACCATCGACGTGCGCGCGCGCGTCGTGACCGGCGAGCCGGTCGAGCCGCCCGACGCGCCATGGGAGGGCACGACGTCCACGGCGTATGAGCAGGCCGCCGGCGAGTTCCTCCTCCCGGCGCCCGACGAGCCCGACCATGCGCTGCTCGAGGAGCTCGTCACGCTCGCGCGGGCCAACAGCCCGCTGAAGACGCTGCGCTGGGTCTCCGAGCTCATCCCCGACCGCTTCCGCTACGAGGCGGGCGTGACCTACGTGGGGTCCACGGTCGCCGACCTGCTCGACGGCGGCGCCGGCGTCTGCCAGGACTTCGCGCACGTCGCGATCATCCTGCTGCGCCGCCACGGGATCGCGGCCCGCTACGTCAGCGGCTACCTGTGGGCGGCGCCGCAGGACGGCGGCAGCGACTCGATGGAGGTCGAGACCCACGCGTGGGTCGAGGCGCTCATGCCGGGTGCCGGCGGTCGCGGCGAGCCGGTGTGGGTCGGCGCCGACCCGACCAACCGGCGGCTGGCCGGGGAGTCACACGTGAAGATCGGGCATGGCCGCTTCTATCAGGACGTGCCGCCGATCCGAGGTGTCTACCAGGGCACCGCGGGGGCCGAGCTGCACGCGAACGTGCAGATGACCCGGCTCGATCCGCAGGCCAGCGCGCGGGCCTGACCGCTACGCGGTCTGTGCCGGAGGTCGCTCACGCTCGGGGGAATCCGGCGTTCACCTCCGCGCACGCGTCGCAGTGGCCAGAGGGCTGCTGACCTTGTCGCCGCGCAGCTCGCGGCGCGGTGCCGGGGAGCGTTCTCGGTCGGGGTCCCACGAAGCCCGAAGCGCGCGGCAGGCACCGGCGTCGGTGCCACCGCGCTACCATGAGCTTTCCGACCTGCCCGGCGCAGGTCGTTTTTCTGCCCCACTCTCGCCCCCGGAGCTCGCCAATGGCCCGCGGAGACGTGCGTATCGCTGTGACCCTCGCCTGCGAGGAGTGCAAGCGTCGCAACTACCAGACGAATAAGTCCAAGCGCAACAACCCCGATCGCATCACCCTGCGGAAGTACTGCAAGTGGTGCAAGGGTCAGACCCCCCACAAGGAGACCCGGTAGGTCTTCGGGAGGGTGTGTCGTGTCTCGGAACCGTGAACGCGCGAAGGAGCGCAAGGAGCGCCTGCGCAAGAAGCAGGGGAAGGACGATGCCCCCGATCCCGGCGGGCAGCAGTCGCTCCATCGCGAGAACGTCGCCGGCCAGCTCGATCACGCCTCGTACGAGGTGGACGAGGCCGAGGCCGCGATCGTTGAAGGTGCCGACGGCGAGGCCGCCGAGGGCCTGAGTGAGGCCGAGCTCGTCGCGTACGAGCGGGCCGACGAGGCCGAGCACCCCGAGCACGTCACGGACATTCCGGCCGACGAGCGCACCGGCGCGAAGATCGCCTCCGCTCCGGGAGCGCCGACCACCGGCAAGGGCGGTCCGCGCTTCGTGCAGTTCCTGCGCGCGTCATGGGCCGAGCTGCAGCGTGTGCAGTGGCCCGACCGCAAGCAGGTCGGGCAGGGCACGGCCGTGACCCTCGGGTTCGTCGTCGTCGCAGGCGCCTACCTCGGCGCAGCCGACGCGGTCGCCCAGGAAATCGTCGACCTCATCCTTTAGCCACCCCTTCGATCCGAAGCCGAGTCGCATGTTTCGCTGGTACGTCGTCAACACTTATTCCGGGCACGAGAACAAGGTCAAGCACAACCTCGAGCACCGCGTGATGTCCATGGGGCAGAAGCGCAACGTGCGACAGGTCGTCGTGCCCACCGAGACCGTGTCCGAGATGAAGGACAACCAGAAGGTCACCACCGAGAAGCGCACGATGCCCGGCTACGTGCTCGTGAACATGGACCTCAACGAGGATTCGTGGAGCGTGGTGAAGAACACCCCGGGCATCACCGGATTCGTCGGGGCGAGTAACGAGCCGGTGCCGCTCACGCAGGCCGAGGTTGACCGCCTCCTGCATCGCGAGACCGCTGAGCGTCCCCGCACGCGCACGCAGTTCAGCGTCGGCGAGGCCGTGAAGGTGATCTCCGGCCCGCTCTCGGACTTCTCCGGCGAGATCTCCGAGATCAATGAGGACCAGTCCAAGCTGAAGGTCCTAGTGTCCATCTTCGGCCGTGAGACCCCGGTCGAAGTCGGTTTCGACCAAGTGAAGAAGATCTGAGATGGCAAAGAAGGTTCTGACAACGATCCGCCTGCAGGCTCCGGGCGGCCAGGCAAGTCCGGCTCCGCCGGTCGGCCCGGCGCTGGGTCAGCACGGCATCAACATCATGGAGTTCGTCAAGGCGTTCAACGCCCAGACGGCCCAGGACAACGGCACGACGATCCCGGTCGTCATCACCGTGTACGAGGACCGCTCGTTCACGTTCGTGACGAAGACGCCGCCTGCCGCGGTACTCATCAAGCAGGCGATCAACCTCGACAAGGGGTCGTCCGAGCCGCACCGTGACAAGGTCGGCAAGATCACGAAGGACCAGCTCCGCGCGATCGCCGAGAAGAAGCTCCCCGATCTGAACGCCCACACCGTCGACCAGGGGATGCTCATCATCGCCGGCACGGCGCGCTCGATGGGCGTGGAGGTGGTCGACTGATGGCCAAGCAGGGCAAGACCCACAAGGAAGCGCTCTCGCAGGTCGACCGCGACCGCGAGTACGAGCCCGCCGAGGCGCTCTCGCTGCTGAAGTCCCTGCCGGGGCCGAAGTTCGACGAGTCCGTGGAGATCCACATCCGCACCGGCCTGAACGTCCGCCACGCGGACGAGCAGCTGCGCGGCACCATCGCGATGCCCCACGGGCTCGGCAAGGAAGTCAAGATCGCCGTGTTCGCCCAGGGCGACAAGGCGAAGGAGGCCGAGGCCGCCGGCGCCGACGTCGTGGGCGCCGAGGATCTCGCCAAGAAGATCGAGGAGGGCTTCACCGACTTCGACATCGCCATCGCGACGCCCGACCTCATGCCGGTTGTCGGCCGCCTGGGCCGCATCCTGGGCCCGTCGGGCAAGATGCCGAACCCGAAGGTCGGCACCGTGACGATGGACGTCACGAAGGCCATCACCGAGTCGAAGGCCGGTAAGGTCGAGTACCGCACGGATCGCACCGCGATCGTGCACCTCGTCATCGGCAAGAAGTCCTTCCCCGAGCAACAGCTGCTGGAGAACTACGCCGCCGTGATCGAAGAGCTGCAGCGGGCCAAGCCCTCTGCAGCCAAGGGCAAGTACCTGCGCACGATCACCGTGACGTCGACCATGGGCCCCGGGATCAAGGTCGATCCCAGCCGCACCCGCGACATCCTCGGGGAGGCTACGCCAGCCGCTGCGTAGCCCCCACGAGGCCACCACAGACCGCCGGCGCGCGGGGCAGCGATTGCCCCGCTGAGAAGCCCGGCCGAGGAGGCTTGTGAACCGAGCAGAGAAAGCTGCGGTGATCGAAGAGATCACCGCCGACATCAACGAGGCCCAGGCCGTGTTCGCCGTGGACTACCGCGGCATCACCGTCACCCAGGTCGCCGACCTGCGCTCCAAGCTGCGCGAGTCCGACACGACCTTCCGCGTGGTGAAGAACACGCTGACCGAGCGCGCCGTCGACCAGGCGGGAGCCGAGTCGCTGAAGGCACTCTTGGAGGGCCCGACGGCCCTGGCGTTCGTCAAGGGCGACGCCGCTGCTGCCGCGAAGACGATCAGTGACGCCGCCAAGGAGATCGAGCTTCTGCCCTTCAAGGGCGGGCTCATGGACGGCAACCCGCTGAGCATCGACGACATCAAGGCGATCAGCAAGCTGCCGTCGCGCGATGTGCTGTACGGCCAGCTCGTCGGCATCGTCGCGTCCCCGATCACGGGCCTCGCCCGCAGCCTCAACGGGCTGCTCGGCGGTCTGGCGATCGCGCTGGCCGCGGTCAACGAGAAGAAGGCTTCGGGCGAACTGCCCGCAGGCGATGCCCCCGCTGCTGTCGCGGAGGCACCCGCCGAGGAAGCACCGGCCCCTGAGGCCGAGGCCGAACCCGCCGCGCAGGCGGAGTCCGCCCCCGAGGCCGAGGCGGAAGCCCCGGCCGAGGAATCCCCTGAGACTGAGAACAACGAGGAGTAGGCATGGCGACCACCGCTGAATGGATTGACGAGCTCAAGAGCATTTCGGTGCTTGAGCTGGCCGAGCGCATCAAGGCGCTCGAAGAGGAGTTCGGTGTCTCCGCGGCGGCCGTGGCCGCCGCGGCCCCCGCTGCCGGGGGCGGCGGGGGCGGCGAGGAGGCCGCTGAGGAGTCCTCCACGGTCGACGTCGTCCTCACGGGCGCCGGCGACAAGAAGATCCAGGTCATCAAGGTCGTCCGCGCGGCGACCGGCCTGGGCTTGAAGGAGGCCAAGGCGCTCGTCGACGAGGCCCCGAAGCCCGTCAAGGAGGGCATCGAGCGCGACGAGGCCGACAAGCTCAAGGCCGAACTCGAAGAGGCCGGCGCGAGCGTCGAGCTCAAGTAGCAGGGGTACGGACTTCGTCGGTACCGCAGGGATCGGCTGGCACCGATCCCCCGCCGTACGAAGGGCGCCCCACGGGGCGCCCTTCGTCGTTCATCCCTGGCGGGTCAGCCGGTCTTGCCGACCGTCAGCGTCTGCGTCGTCGTCCTTGCCGCCCCGGAGGCCGGCGTGTAGAGGACGCGGATCGTGATCCGCAGCCGGCCCGAGCGCCGCAGCGCCTTGCGGCCCCTGAGCTTCAGCGGCACCGTGACTCGCAGCGTCGAACCGCCGCGCATCGTCCGTGTCGCGCTGCCGATCATCACGGTCCGACCCCCGATCCGGGCGGTCAGCCGCGTGCGGACCTTGCCCGTACCGGGCAGCGTCAACGTCACCCGCAGCGCCTTGCCACCGCTGCGCAGCGTCGCGGTCCCCACCCGCAGCCGCTTGGGAGCGACCTGAGCGGGCACCGGCAGCGGTGCAGGTGACGAGGCCCCCAGCGGGTTGCCGGCGTCTGCCGGCGGGGTGTCCGTCGGCGGCGTCGGCGGCGTCGGCCGCGTCGGCGGGACAGGGGCGGGCGCCTCGTCGAACGGGCTGTCGTACAGCCGATCGCCGGGGTGGCAGTGGTGCGGCGAGAAGAACGCGCTGCCCGGCACGCACCGGAACATCGCGGGGTTCGTTACGCTCGGCGCCAGCCGGACCTTCGTGGCCTGCTCGTACGCGTAGCCGGCGGCGAGCAGCGAGGCCTCGCCGTACCGCTTGGCGATGAGCACCACGCCGATCGGGTTGCGGCCCGCGTTGCCGGTGCCGTACCCCGCCGGGACGCTGAGCAGCGGGTACCCCGCCCGGTCGGCCACGTCGACGAGCGCGTGGTCGAACGGGACGAGGATTGCCTCCGCGTCATCGATCGCCTCGGGGGTGCCGTTGCCCAGGATGCCGTCGAGGATGTCCCGCGCCTCGGTGAGGCCGGCATCGCGGTCCGCCTCGTAGGCCGCGGTCGTCGCCGGATCGGTGAGATCCACCGCGGCCGCGTCGGTGAGGCCCCGCTGCTGGTACTTCAGGGCCTCGGCCGGGCTGGCCTCGTTCGCGTCGATGAGCTGCGCGAGCGTCTTGGCCCCCGGCCCGGGGATCCCGGACAGGTAGGCCTCGAGGTCGCGCTTGAACTCCCGGGCGACGATGCCCGGAATCGACGGCGCGGTGAACGCCCTCGTCTCCGTCGTGGCGCCGAGGCCCTGGACGTCCGCGATCGCCGCGGCGTAGCCGGTCGCCGAGCTCGCCACCGTGGCGACGCGCTTGCCGCGCAGCGCCGTGGTGCTCAGCGCGGCGAGGACGTTCGCCGGGTCCGCGGCCGTGTCCGGCGAGATCGTCGCCGGGTCCGCGCTGTCGCGGCCGGCCATCGCCTGGTACTGGAGCGCGGCGTCGAACACCGACTTGGCGATCGCGCCGGGCGCGTCCTGCGACCGTGCGACGCCGAGGACGCCGGTTCGGCTGATCCGCCCGAGCGTCGGCTTGAAGCCGACGACGCCGGCGACGCTCGCCGGGGCGATGAGCTGCGCCGAGTCGGTCGACGTCTCGAGGCCGACCGCCGCCGCGGCGAGGCCCGCCGCCGTCGCGGCCGCGGAGCCCGCGGACGAGCCCGCCGTGGTCTTGTCCGTGTCGGAGGGCAGCAGCACCTGCCCGCCCAGCGCGGAGTAGCCGTCAGGCAGGTTGGAGTCCACGACGCCGCCGAGCTCGGTGACGTTCGTCTTACCCAGGATGATCGCGCCGGCCTTCTTCAGCTTCGCCACGAGAGCGGCGTCCTTCGCCGGCGTCGATGGCTGCAGACCGATCGTGCCCGCCGTCGTCGGCGTGCCCGCCACGTCGACGGTGTCGTCGACGAGGATCGGGATGCCGTGCAGCAGGGACCGGCGGCCGTGCTCCTCGCGCTCCTCGTCGAGCGCCTTCGCCCGCTCGATCGTGCCGAGGTCGACGTGACGCACCGCCTGCAGGGCGGGGCCCTCCGCGTTCGTGTGTGCGATCCGCGCGAGGTACGCCTTCGTCAGATCCTCCGACGTCAGCGTGCCGCGCTGCAGCCGCTGCTGGAGATCCTCGACCGTCGCCGTCTCGAGGTCGAACCCCAGATCGGGCATCGTCCCGACCTTCGCCATGATCGCGTCGTAGTCGGGGTTGCACGCCCCGCGGTCGGCGAACGGCGGTGCCGGCACGGTCTTCGCGCACCGGTACATGCTCGGATTCAGCTCGCTCGCGGGCTTGCGCTTCTTCGTCGCCTGCTCGAGCACGTAGGCGAGGCCGAGCAGCGTCCGCTCGGAGTACGGCAGCCCGTGCAGCTGCGCGTCGACCGTGCGGCGGTGCGTCGCGGTGTAGCCCATCGGGACCGTGACGACCGGGAAGCCCGCCTGCGCGCCGTTGGGCGTCGAGCCGAGGACCGCGACGACGTCATCGCTCGCGTCGTCCGGGGTCCCGTTCTCGAACATCGAGCGGATCTGCGCCCAGTAGCGCTCCTTGCGGATCGGGAGGTTCGTGCGGTACTGCTCCTCCGGCGAGGCCGGTCCGCTGGAGAACACGTCGGAGGCGGAGGACGCCAGGTGCCGGGCGTTGCCGAACTTCAGTGCCTCCATCGGGTTGGCGAGGTTGCTCTCGACCTCCTCGCGCAGGGACTTCACGGGCGCGTCCGGCCCGAGCCGCTCGTAGTAGGTGTTGATCGACTTGTGCTGCTCGTAGCCGTCCGGCAGCGGCACGTCGCCGAGGCTCGCGGCGGGCGCCACGGCCATCGGGACGATCGTCGCCCCGGCGGCCTGCAGCGCGTCGCGGGCCGCCTCAAGCGCGGCCAGTGCGTCACCGCTCGCGGTGCCCGGCGCGTAGCCGATTCGCTTGCCCTCGGCGAAGTCCTCGTCGAGCGCCGAGAGGTAGTCCGGCACGGTCGCCGGGGCCGGCGGGATCACCTTCGGGTAGTTGTCCTCGCCGAACATGGCCTTGTAGCCGGCTTCCGCGACGGCGTCGGGCCCGGCGATCGCGCCGAGCGTGATCGCCGCCTGCTCGACGGTGCGGTCCATCGGGCCGGCGGTGTCCTGGTTGGCGGAGATCGGGCCGATGCCGTAGCCGGGCACCAGACCGACCGTCGGGCGCAGGCCGACGAGGCCCTGGGCCCGCGACGGGCTGATGATCGAGCCCGAGGTCTCCGTACCGATCGTCAGCATCGACATCGCCGAGGCCCCGGCGGCGCCGGTGCCCGACGAGGAGCCGCTCGGGTTCTGGTCGGCGTCGAGGCCGTGGACGACCTGGCCGAGCAGGTTCGAGAAGCCCGACGGCTGGTTGCCGAACGAGTTCGCCCACTCGGAGAGGCCGAGCTTGCCGAGGATGATGACGCCGTTGGTGCGCAGCTTCTTCGCGACGCCGGAATCCTCCGCCGGGAACGAGTCCCGCAGGGAGAAGTTGCCGTTCGTCGTCGCCATGCCCTTGACGTCGATGAGGTCCTTCAGCAGGACCGGCAGTCCGTGCCCCGGGCCGCGCACATTGCCCGCGGCGCGCTCGGCGTCGAGATTCGCCGCGTCCTTCAGCGCGTCGGCGTTGAGCTGGGTCACGGCGTTCAGGCCGGGACCGCGCTTGTTCAGCGCCTCGATCCGGGCGATGTACGCCTTCGTGAGCTCGACCGAGGTGAGCTTGCCCTCCTCCATGAGCTTGGCCGCCTCGCGCGCGCCGAGTCGTTCGAGATCGAGGTCGGCGGCGCCGGCCGGAGGCGCGGCGCCCGCGCTGAGCGCGAGCGCGAGCAGCAGCGCGCGGGTGGTCGCGCGCGCACGTCGGATGCCTGAGGGCACGGAGGTTGCCTTTCCGTCGGGCGGCACGTGACGTGCCGCGCTGAGTCGAGGCGCGGACGCTAGGTCCGGGTGCGACGCGCTTCATGGGACCCGCGGTCGGAACCCGGGCCCGCCCGCCTCGACACGCGGTCGACCGGGTGGGCGGCTTCCCCGGTGACAGGGCGGGGCGAGGCCGGGTAGCGTCCCCAGGCGTGACCCGCTTCCCGGCGCTCCTCGTCCTCCTCGCGCTCGCGGCGACCGCGACCGCGCGCCCGCAACCGCGTCCGTGACGTTCTCGCACGACATCAACGGCGCGGTGGTGGATCTCCCGTCGGCGGCGCGGGCGAAGGCCGGGTTCCGCGAGGCGCAGCCTTCAATCTCGCCGCTGCGGGCCCGTCGTACCCCGCCACGGTGGCGGGGAGCGATGACGCGACGATCGTGAGCGTTTGGGAGCGCGACCCCGGCCTCACTTGGGTCTCCAAGAGCCCGCCCGCGGTTGACGTGGTCTTTCAGCGCCCTGACGGCACCGCGCGACGTTCGGCGTGGGTCGGGTGGCGACGGGCACCCGTGTCGGCGTCGTGATGGACCGGCGCGGCACGGCCACCCTCGTCTGGCAGACCGGCGCGACGGACGCGGCTCTTCGTCGCTCGCTGCACCGCTCGGGGCTGCGCTTCGGCTCGTCGGCTCGGGACCAGGCGGCTCGGCTGGTTCCCCGTGGTGGCGGTCGACGGGTCGGACCGGTCTGCCTGCGGCCGGTGGCGACAGCGTTGAGGTCACCCGCCGGGATCAGAACACCCCATACTGGCGCACGAGCCGCGCCAGCGCGTCGCGTTCGAACAGCAGTGCCAGGAGGCCCTCCTCGATCTGCCGGCCCAGCCGCCTCGCCTCCGTCCACGCGGCCGAGCGCGCCTCGTCTCCGCGCGCGAGTCCGCGGAGCTCGTCGCGGAATGCGCTGTCGTCCAGTCGGCCGAGGAACCGGTCGTAGGCGGTGAGGGTGCGCACGCCGGGATCGCAGGCTTCGTGGCGCAGGAACGCGTCGGCGACCCGGTCGACCGGGGGGAGGGCGAACGTCTCGGTCAGCCATGTCCGCATCTCGCCGGCGCGCAGGTCGTGGCACTCCAGGACGGGGAGCAGGCCGCTGGCGAACAGCAGCTTGCGCGAGGTCCGCAGCTTGGCGGCGCGCAGCGCCCACTTGTCGCTGCTGCGGCGGTCGCGCTGCTTGCCCTCGAAGTCGACGCAGATCGTGCGCCAGTACCGGGCCAGGTCGTTGAGCAGGAAGCGTGGCGGGCGGTAGTCGCTCACGTGCGTGTCGACGTACGTCTCGATGACCGCGCGCCGCGCCTGCTCGTGCGCGTCCTCGCCCGCGATCGCGATCGACTCGAGCACGAGGAGCATGCGGCGCGTGAGGTTGACGTTGTCGTCGGCGCGGCGCCCGATGCGGGTGATGAGGTGGTCGACGTACGCCACGTTGTCGAACGCGCCGCTCGCGCTGGGCGGGCGGTCCAGGACCTCGCCGACCTGCGCGGGGGTGGGGGTCACCGCGATCCGCGGCGTCCCGCCCACGAGGAC
>JBPPNC010000131.1:0-14780 GCA_051306365.1 Solirubrobacteraceae bacterium
GTACCGATGGCGGCACCCCACCCCCGGCCTACGATCGCGAGCGACCAGGGAGGCAGAGCCCGATGCAGAAGATCAAAGCCGCCGCCGACGAGTTCCTCGCCCGCAAGCGCGTCGCCGTCACCGGCGTCTCACGCAGCCCGAAGGACCACGGCGCGAACTTCGTCTACCGCCGGTTCCGCGACCGCGGCTACGAGGTGTTCGCCGTCAACCCGAACGCCGACGAGGTCGAGGGCGACCGCGCCTACCACGACCTGCGCGACATCCCCGGCGGCGTCGAGGCGGTCGTCATCGGCACGAAGCCCGAGACCGCAGACACGACGATGCAGGAGTGCGCCGCCCTCCGCATCAAGCACGTCTGGATGCACCGCGGGCCCGGCGAGGGCAGCGTGTCCCCGACGGCTGCGATCTACGGGCGCGAGCACGGGATCAAGGTCATCGACGGCGGCTGCCCGTGCATGTTCGGCCCGACCGCCGACCGCGGGCACAAGGTGATGTGCAGCATGCTGAAGCTGTCAGGCAACGTGCCGCGGCAGGTCTAGCCACCCGGTTCACGGTGAGCGGCGGGTCAGACGGCGGCGCGGGTGACCGCGATGTGCAGTTCGCGGCCCTCGATCTTCGCGGTGACGCCGCCCGCGCCGTCGTAGACCACGGCCGTCGCCAGCGTTTCGCCGGTCACGTACGCCTCGTGCTCGCGGATCGCGGCGAGCAGTTCCTCGTCGCCGCCCAGCGTCAGCGCGATGCGGTCCTCGACCTCCAGGCCCGCGTCCTTGCGCGCGTTCTGGATCGCTCGGACCGCATCACGCGCCAGGCCCTCGCGGCGCAGCTCGTCGTCCAAGGTGAGATCCAGCGCCACGGCGTGTGAGCCCTCGCGTTCGAGCTGGTAGCCCTCCAGCGGCTGCATTGCAAGGGACAGCTCGTCCTCGGTGAGCGTGTGGTCCCTGCCCTCGATCGAGATGCCGATCTGCCCGCCGCCGCGCAGCGCGGTCGCCACGGACACCGGGTCGAGCGCCGCCACCGCCGCGGCGACCTGCGGCATCGCCTTGCCGAACTTCGGGCCGAGCGCGCGGTAGTTGGGCTTGACCTCGTAGGAGCCGAGCTCGTCGGCCTCCTCGACGAAGCGCAGCTCCTTGACGTTGAGCTCCTCGCGGACGACGTCGGCGAGCCGCTCGATCGCGGTGCGCTCCCGGCCGGCGGCGACCACGACGGCCTCGCGCAACGGCTGGCGGATCTTGATCTTCGCCGCGCCGCGGGCGGAGAGCCCCAGCCGCACGGTCTCACGGGCGATCGACATCGCGAACTCGAGGTCCGCGTCGCGCGCGGCGACGGCGGCGACCGGGAAGTCGCAGAGGTGAACCGACGGCTCGGACCCGTCGAGGTTCTCGTAGATCGCGTCGGCGATGAACGGCGTGAACGGCGCCAGGAGCTTCGACACCTCGAGCAGCACGCCGCGCAGCGTCCCGAGCGCCGCCGGGTCGCCGTCCCAGAAGCGGCGTCGCGAACGGCGGACGTACCAGTTGGAGAGATCGTCGACGAACGCGGCGATCGCGCGGCCGGCGAACGTCGCGTCGTAGGCCTCCAGGCGCTCGCCCACCTCGGCGGTCGTCGCGGCGAGGCGCGAGCGGATCCAGCGATCCAGCTCGGTCTCCTCGCCACCGGCCTCGCCATTCCAGTCCGAGGCGTTCGCGTAGAGGGTGAAGAACCCGTACGTGTTCCACAGCTGGCGCAGGAACAGCCGCACGCCCTCGCCGATCGCCTCCATGGAGAACCGGTAGCCGTCCCACGGCTGCTTGCTCGTGAAGAAGTACCAGCGCAGCGCGTCGGCGCCGAAGCGGTCGATGGGCTCGGAGGGGACGACGATGTTCCCCTTCGACTTGCTCATCTTCTGCCCGTCCTCGTCGAGGATCAGGCCCAGGCAGACGACGTTGTCGTACGGCGCCTCGTCGCGCAGCAGCACGCTGATGGCCAGCAGCGAGTAGAACCATCCGCGGGTCTGGTCCAGCGCCTCGCAGACGAAGTCGGCGTGCGCGTGGCGCTCGTACGCCTCGGCGTTCTGGTGCGGCGCGCCCCACTGCGCGAACGGCATGGCACCCGAGTCGAACCAGACGTCGATGACCTCGGGCACGCGGGTCGCCGTCTTCCCGGTCGAGGGCGACGGGAACGTGATGTCGTCGACGTACGGGCGATGCGGGTCGTCGAGCTCGACGCCGGACAACGACTCCAGCTCGGCGAGCGACCCGACCACCGTGATCGACCCCTCCTCGCAGCGCCACACCGGCAGCGGCGTGCCCCAGTAGCGCTCACGCGAGAGCGCCCAGTCGACGTTGTTCGAGAGCCAGTCCCCGAAGCGGCCGTGCTTGATGTGCGGCGGGTGCCAGCCGACCTGCTCGTTGGCGTCCAGCAGGTTCTGCCGCAGCTGCGACGTCTTGATGTACCAGGACGGCTTGGCGTAGTAGAGGAGCGCGGTGCCGCAGCGCCAGCAGTGCGGGTACGAGTGCTCGTAATCCTCGGCGCGCAGCAGCTTGCCGCGGCGGCGCAGGTCGTCGATGAGGTCGTTGTTCGCGTCGCGGACGGCGCGCCCGGAGTACTTGCCGATGCGCTCGTCGTAGGTCCCGTCGAGCTTCACCGGGTTGACCACGGTCAGGCCGTACTGCAGCCCAAGCTGGTAGTCGTCCTCACCGAACGCGATCGCGGTGTGGACCACGCCGGTGCCGTCGTCGGCGGTGACGAAGTCGGCCAGCAGGATCGTGTGGCCGCGCTCGCCGTACTCCTTGCCGGACAGGAACGGGAACGGCGGCTCGTAACGCACGCCGTCCAGCGCGGCGCCGGGAAAGCGATCAATGATCTGGGCGTCCTCGCCGAGGACCTTCTCCACGAGCGACTCCGCCAGGATCACGGGCGCCTCGAGCGCGCCGGTCTTCGCGCGCACGTAGGTGAGCTCGGGATGTACCGCCGCGGCGGCGTTCGAGACGAGGGTCCACGGGGTCGTCGTCCACGCCAGCAGCTCGTCGCCGCGCTGCGCCGGCCCGCCGTCCTCGACGACCGGGAAGCGGACGTACACCGACGGGTCGATGACGTCCTTGTACCCCTGCGCGACCTCGTGGCTCGAGAGCGCCGTGCCGCACCGCGGGCAGTACGGGACGACCTTGTGGCCCTCGTAGAGCAGGTCCTTCTCGTGGATGGTCTTCAGCGCGGCCCACACGGACTCGACGTACCGCGGGTCCATCGTGCGGTACGCGTCGTCGAGGTCGACCCAGAAGCCGATGCGCTCCGTCAGCTTGTCCCAGTCCTCGAGGAACTCGGAGACGCTCGCACGGCACTTCGCGTTGAACTCCGCGATGCCGTACTCCTCGATCTGCTCCTTGCTCGTGATCCCAAGCTGCTGCTCGACGGCGATCTCGACCGGCAGGCCGTGGCAGTCCCAGCCGCCCTTGCGCGTGACGTGCCTGCCGCGCATGGTGTGGAAGCGGGGGAAGATGTCCTTGAAGACGCGGCTGAGGACGTGGTGCGTCCCGGGGCGGCCGTTCGCGGTCGGCGGGCCTTCCCAGAAGACGTACTCGGGCGCGCCCTCGCGGCGGCGCATCGACTCGCGGAAGACGTCGCGCTCCTTCCACCGGGCGAGGACGTCGTGCTCGAGGTCGGGGAAGGACTGGTTGGGATCGACGGGCTGGAACGGCACGGCGCACAAGTCTAGGTCCAGCCGCGGGTTCCGAGCCCGGCGAGCAGATCGCCGGACGCGTTCAGCGGCACGCGGATGCGGTCGGTCCCGCGGACGACGGCGGCGTCGACCGGGCGGGTGGCGGCCTCGTAGCGCGCGTCCAGCTCGGCGAGCTGTGCGCGCAGTGGATCGTGATCCCGGAGCTTCGCGGCGCGCTCGTGGAGGTCGACGTGGAGGTCGAGGTCGTTCGTGTAGTCCTCGATCCCGCCCTCGTAGCCCCGCTCGATCTCCGCCACGATCCCCGCCCACATCGCGAGGCGGTCCTCGATCTTGCGGCGCCCGGCGGTGGGATCCGTGGTCCAGGGCCAGCGCACGGGGGCATGGTGACAGCCGCCGCTCCGGAATTCCTGTGTCACGAAGGCGAGACACGCGCCGCAAGCGCTTGGTCCTCCCGGTCAAGCTGGTCGGTGCCACGCCCGGGGCCACGGTGAAGCTCACGAAGCGGTTCGCGGTCTGCCGCGCGAAGTAGGGGAACTCGAGCGGAACGCGCGGGGAACGATGTTCACCCGCGCGTTACGCCCTGGGTCTCGTGCCCGCCCGACCCGATCCGCTGCGTGCCGCATTCCTGGTGTGCGACATCGTCGGAGCCACCACCCTCGCCGACCGCGTCGGCGACGAGGCGTGGCTCGACCTGCTCATCGGCCACCGGGCGCTCGTGCGGGCAGAGGCCGAGCCGCGCGGTGGCGAGGAGGTCGCATTCCGGGCCGGCGGTTCGATCCTCGCGTTTGCCGGTGGCACCGACACGGCCGCGCAGTGCGCGATCGCGATCCAGCGGGCCGTGGTGCGCCTCGACGACGGCTACGCGGTCCGCATCGGGCTGCACACCGGCTCCGCGCTGCGCCACGAGCGCACCGTCATCGGGCGCGCGGTCAACCACGCGTGCCGGCTGGCGGACGCCGCGCAGCCCGGTGAGATCCTCGTGAGCCCCCTCGCCGCGGGCGAAGCGGGAGCCCGCACCGAGCCCGCCACCGTGCCGTTCGGCAGCGCCGCCGGCCGGCTGCCCGCCCGCCGGCTGGCGTGGGATCCGCAGACGCTCCACGCGTCACGCCGATTCCGCCGCGCCGACGCGAGCCGGGACGCCTGCGCATGAGTGTCACCACGCCCGCGCCCAGCAGTGGACACGGTGCCCTTTCCGGTCTAGGTTCCATGGGCGCCGCCGACGTCGGGCCGGGCGGCCCCCCGGACCGGCTCCAGCACAGCCAGCCACCTGCCGTGATGCCTTCCCCGGACCCCACCAGCTCCCACGTCGTCGGCCGTGACCGCGAGCTGGAGGAGCTGGAAGCGGCGCTGCACGACGCCGACGAGGGGCGCGGCCACCTCTACCTCATCGCCGGAGACCCCGGCGTCGGCAAGACGACCCTGTGCGAGGCCCTCCACGAGCGCGCCGAGGCGTTCGGTGCGCGCGTCCACTGGGGCCGCTGCTGGGAGGACGGCGGTGCGCCCGCGTTCTGGCCGTGGGTGCAGATCGTCCGGGCGCACGCCTCCAAGCTCACGCCCGAGGAACTGCGCACCGCGCTGGGCGCCGGAGCCGAACCGCTCGCGCACCTCGTCCCGGAACTGCGCCGCGCGCTGCCCGAGCTCGCGCACGCGACCACGACGACCGCGGGAACCCCCGAGCAGCACCGCTTCGCCCTCTTCGACGCGCTGGGGACCCTGCTCGTCGCCGCCGCGCAGCAGTCGCCGCCGCTCGTCGTCGTCCTCGACGACCTGCACGCCGCCGACGAACCCTCACTGCGCGCGCTGCGCTTCGTCGCGCGGCACCTGCGCAACGCGCCGCTGCTGCTCGTCGGCACGTACCGCGAGGCCGAGGTCCGCGAGCGGCCGGAGACAGCCGAGCTCCTCGGCAACGTCGCCGGGGACGCCCGGCGGATGGCCCTCACCGGCCTGGATGCCACCGCCGTGCGCACCCTGGTGCAGCGGCTCGCCGATGGGGGCGTGAGCGACGCGCGCGTCGCGGAGATCGCGCGCGTCACGGAGGGCAACCCCCTGTTCGTCGATGAGATCGTCCGCCTGTGGGCAGGCGGCGGCGCGCTGAAGGGAACGGCGTCGGCGCCGCTCCCTGACGGGGTGCGTCAGGCGATCCGCCGCCGCTTCGCGCCGCTGCCCGAGCCGACCCGTGAGGTCCTGGAGGTCGCGTCGGTGCTCGGACGGGAGTTCAGCGTCCCCGCCTTGCAGCCGCTCACGGCCCTGAACCGCGACCAGCTCGCCGACCGGCTCACGTCAGCCGTCGACCAGCACGTGCTGGTCCCCGGGGCCCAGCTCGGCCGCTACCGCTTCGGCCACGCCCTCATGCGCGAGGTCCTCTACGACGGGCTGCCCGCCCCTCGGCGCATCGCGCTGCACCGCCGCGCCGGCGAGGCGCTCGAGGAGATCTACGCGGCGGACCTCGAGCCGCGGCTCGCCGAGCTCGCCCATCACTTCCTGCAGGCCGCCCCCGGAGGCGGCGCACGGCGCGGCGTCGAGTACGCGCTGGGTGCCGGCCGGCGCGCGCTCGACCAGCTCGCCTTCGAGGAGGCCGCCGCGCTGCTGCGCCGTGGCCTGGAGGCCGACGCGCTCGAACCCGAGGACCCGCGGCTGACCGGCGAGCTCCTCGTCGCGCTCGGCGAGGCCGAGATCCAGAGCGGCGCGCGGGCCGCAGGGCGGGAGACGCTCGACCGTGCCACCGCACACGCCCAGCGCCACGGCGACGCGGAGCTCCTCGCCCAGAGCGCGCTGACGCTCGGCGACTGGGGCCTTTCGCCCGGGATCGTCGACGAGCAGCTCGTCACCCTCCTGGAAGCCGCACTCGCCGCCCTGCCCGAGGGCGACAGCGAGCTGCGCGCCCGCTGCCAGGCCCGCCTCGCGCTGGCGCTGTACTGGAGCGACCGCGCCGAGCGCCGGCGCGCGCTGGGCCAGGAGGCGGCCGCGATGGCCCGGCGCCTGGGCGACGACGCCACGCTCGCCGCCGTGCTCGCCGACGCGCACCTCGCCTCCTGGGGGCCGGACAGCACCGAGGAGGCCATCCGGGTCAGCCGCGAGGTGCAGCGGCTCGCGGAGTCCGTCGGCGACGAGGAGCGCGCCCTGCACGCGCGCAGCTGGCGGGTGACGCCGCTGTTGGAGATGGCGGACATCCCCGGCGTCGAGCGGCAGATCGCGACCTTCGCCGCGCTCGCCAACGACTACCGCCAGCCGCTGAGCCTCTGGTACGCCCCGCTGCTGCAGGCCATCCGCTCGCTCATGCGCGGCGAGCTCGAAGAGGCCGAGCGGTTCGAGCAGGAGGCAGCGCAGCGCATCGGCGAGGTCGAGGACTCCGTCGGCGTGCTGCTGATCGCGGGCCAGATGTGGGTGCTCCGGCGCGAGCAGGGCCGTCTCGTGGAGATGCGCGAGCCGACCGCCGGGCTGGTGCAGGCCCACCCGGGCATCCCGACGTGGCGCTGCGCGCTCGCGGTCGTCGAACTCGAGGCCGGAGACCGGGCCGCGGCGCGCCATCACGTCCAGGGCATCATCGAACGAGGGCTCGACGCGATCCCGCGCGACAACGTCTGGCTGCTCGCCCACGCGCTGCTCGGCGAGGCCTGCGCCGCCGTCGGGAACCCGGAGTGGTGCGCGCAGATCGAGGAGCGCCTGGCGCCCTACGCCCACCTCCACGCCACCGTGCCGGACGCGGCCACGATCGGCCCGATCAGCCGGCCGCTCGGGCTGCTCGCCGCCGCCCAGGGCGACCGCGAACGCGCGCGCGGGTACTTCTCCGATGCCGTCGCCTCGGCGCGGGCGGCCGACGCGCCCACCCTCGTCTCCCGCGCGCTCATCGACGCGGCCGACGCGCTCGCCGAGGCCGACCCGGTCGCCGCGCGGATGTGGGCGCGCGAGGCTCTGGTGATCGCCGAGCCGCTCGGCCAGGCCGGCGTCGTCGAGCGGGCCCGGGCACGCCTCGGCCGCGAAGCGGAGCCCGAGCCGGCCTCCACGCCGATGCCGGTGCTCGCCAAGCCCGGCAACGGCCGCCGCATCGCGGTGCTGCGGCGCGAGGGCGAGATGTGGGCGATCGAACTCGACGGCGGCGTGCGTCACGTCCGCCACACGAAGGGCATGGACCACCTCGCGCGGCTGCTCGCGTCGCCCGGCAGCGAGTTCCACGTCCTCGATCTCGTGGGAGGGGCGGCCGCCACCCGTGCGAACGCGCCGCAGACCGCCGCCGCGGCGGTGCAGGCCGGCCTGTCGGTCGGCGACAGCGGCGACGCGGGCGCGCTGCTCGACGACACGGCGAAGCGCGCCTACCGCGAACGCATCGCCGACCTCGAGACGGACCTCGCCGAAGCCGAGCGCTTCCACGACGACGAGCGCGCCGCCCGGGCCCGCGCCGAGCTCGACTACGTCGTCCAGGAGCTCAGCGCCGCCGTCGGGCTCGGCGGACGCGACCGGCGGGCCGCGAGCGACGCCGAGCGCGCGCGGGTCAACGTGACGCGCGCGATCCGCTCGGCGGTGAAGCGCATCGCCGAGCAGGACGACACGGTCGGCGGGCACCTCGCCGTGTCGGTCCGCACCGGTCTCTTCTGCCGCTACGACCCGGACCCGGGCAGCACCATCGCCTGGGACGTCCGCGACTGACATGGCCACGACCGAGCACCACGACGTCATCGTCGTCGGCTCGGGGTTCGGAGGGTCCGTCACCGCCTGCCGCCTTGCGGAGGGCGGGATGGACGTCTGCGTCCTCGAGCGCGGCAGGGCGATCGCCCCCGGCGACTTCCCGCGCACCGCGCGCCAGCTGCGCGACGGGTTCTGGGACCCGAGCGAGGGCCTGCACGGCATGTTCGACGTGTGGTCGTTCAAGGAGCTCGGCGCGGTCGTCGCCAGCGGGCTCGGCGGCGGGTCGCTGATCTACGCCAACGTGCTGCTGCGCAAGGACCGTGAGTGGTTCGTCGAGCGGCGCGACGGCGCGCCCTGGGCGTGGCCGGTCACGTACGACGACCTGGCGCCGCACTACGCCCGCGTGGAGGACGACCTGGCCGCGACCCCGTTCCCGGGCGACTACCTCGACCGCGCGCCGAAGGCGGCCGAGTTTCAGCAGGCGGCCGAGGCGGCGGGGCTCGCGACGTTCCGCCCGCCGCTGGCCGTCGTCTTCGCCGAGAACGGCGCCGACCCCACCCCAGGCCGCCCGCTGCCGGACGACGACAACTACCACGGGGCCGCGCGCCGCACGTGCACGCTGTGCGGCGAATGCGACCTCGGCTGCAACGTCGGGGCGAAGCAGACCATGGACCTCACGTACCTCTCGCGTGCGTGGCGCGCGAAGGCGACGATCCACACCCGCACCGAGGTGCGGGGGATCGCACGGCGCGAGGGCGGCGGGTTCGTCCTCACCGCAGTCACCCACCCGGAGGACCGCGAGGGCCGGCCGACCGACACCGGTGACCCCGCGCTCTGCCCGCCGAAGACGTACACGTGCCGGCGCCTCGTCCTCGCCGCGGGAGCGCTCGGGACGACATACCTGCTGCTGCGCAACCGCGACGCGCTCGGCATCCGAACCGACGCGCTCGGAACCCGCTTCAACGGCAACGGCGACCACCTCGCGTTCGTCCGGCGCGCCGGGTCGCCGACCTCGGGGAAGGCGCAGCGCCTGCGCGAGCTGGAGGGCAGCCGCGGCCCCGTCATCACGACGACGGCGCGCGAGCCCGACGACGCCTCCGGCATGGCCGGGTACTACCTCCAGGACGCGGGCTACCCGTCGCACGCCGCGTGGATGCTGCAGCTCGTCGGGACGCCGCGCGCGATCTGGCACGCCCGCGGGACGATCGTCCGGCTTCTGCGCGAACGGCTGACCGGCCACGCCGACCCGCGCGCCGGCGCCGATCTCGCCGCGCTGTTCGGGGACCTGCGGACGAGCACCGGCTTCGTCCCGCTCCTCGGGATGGGCCGCGAGATCGCGCACGCACGGCTCGAGCTGGCTCCCGACGGCAAGACGCTCGTCACCGACTGGTCGCGCCGCCGCGCCGGCCGGGTGTTCGGCCGGCTCCGTAGCGCCTCGCGGGCCGTCGCCGAGCGGCTCGGGGGCCGGTTCTTCGCCGATCCCGTCGGGCGGCGGCGGCCTTCCACGATCACGGTGCACGCGCTGGGCGGCGCGCCGATGGGTCGTGACCAGCGCGAGGGGGTCGTCGACGAGTACGGCGAAGTCTTCGAATGCCGCGGGCTGACCGTCGCATGTGGCGCGGCGATGCCGGGCTCCGTCGGGCCGAACCCCAGCCTCACCATCGCCGCCTTCGCCGACCGGCACGCCGAGCACATCCTGAGCGAGGAGACCACGCCATGAGCAGCCTGCGCTTCACCGAGGAGATGGACGGCCACCTGCACCACGACCCCGCCGAGACCGACCACGAGCGCGGACGGCGCCGCGGCGAGCAGGCGGGCACCTCCGCGATGTTCCACCTCACCATCGAGGTCGACGACAGCGACGCGTTCCTCACCGACCCCGAGCACCGCGCGTCTGCTCGCGGCTGGGTGAAGCTCGGCAACCAGGCGTACCCGGTGACGGACGGCGTCTTCAACCTCTTCCCCGACACCGAGGATCCGCGCCGGCAGGAGATGCGCTATCTCCTGCCGTTCACCGGCGGCGACGGGCGGGCGCTCATCCTGGTCGGCGAGAAGCACGTGCGCGACGAGGAGGGCTTCGACGTCTGGCGCGACACCACAACGCTGCACACCGAGCTGCGCGTGGAGGCGACCGGCGAGCTGCTGGCGATCGGCATCCTGCGCCTCACCGCCGGGGACTTCCTGCGCCAGCTCACGACGGTCGGATGGGACGGCACCGCAGCGCCGCTCGCCTTCGGCGGATTCTTCGCCAAGACCATCTGGCAGGTCTACGGCGCCCAGCGGCTGCCCGACGAGCCGAAGCGGCGGCCGCCGGCGCCGCGCACCCCACCGGTCCCGCTGCGCGAGGACATCGTCCCGTACACGACCGAGGACGGGTTCACCGGGCACCTCGTGCGCGTGCGCCACGCCGAGCGCGGGCCGCACCTCGGGCCCGTGTACATGGCCGCCGGCTCGTCGGTGCGCACGAACATCTTCCGCGCGCCGATCTCGATCAACATCGTCGAGCGGCTCGTCGAGGAGGGGTACGACGTCTGGCTGAACGAGTGGCGCGCGAGCTTCGAGCACGCGCGCAACCCATGGTCGCTCGACGAGGGCGCGCTCTACGACCACCCCGAGGGGGTCCGCACCGTCGTCCGGGAGACCGGCGTGCAGCGGATCAAGGCGCTCGTGCACTGCCAGGGCAGCTCGTCGTTCTTCATGGGCCTCGTGAGCGGGAAGATGCCGCAGATCGACACCGTCGTGTGCAACGCGATGGCGCTCCACCCCGTCGTCCACCCGCGGTCGAAGGCGAAGATCGTGGGGCTGACACCGCTCATGGGCCTCGTGGCCGACTACGTCGACATCGGCTGGGGCATCCGCCCGCAGAACTGGCTGTCGCACGTGATCCGGCAGTGGGTGCGCCTGACGAACCGCGAGTGCGACAACCTGGTGTGCCGGATCTCGAGCTTCTTCTACGGCTACAGCCGGTCGGCGATGTGGGACCACGCGAAGCTGTCGCGCGAGACCCACGACTGGCTGACCGACGAGTTCGAGTGGATCCCGATCCGCTTCTTCCGCCAGATGCGCCGCAGCATCCTGCGCGGGCACCTCGTCTGGGACCAGCCGCACGCGGGCGTGCCGACGGACCTGTGCGCGCAGCCGCCGCAGACCGACGCGAGGATCACGTTCCTGCAGGGCACGGCGAACCGCTGCTTCGTCCCGGACAGCCAGGAGCGCTCGTACGCGTGGTTCGACGAGCATCAGCCCGGCCGGCACCGCCTGCGCGAGCTGCGCGGCTACGGGCACTTCGACTGCTGGATGGGCGACGACGCGCCGCTCGACGTCTTCCCCGTCGTGCTCGACGCGCTCGCCGGAGCGCCCTCCGGCGCGCTGAACATCGTTCCGTCGCGCGTTACGCCGGTCCCCTGACGGTCCGCACACGCAGGGAGAGAGCGCATGATCCGCAGCACGGCACGCAGCGGGCCCTCAGGGCCCGGGACAACGACGAACCCCGGGACCGCCGGGCTGACTCCCGCACCCCCGCCCGCGCCGCACGGCATCGCGCCCGAGCGCGGACGGGACCACACGCCGCGCTCGTCCACCGACCACGGCCGGTTCGGCCGCCTCTTCCGCACCGCACCGGTATTCGAGGTCCCCCGTGCAGAGCTGCTCGAACTCGGCGCGCGCATGGTCGCCCCCGCCGCGCCGGAACTGCCCGAGGACCTGCCCGACCCGGCGGACAACACGGCGATTCCCGCGGGCTACACGTACCTCGGCCAGTTCATCGACCACGACATCACGTTCGACCCGGCCTCCTCGCTGCAGCGCCAGCACGACCCCGACGCGCTGGAGAACTTCCGCACGCCACGGCTCGATCTCGACGCCGTCTACGGCCGCGGGCCGGCCGACCAGCCGTACCTGTACGACGACGAGGATCACGCGAAGCTCCGGCTCGGCGCGCGCGTGGGCGACACCGGGCCGGAGGCGGGGCCCGACCTGCCGCGCATCGGCAACGTCGCGCTGATCGGCGACCCGCGCAACGACGAGAACCTCATCATCAGCCAGCTTCACGCCGTCTTCCTGCGCTTCCACAACGCGGTCGTCGACGGAGTGCGGGCCGAGGGCGGGTTCGCGCCCGGCGACGTGCTCGCCGAAGCACAGCGCCGCGTGCGCTGGCACTACCAGTGGGTGATCCTCAACGACTTCCTGCCGCGCATGTGCGGCGAGGACGTCATGCACGACGTGCTCCATCGCGACGAGTTCGTCGTCACCACCGGCTGGGCACCCGACCCCGCCCCGCTGCACCCGATGGACCCCGGCCACCCGGTGAGCAGCACCACCGAGGTCGTCCGCCCGCGGCTGCGCTTCTACCACTACGACCGCGCACCGTTCATCCCCATCGAGTTCTCCGCCGCGGCGTACCGGTTCGGCCATGCGATGGTCCGCCAGAGCTACTTCATCAACGACACCATCCGTCAGCGCACGAGCGGCCTGCGCATCCTGCTGTTCAGCGACAGCACCAACCCGCTGGCGAACCTCAACGGGCACCGCCCGCTGCCGCCGCAGTGGGGCATCGACTGGAAACTCTTCTTCCGCACCAGCGGCGAGCCGCACCGCCCGCAGCCGAGCCACCGCATCGACGACCGGCTCGTCGCGCCGCTCGGACAGCTCCGGGGGACCGACGGGACCGCCGTGATGCGCTCGCTCGCGGTTCGCAACCTGCTGCGCGGTGCGTCACTCGGGGTGCCGTCCGGCCAGGCGGTGGCACGCGCAATGTCCCTCGACCCGCTGCCCGCAGCGAACCTGGGGCTCGAGGCGCTGCCGGCGCTCGAACGCCACACACCGCTCTGGTACTACGTCCTGCGCGAGGCCGGCGAGCTCTGCCAGGGCTGCTGTCTGGGTCCGGTCGGCGGGCGGATCGTCGCAGAGACGATCGTCGGGCTCGTGGCGGGAGACCCGCTGTCGTACCTGCGCGTGGAGCCGGGCTGGACGCCGACGCTGCCGTTCGCCGGCGACACGTTCCGCATGCCCGACCTCGTCGCCGTGGCACAGCGCGGCTGAACATCGTGCGCCGCCGCGTCACGCCTGGTGGGCATGACCGACGACGACGCTCCCTATCTGCGCGCCCTCTCCCGCTTCGCCGGACGTGACCCCGGCCGCCTGACGGTGCCGGGCCACAAGGGCGGCGCCGCCGCCTGCGGGGACCAACTCACCGCGCTGGGCGCCGCGGCGCACGCGCTCGACGTGCCGACCCTGCTCGAGGGCGTGGACGTCGTCCGGGGGGACGCCTCGAGCGTGGATCCGCTCGCGCACGCCGAGGCCCTCGCCGCGCAGGCCTGGGGCGCGCAGCGCACGTGGTTTCTCACGGGTGGAGCGTCTCAGGGCAATCTCGCGGCGTGCCTCGCCGTGGCGCAGGGCTCGTCACGGCGGGTCGTCGTGCAGCGGACCGCGCACGGGAGCACCATCGACGGGCTGGTCGTGGCGGGCCTCGAGCCCACGTTCGTGGCTCCGGAGGTGGACGAGCGGCTGGGGATCGCGCACTGCGTGACACCCGCCGCACTGGACCGCGCGCTCGCCGCGACGCCCGGTGCCGCCGCCGCGTTCATCGTGTCGCCGACGTACTTCGGCGCGGTGGCCGACGTCGCGGCGCTCGCGCGGGTGGCGCACGCGCACGGTGTGCCGCTCGTCGTCGACGAAGCGTGGGGCGCGCACCTCCCGTTCAGCGACCGGCTGCCCGACGCCGCGCTGCGTGGAGGGGCCGACGTCGTGATCTGCAGCCCGCACAAGCACCTCGGCAGCCTGACCGGGTCGGCGCTGCTGCACCTCGGCCGGCGGGCGGCCGGGATCGACGAGGGGCGGCTCGAACGGGCGCTGCGGCTCGTGTCCAGCACCAGCCCGAGCAGCCTGCTGCGCGCCTCCCTCGATGCCGCCCGGCGGCGCGCCGTGTGCGACGGGGGCATGCTGCTCGACCGGATGGTGTCGGCGCTCGACGCGCTGCGCGAACGCATCGACTGGGTGCCGGGGCTGCGCGCACTCGACGGCGCGGCACTCGCCGCCTTCGACGGGGTGGCGGGCCACGACCCGCTGCGCCTCGTCATCGACGTGCGTGACAGCGGCGCGTCCGGCCACACCTGGGGACAGCTTCTGCGCGACCTGGCCGACATCGAGGTCGAGCTGTGCGACGAGCACGTCGTCGTCGCGGTGTTCGGGCTCGGTGAGGACGTCGACGCCGCCGCATCACGGCTGCTTCCCGCACTCGCGCGCGCCCGGTCCCGGGTGGCGCGCCGGCCGGTGCGCGCCGCTGCCGCCGCGTCGGCGCCTCGGGCCGCGCCGCGCCTGCGCCGCACCCCGCGCGACGCGTTCCTCGCCGCGCGTGAGCCGGTCGCGCTCTGCGACGCCGTCGGCCGCGTGGCCGCCGAGCCGCTCCACCCGGGAGACACCACCGGCGCTGCGCGCCCCAGGCCAGCGCGGCGCGGGCCACGGCGTGCGCGCGCGGATCCACGCTCGAGGCGTCCCCCCGGAC
>JBPPNC010000168.1:0-2371 GCA_051306365.1 Solirubrobacteraceae bacterium
CCCAACCGTCAAGCAAACCCACAAACAGTGCGGATTTGCAGGACAGGGGGCGCGTAGCTCAGTGGGAGAGCGCTCGCTTCACACGCGAGAGGTCGCAGGTTCGAAACCCGCCGCGCCCATCCTCGAATCCCCAACGTCTGCGGGGATTCCCCGGCGGTAGGCCGTAGCGCCTACCGCCCCGGCCGGCTCACGAACGGGCCGTCTGCGCCGAAACTGCGCCGAAACCCCCGGGCTCACACTCCGCTGTTCGGGCGTTCGTGGGCCGCCCGGCGCGTCATGGTTGGGGGTCGGCGCCCGCCTGGTGGTCCTGGCGGCGCCGGTCCGGCGGGCCTCATCCGCGCTGGCGCCCCCGGTCTACGTCGTGGTTCGTGCGGGCCACCCCTCGCCTCCGCGAACAAGAGGATGAGGTGACGAAGTGAACGAGAAGCAGGCCACCGATGTCACGACGCCGAGCAGCGCGGTCGATGTCTTCGACGGCGACGAGCTCGGTCCCTGGACCAAGATGCCCGCGGCGGTGTCGGCCGTCCTGAACCCGACCGAGGAGCGCGTGTGGCGTGTGTTGCTGGGCGCACGGTTCGGGTCGCGTCGGAGCGGGTCCGTCCGCCTGTCGACTCGTCACATCGCGGAGCGGGCGTGTCTGAGCCGCAGCACCGTGCAGCACGCGCTGGACGCGGTGGAAGGTCGCGAACTGCCGTGTGGTGTCGCGGGCGCGGCAGCGGTCGAAGTGCGTGCGGCGCGGGTCGGGGGGGAGCTGGTCACGCGCTTCAAGCCGGCGGGGCAAGCCCACGGAGCAGCGGCGCCGGAAACGTGAGCGTGCGAAGCGGGAGCGGGCTACGGCGCACCCCACGTTGAGATGCCGGCGGCAGCGCTTGAGTTCTGTCCCCTTTGCGTCGATACTTCTGTACGCAAACCCACCCTTGCGTACACTGGATTCATGGCCACCAAGCCCGCCTCAGAGCAGATGGACGCCGACCCCGTGGTCTTCGCGGGGGAGGACGCTGAGCGCTTCCTGGCCGAGATGAACACGCCGAATCCAGAGCAGGCCGAGCGCGTGGAGCAGGCCAAGAAGGCGTTCGACGACGTGTACTCGGCCGCACCCGCCAACGCGCTGTTCGGCTAGCAGGCCCACCGACCCGTGGAGTTTCGTCCGCTTCGGGCGCCGTCCTCGCAGGCGGTCACCGACAAGCTGCTGGCGTTCCGCAGTGGCGACGAGATCGTCGATGACTACCTCCATGGCGGCGTCCCTCTGCTCGCGGCTGAACAGAACATCGGCACGACGTACCTGCTGACGGAGGGCACGGACCTGATCGGGTACGCCGCCCTCGTCTTCAGCCAAGTGCAGCTGTCGAGCGGCGAGAAGAAACAGGTAGGAGCACGACATGGCGTGGCGGTCGTTCGGCGCGCTGCGTGTTGCGATGATCGGCGTGCACCAAGATCGGCAGCGCCGAGGTCACGGGTCCCACCTGCTCAAGTACGTCGAGGGCCTCGCCGCCACGATCAGCGAGCTGGTCTCGGTGCGCTACCTCGTCGCGGACGCCAACCCCGAACGGCATGACTGGTACCTCGCCCGCGGCTGGCAGGACAACAACTCCGAGGCGGAGCGCAAGCGGACCGGGAACGCGATCAGCATGCGGTTCGACCTCCACGCGCCGCGCACCTGAGCGCCGCGGCCGTCGGGCTGCTGCGAACCGTTGGATCGCGAGCGCGCGGCGTCAGTCGCCGCGCAGGAGGTTGGCGAGCACGGAGGGCAACGCAGGCGGCCGCTGTTTCGGCGGGGGCGTCGTGTTGAACAGCGCCGGCCTGCGCGCCTTCACTGTCGGCCGGCTCGGCGTGCGCGCGAGTTCCGCAAGCGGCGTGCGCGGTCGGAGGCGCGGCACCCGAGGGGGAGCCTGCGCGCGGCGGGTCAGCGCGATGTCGAGCGCCGCCGTCGGGACCGGCGGCGGCGCTGCGGCACTGGCGCGCAGAGCAGCCTGGACGACGTGATCGGGTATCGGCCCGGCCCAGACGCCACCGGACGGACGGAGCTTGGCCTCGATCTCACCGAGGGCGTGCTTATGAGGGACGTATCCGAGCGCCTTGAGCCGCGCCTTGGTCTGGACCTCGATGGTCCTGTGGTGCCGCGTGCACTGCGGTTCGAGGTTGCTGCGGGCGTCCGTCCCGCCGAACTCGCGGGGGATGCGGTGGTGGGCATCGCCAGGGCGAACCTCCGCGACCACGCGCACATCGAGGGCGCGAGACGACCGAACGGTGTGGCGGTGGGCACCGGCCGGGGTGTCAGCCGGCAGGGGGCCGGCGGAATTCCTCGGTGAGCAGGGACGCATCCGCCTCCCGCCCCGCATGCCGGCCCATCGCCTCCCGTGCGTCCTGCTCC
>JBPPNC010000175.1:0-34253 GCA_051306365.1 Solirubrobacteraceae bacterium
AGAGACAGGCGCCGCGGCGCGGCGCGCATCGACGGTGCCACCCCGCGGATCGAGGTAGCGGACCGAGCCCGGCTGCGGCATGACCATGCCGAGCGCGGCGGCGGCGTCCTCGATGCGGTCGGCCGCGCCGAGCTGGGAGACCTCCTGGCGCAGCTGCGAGTTCTGCCGCTCGAGCGTCCCGGCGCTCCCCACTGCGCGGGAGATCCCCGCGTTGAGCTTGAGCATGTGGACCTGCATGAAGACGATGCCGAGCAGCAGCACGGCGAGCAGCCCGATCCACGCGTTGCCGCGCAGGACTCGACCCCACAGGCGCTGCAGCGAGAATCCGCGCGCGACGTGAACGAGTTGGGGACGCGGCAGTGAGGGCCGCGGGAGCGCGACCGTCCGCGGCGCGGTGGCGGCCGCCGTGGCGGCGCGCGCGCCGCGGACCCCACCCGCTCGTGCCGAGGGACCGGACACGCGGCGCGCAGGACGCTGTCCTGCCCGCCCCGCGGGCTGGCGCCGCCGGGTGCTCGTCGCGGGCTTCCGTGCGGTGGCCGAGCGGGTGCTCACATGCCCTCCCTGAGCTTGCGCGCACCGCGGAGGCGGGCCGAACGGGCGCGGGGGTTGTCGGCGATCTCGCCGGCGGACGGCTGGATGGACTTCCGTGACATCAGGGCGGCCGCGGGCTCGCGATCGCACACGCAGACCGGCAGCTCCGGCGGGCAGATGCAGCCCTGGGCGCGGTCCACGAGAAAGCGCTTCACGCGCCGGTCTTCCAGGCTATGGAACGAAATCCCTGCAAATCGACCGTCGACGCGCAGCAGCTCCCAGGCGAGGGGCAACGCCTCATCGATCTGGTCCAGCTCGCCGTTGACCGCGATGCGGATCGCCTGGAACGAGCGCTTGGCCGGATGGCCGCCGGCGAACCGCGCCGGCACGGGCACCGCGGCGGTGATGACGTCGACCAGCTCGGTCGTCGTCTCGATCGGCTGCTGCTCGCGGGCGCGCACGATCGCGGCGGCGATGCGCCCGGCGTGGCGCTCCTCCCCCAGCCGGCGCAGCATCTGCGCGATCCTGCGCTGCTCCCACGTGTTGACGATCTTGCGCGCGTCGAGTTCCTGCGTGGGGTCCATCCGCATGTCGAGCGGCGCGTCGTAGGCGTAGGCGAAGCCGCGCTCGCGCGTGTCGACCTGCATGGAGCTGATGCCGAGGTCCATGAGCACACCGTCGGCGCGCACGCCCTCGTCGACCAGGAGCTGCAGCCCCTCGGCGAACGACGCGCGCACGAAGCGGGTGTGGCAGGCGGCCTCGGCGGCGAACTCGTCGAAGTGGCGCTCGGCGTCGGGGTCACGGTCGATCGCGATGAGGGTGCCGTCGGCGCCGATGCGGTCGGCGAGCAGGCGGCTGTGGCCGCCCGCGCCGAACGTGCAGTCGACCACGGTCTCGCCCGGGTGGGGGTCGAGCAGCCCGATCGCCTCGGCGGCGAGGACGGGGAGGTGCACGGTCATGTCAAGAAGCAGCATGGCCGAGGGACTGGGTGATCTGCTCCGGGGACAGGTCCGCGTCGTAGTCCGCCCACGCGGTGCGGTCCCACAGCTCGAGGCAGGACTCGGCGCCGACGACGACGGCCTCCTTCGTCAGCCCCGCGTGCGTGAGGAGTTTGGGAGGAACCATGACCCGACCCGCCGAATCCAGTTCGGCGTCGAAGGCGTTGGCGGAGAAGAAGCGGGTCATCTGGCGGCGCTGAGGCGAAAGCTCGGGGAACTGGGCGACGGACCGTTCGACGTAGGCGTCGTAGTCGGCGGCGGGCCAGATGGCGACGCAGGGCTCGATCCCTGCGGCGACCACGATCCCGCCGCTGAGGGCGGCGCGGAACTTGGAGGGAACCGTGAGGCGGTTCTTCGCGTCGAGGGAGTGGTCGAAGGTGCCGCGGAAGGCCATCTAGAGGGGGGAGGTCCGGCCGGAAAGGAGTTGAGCCGAGGTGGAGGGGTGGGAGGAGCCCCTCCACCTCGGCTCGCATGTGCGAAGGTATCCCACGCTCTCCCACATCGCAACCCGCATCGGTACTTTTCTCCCACTTCCCAACACCAGTGGACGAATGATCGATGGGGAACGTCCGTGTTTGCAGGAGTTCTGTGGTGCGCGCCGGATCGAGCATCCCGCCCGGCGGAATGCACGGTCTCGTGCAGCGCGCCGCCACGCGGGCGGCGCCGAGACCGCCGAGACGGCCGTGTGGGACGCGGTGGTGGGGCGTCGTGGGAGGCGCGGGAGACCGACCGCGCCAGTACCCTCAGTCAGCCCCAGCACGCAGAATTCAGGAGACCCTCCACCCCATGACGATCAGCACCACGAGCCGCGCCCGCCGCGCCCTGCTCGGCGCCGCGCTCGCGCTGAGCCTGCCGCTCGCCGCCTGCGGCGGCTCGGACTCCGTCGGCGACAACGGGCCCGACCCCGCCTCCGCCGTCCCCGCGAAGGCGCCCGTCTACCTCGAGGCGACCGTCCGCCCCGAAGGCGACCTCAAGGACAACACGCTTCAGGTCGCGGGCAAGCTCCTCAACTCCGAGAACCCGGAGGAGGAGCTGAAGAAGTTCCTCCAGGACGCCGGCACCGAGACCGACACCGGCAACTTCAACTACGACGAGGACCTCGAGCCCTGGCTGGGCCAGCGGGTCGGCCTCTACTTCACCGAGCTGCGCGAGGGCAACGACGCCCAGGGCGCGCTCGTCCTCCAGGTCACCGACGCGGACAAGGCCAAGGAGAGCCTCTCCAAGGCCGCGCGCGAGCCGGAGAAGGGCGAGCCCGCCCCGAGTGTGAGCGAGAAGCAGCACAACGGCACGTCGTACGAGGTGACGACCGACGACACCGCACAGACCGTCGTCGACGACCTCGCGCTCGTGGGCACCGAGGCCGGCGTGAAGGCGTCCCTCGACGCGCTGAAGTCCGACGGCGGGGCCCTCGCCGACGCCGACGCGTTCAAGAAGACGTCTGACGCGCTCGGCGAGGAGGACGAGAGCATCGGCTCGCTGTACGTCGACGTGAAGTCGACGATCGACCAGGCCGTCGCGTCGGGCGAGGTCGAGAAGGACCAGGCCACCGCGCTGCGCCAGGTCCTCGGCGCCTCCGGCTTCGACACGGTCGCCGCGGGCCTGTCGGTCGAGGAGAACGCCCTGCGCGTCGACATCGCGTCCCCGGCCTCCAAGGACATCCCCAACCTCGGCAACCCGTCCGAGGCCGTGGCAGCCCTCCCCGGTGACAGCTGGCTCGCCCTGGGCATCGGCGACATCCAGAAGGTCGTCGAGTACCAGCTCACGCAGCTCTCGAACGTCACCGCGCTCGGCGGGCAGGCGGACGTCAACACGCTCATCGAGCAGCTCAACCGCCAGCTGAAGATCAACATCCGCGAGGACCTCCTCGCGTGGATGGGCGAAGGCGCCGTCTTCGTGCGCGGCACGAACCTCGCCGACATCGGCGGCGCGATCGTCGTCCAGTCCAAGGACGCGGCGAAGACGAAGGCGTCGATGGAGACCATCGAGCGCCTCGTGAAGCTGTTCGGCGGCAAGAACGTCACGGTCTCGCCGCTGACGGCCTCGGGCGTCGAGGCGGGCTTCGTCGTGCGCACCGAGCAATTCCCGCTGCCGGTCAACGTCGCGCTCGCGGGCGACAAGTTCATCGTCGCGGTCACCGACCCGGCGCTCCAGGCGGCCATCAAGCCGGCCGGCACCCTGGGCGACAACGCGGACTTCAAGGCCGCGGCCGACGCGCTGGGTGACGGGATCAAGCCGAGCGTCTACCTCGGCTTCCGTCCGGTGCTCGACCTCGTCGAGGGCTTCGGCGTCGGCGAGGACCCCGACTACAAGAAGGCCAAGCCCACGCTGGACCAGCTGCGGGCGCTCGCCGCCGGCGGCAACAGCGACGACGACGTGAGCCGTCAGCGGCTCGTCCTCACGCTCACCGACTGACGCCTGCCGTCCCGGCGGGCGCCCGCATGGCGCCCGCCGGAACGCGTCAGGTCAGGCCGCGCACCAGGGACGCGGCGACGAGGAGCATCACCGCCGGGACGAGCACCAGCGCGACGATGAGCTGGATCTGCGGCGCGGCCCGCGCGCCCGCCTCCTGCGCGAGCCTCGCGCGGTCGGCTCGCGCCTGGGCCGCGAGTGACGCGAGTGCCTCGTCCAGCGGCGCACCGTGCCGGTCGGCGCGGCCGAGCGCGGCGACGAGCGCCGCGATGGGCTCGATTGGGCACCGCGCCGCGAGGCTCTCGAGCGCCTTCGCGCGCGGCACGCCGAGCTCGATCTGCCCGGCGGTGCGCCCGAGTTCGTCCCCGAGCATGCCCCCGCGGTAGCCGGCGACGTCGCGCAGCGCCCGGTCGGGCGACTGCCCCGCGCCGACGGCCACGCGCAGGAGGTCCAGCACGTCGGCGACCTCGCGCTCGAGCACGCGTCGGCGCGACACCGCCCGGCGTGAGAGCAGGAGGTCCGGCAGCCAGAATCCGGCGGCGGGCGCGAGCGCCGTGGCCGCGACCCCCAGCCGTCCCGGCAACACCTGTGACCAGACGGCGACGAGGCCGAGCCCCACGAGCGCCGTCCCGGCCTTCAGCGCTGCGAGGTCCGCGGGCGTGAGGCCCAGCGGCGTCCCCGCGGCCGCGAGCCGCGCCGCGAGGCCCGGGCCGGTCGCGCCGCCCCGGACCGCCGCCTGCCGCCCGATCGTCGCGACGAGGTGCAGCAGCGGCCCGCGCCGGTCCCGGCGCGCAGGCCGTGCCTGGCGCGAGGCCGCGCGTGCACGAGCCAGCCACAGCAGGTCAGCGGAGGCGAGCACCGCCGCGGAGGCTGCCAGTCCGGTGAGGACGACCGCGCCGCTCATGCCGGCAGCACCGCGACGCGGCGGACGAGAACGATCGCGAGCACCTCCAGCGCGAGGGCGCCACCGACGAGCAGCGCCGGGATCGGCTCGCCGAGCAGGTCGAGGAGGTAGCCGGGGCTCGCCAGCTCGGCCAGCCCGAGCGCGGCGAGCGGGAGGGCTGCCACGAGCCACGCCGTGAACCGGGCCTGCGCGGTCGCGGCGCGGGCGTCGGCGCGTGCCCGGGCGCCCTGCTCCAGCGCGCCGGCGCTGGCGCGCAGCAGCGCGGCGAGGTCCCCGCCGGCGTCGCGCTGGAGCAGGACTGCGGCGACGATGGTGTCGTACCCCGGATCGCCCGCGCGGCGCGCGAGCTCGCGGAGCACCACCTCGGTGCGCTCGCCGACCGCGAGGGCCGCGTCCGCCGCCCGCAGCTCCCGGCCGGCCGGGCCCGGAATGCCGGCGGCGTGGGCGGCCTCGGAGATCGCGCCGCGGATGGAGTGGCCGGCGCCCAGTGCGTCGGCGAGCGCACGCGCGACCGCGGCCGCGCCGTCGGCCAGCCGCGCTTGCCACCGCGCCCGGCGCCACCGCGCGACGGCCGCCATCAGCCACGGCGCCAGCACCGCGGCGAGGAGCCCGACGAGCGGGCCGACGATGAACCATCCCCCGGCAAAGAGCGAGAGTGCGCCCAGGACCGCGAGGCGCAGCCGTTCCGGCGGCGTGGGCTCGCGGCCGGTCCGGCCCGCGAGCACCATCGGTCGCATCGTGAGGCGCGCCCGGCCCGCGACCGCGGCGGGGTCGACCGCGTGCAGCGTCTCCCAGGCGGCGAGCACGCCGGCGGCCGCGGCGCCGGCGGCGAGCACCACCGCGGCGGTCACGCTCCCTCCAGGCGCCGGGCGAGCGCCGGGCGCTGCGGGGCCCGCCACACCGGGCGCCCGTCACGCAGGCGGTAGAGCTCGCGGAGCGCGGGGCCGGACCCGAGCCCGACGACCTCCCCGACCGCGGTGACACGCCGCGACCCGTCCGCCTGCCGCGCCTGGTGGACGACGAGGTCCAGGGCTCCGGCGACCTGTTCGCGGATCGCCGCGTGGGGCAGTCCGAGGTCGGCCATGAGCGCGAGCGTCTCGACGCGGCGCAGCGCCTCCTCCGGGGACCCGGCATGCACGGTGCCCAGCGATCCGTCGTGGCCGCTGGACATCGCGCTGAGCATGTCCAGTGCCTCGGCACCGCGGACCTCGCCGACGATGATGCGGTCCGGCCGCATGCGCAACGCGTTGCGCACGAGCGTGCGCACCGTCACCTCGCCTCGCCCCTCGATGCTCGCCGGCCGCGCCTCGAGCCGCACGACGTGCGGCTGCTGGAGGCGCAGCTCCGCGGCGTCCTCGATCGTCACGATGCGCTCGCCCGGCGGGATGAACGCCGAGAGCGCGTTGAGGGTCGTGGTCTTGCCTGATCCGGTCCCGCCGCTGACGAGCACGTTCAACCGCGCGGCGATGGCCGCACGCAGCAGGTCGTGCAGCGGCGGCGACCAGGTGCCCGAGGCGACAAGCTCCTCCGGAGAGAACCCCCGGCGGCGAAAGCGCCGGATCGTGAGCACCGGCCCGTCGAGCGCCAGCGGCGGGATCACGACGTTCACGCGGGAGCCGTCGGGGAGGCGCGCGTCGCACATCGGTGACGCCTCGTCGACGCGCCGCCCGAGCGGCGCGAGGATCCGTTCGATCGCGTGGCGCAGGTCGGCCTCCCCGGCGAACTGCACGGCGCCGTCCTCGATGCGCCCGCGGCGCTCGACGAACACCGACCCGGCCCCGTTGACCATGATCTCGTCGACCTGCGGGTCGGCGAGCAGCGGCTCGAGCGCGCCGAGCCCGAAGGCGCGCTGGGCGACACGGCGCGCCAGCTCGGCACGCGCGCCGGCATCGAGCACCGGGGCCTCGCGGTCCACGAGTGCGCGGATCCGCTCGGTGAGGTCGCCGGCGTCGGCGCCGGCCTCCTCGATCAGGCGCTCGCGCAGTGCGCCGGCGAGCGCGTCGAAGGCATCGTCGTCCATGCCCTCCCTAGGGCACGGACCTCAGAAACTCGCCCCCCCGGCCTACGGCGGGCAGGCACCGTCCCACGGGATGCGCTCCTGGGCATCCCAGACCCACACCGGCGTGGCGTCACCGCGGTAGGTGATGGTGACGAGGCAGCCGGCGACCTTGTACGGGTCGGTGAACGGAGCCCAGTTGGAGACGTACTTCGAGCACGTCCGCGAGTCCATGTCGGGCAGGCACGGGTTGAACGGATTGACGGCGTACGGCACCGCGCCGTCGTTGCCCGCATCCGCCCAGCCGTTCCAGCTCGGGAAGCCGGCCAGCGCGAAGCCGAGCCACTGCGTGGAGTTGTCCTGCCACGTGCCGTAGTGCTCGCCGTGCTCCATCCAGTTCATGAAGTCGTCGGCGTCCTGGTCGTCGAGGCCGTCGAGGCACCCGTCGCCGTCGACGTCGCTGTCGACCGGGTCGAGGTCGGCGAAGTTCCGCAGCGGGTACTGGGGCTCGTTCGGGAAGATCTTCGTCCACCAGCCCGTCTGCATCCAGCCGTTGGACTCCGCCCAGTTGCCGAGACCGTCGTGGTCGGCGTCCTTCTCGTCGTCCTCGACCGGCCGGGTCGCGTCGACGTAGCCCTGACCGAGGTAGCCGAAGTTCGGCGGGACGACCGTGTACCCGCAGGCTGCCGCGTTCGCCTGCAGCGTCGGCAGGTCCGCGAGCTGGTTCGGGCCCGGCCCGCTGGAGGCCTGGGTGCCGTCGCTGTAGAGCAGCTGGTCACGGTCGGCCATCGTCTGGAACGGACGACCGAAGGAGTTCCAGAGCCTGTGCTCCTGCTCCGCGCGCAGGCCGTCGCCGTCGAAGTCCAGGGTGTTGTCGGCCTGCAGGCCGTTCGGGAAGGGGCGCTTACCCGGGTACGGGACCGCGCGCTGGTTGAGGTCCTTCGCCGAGTAGTACTCCCAGCCGTCGCCCATACCGTCGCCGTCGGTGTCGGCCGTGCACGGGTTCAGCGGGTTCGTCAGGTTCAGCTCTTCGGCGTTGGTGAGGAGGTCACCGTCGAGGTCGCCGTTCGGGTCGGTGCCCGTGCGGACCTTCGCGCATGCGTCGACGTCGACGTCCGCCTGGGTCTCGGGCCCGATGGAGAGCTTGTTGGCCGTGTACTTCTTGCCGAACCGCTTCGCGCCGATCCGCAGGCGGAACCTGGTGAAGAGCGGGTAGCCGTCCTGCGTTGCGAGCTGCGTGGCCAGCGCCTTCGGCACCACGACCTTCAGCATCGTCTTCGTGGAGAGCGTCGCCTTCACGAAGAGGGCCTTCTTACCGTCGCGCTTGAACACCACCGTCGTGCGACCCTTGCCGACGAGGTAGTTCTTGCCGCGGATCGTCAGTGTCTCACCCACGCGGGCGCGGTCGGGCGAGACCTTCGAGATCGTCGGGAAGACGGGGGTCGCCTTCTTCTTCTTCCTGGTCGCCGCATCAGCGGGCGTGACCGCGACGGCGCACACCAGCGCAAGCGCGAGCAGCGCGAGCAGGGCGATCGTCAGCGAAGGGCGTGCAGCGAGCGGGACGCGAGGAGCCATCACGCTGGGTGATCGACGGCTCAGCCCCGCGCTTGACCGGGATGGGGACCTCCGGACGCTTGACCGATGGCGGGCCCTCCTGCCGCAGCATGCCTATCCGGCGCCCAAAGTCGCACCAACTTCCAGTGTCTTGCTGCTGCGCCGACGGTCACGGGCGGGCCGAGCCAGGAGCCGCACCTCGCGGGCGAAACTCTGCGCCGCCGCGAGGTAGACGGCCTGTCGCAGCGAGACCCGCAGCGACGCCTGCACCCGCGGCGCGCCGACCGCTCCGTCCTCTCCCCCGGCGCCCGGCGCGGGCTGCGCCGCGAGGACCTCGACGTCCTGGAGCGCGAGCGCCGTGCCGCCGCCGGCCCCGGCCCGCTCGTCGCGCGTGACGAGCACGTCCACCCGCGCCCCGGGCTGCACGAGCTCCGGCGACCCCGCCGCGACGACGTCGGCGACCCGTTCACCGCGGCGCACGGGTGCGCCGATCGCCGGCGTGCGCCCGTCGTCGACCATCCCCGCAAGGATCTCGCTGTCGGCCGGGATGGCGGTGGCGGCGCGCAGGCCCGCAACGTCCTGGGCGGATGCCAGCGCACCCCGCGGCGCGTACCGCGCCGGGACCCACCGGCGGGCGAGGTCGGTCGCGCGCAGCGGATCCCCCGCGGCGATCGCGCCACGGCTCACAAGAACGGGCACAGGCTCCCCGATCCGGTCGGCGAGCGCCCGTTCGCGTCCAGCCATGTCGGTCGCGGCCAGCCCTCCGAGGACGAGGGCCAGGCCACCGAGCAGCGCGGCCCGCCGCCGGCGGACCCGTTCACCGCGGTCCGCCGTCATGCGAACCGCTCGCCGGCCGGGAGCTCGAGCGCGATGCGCGCGCCGCCTTCCGTCGGCGCCGTGGCCAGGCGCCCGCCGTGGCTGCGGGCGATCTGGTCGGCGATCGCCAGCCCGCGGCCGCGCCGCCCCCGTCCGCCTCGCCGCCGGCGCGTCAGCTCCCCGACGGGGGCGGGCAGCCCGGGCCCGTGATCGGCCACCTCGACCTGCACGGCTCCGCCGCGCCGGCGGACGGCGAGGTCCACCGGCCCGCGGCCGTGCTCCAGGGCGTTGGCGACGAGGTTCGACAACGCCTGCGCCAGCCGGACACGGTCGCCCCGCACGAGCACCCCGGGCAGCGTCGGGCCGACCCGGAGATCGCTCCCGAACGCGCGGGCGACGACGTGCCAGCTCGCGAGCTGCTCCTCGACGAGCTCGCCGACCTCGACGGGCTCGTCGCGCAGCTCGACGACGCGCCCCACACGGGCCGCGGACAGGTCATCGAGGGCCACTCCGGCGCGGTGCAGCTCCGCGTCGAGCGCCCGAATACGGAAGACCGGCGCCTCCTCAGTCCGCTCCATCGTGGCGACGAGCAGCCGCGCCGCCGTGAGCGGGTTTCGCAGTTCGTGGCAGGCGCGCGCGACGAGCTCGCGCCGCTGGCGAAGGCGCAGCGTCTGGAGCATCGCCGCGCCGAGCCCCGCCAGCGCTCCGCACCATCCCAGCAGCCCGAGCGCCGTCATCGCGTCACCGGCCCGTCGACCAGGCGGTAGCCGACCCCCCACACGTTCACGACAAACCGGTCGCCGTGAAGGCCCAGCTTCTGCCGCAGCCGGCACGCGTGGGAATCCAGCGTGCGCGTGTGCCCGGTGGTCCGATAGCCCCAGATCGTGCGCAGCAGCTCGTCCTTCGTGTGCACCCGCGTGGGCTCCGCGGCGAGCGCGCGCAGCAGCGAGAACTCCTTCTGCGACAGGGCGATGAGCTTCCCGCGTACGCGCGTCTCCCGCGAGGCGGGATCGAGCTCGAGCTCCCCGACGCGCAGGCGCCCGCCGCGCGCCGCGGCCGCCCGCCGGCGCAGGAGCGCCCCGAGGCGGCCGCGCAGCTCCGGATACGAGAAGGGCTTGCCGACAAAGTCGTCGGCGCCGCGCTCGAAGCCGCGGACGCGGTCCAGCTCGCTCGCGCGGCCCGACAGCAGGATCACGGGCGTGGCGGGGTCCACGCGGCTGGCCAGCCCGTCGGCTTCGCGGACGCGGCGCAGCACGTCGTAGCCGCTTCCGTCCGGCAGGCCCACGTCCACGAGCGCGATGTCGGGGAACTTCGTCTCCAGCAGCCGCGCGCCATCGCGGGCGGTCTCGGCCGGCACGACCTCGTAGCCGTCGGCCGTGAGGTTGTCGGCGAGGAACGTGCGCGTCGCCGCGTCGTCCTCGATGAGCAGGATGGTGTGGGGATCGTCGGTCATGACACCCGTAGGTCACGGGCGCAGGAAACTCGTCCCCCTCGGTGCTGGCGCGCGACCGATGCCACGTTGACGATATGCCCGCCGAACTGCTCGCGGGTCCCCGACGTGAACACGTTCGCGGACGCCTCGTCGGTGATGTCGGGGGGATCGCGACGACCGTGCCGCTGAGTGCGTCGGACCCCATCGATGCAACATCCTGTGCAGCAGGCCAAGGGCTGCAGGAACCGCCCGTAAGATGCCGACGCTCATGGACCGGCGAGGCAACTACGACTCCGGCGACGACTTCGTGCTCGAGTACGGAGAGTTGCGATTCACCTTCAACGAGCGGGACTTCTCCGAGCGCTGCGAGCAGGCGGGGCTGAAGCTCGGCTTCGTCGCCGGCCGGCTTGACGACGACGAGCTCGAAGACCTCGTCAATCTCGCCGTCAACGGCGAGATCCAGGACCCGGCCTCGGCACTCGGCGAGCACGTCAACGACTGCTGGCCCGAGCTGTGCGGCCCGGCCGAACGGTCGCTCGTGCACTGGCTGCGCCGCCTGGTCTTCCGCTCCGCCTGGCTGGACCAGCGCGTCAAGGAGGGCGAGCTCGACGTGGTCCTCGACCCCGCCGAGCTGCGGTTCTCCTACGTCCAGCCCGATCGTGGCGGCGCCCCGATCGAGCTGGCCCCCGAGCCCTCCTGGGGCCGGGTCGCGTACTCCCGCGCGCGGTCCTAGCGACTAGGCGACGCCGAGCGCGGTGGCGCGCGCCTGCGTGATCGCTTCGGCGCCGGCGTCACCGACGAGCAGCTCCGGGCGGATCGTGCCGCTGGCGGCGAGATCGAGCGCCGGGAAGCGGCCCGTGCTCGTGAGCAGGACGTCGAGGGCGATGACCGTCGTCTCGCCGCCGAACGGCTCGGCGGCCGTCGCGATGACGGTGAGCGAACCACTCTCGGCGAGGTTGCGCGCCGACGCCAGCGCCTTGCGCGCGGCCGGCGGGGCGAGCGCGTCCAGGCCGTCGATGAGCACGACGGCGTTGCCCCCGCGAGCGGCAAGCCGGCGGGCGGTCTGCAGGACGCGGTCCGCGGCCTGGGCGAGCGCGTCGGCCGGGGTGCCGAGCGTCAGCGCAGCGGCCGGCTCGATCTCCGCGGCCTTCCAGTCGGCCAGCTCCTCCGGGCGGACGCCCGCCAGGACGACCGACAGCTCGATCTCGTCGTGGCCCTTCAGGGCGACGGCGAGACGGCGCAGCGCCTCGCTCTTGCCGGCGCGCGCCAGACCGGTGATGGTGGCGCGCGAGCCGTAGCCGAGCGGCGTGAGCCACTCGATGGCCTTCAGCGTGGGGTCCTCGGTGCCGAGCGCGAACCGCTCGGCCGGGAACGCGGCGGGCAGGTCGTCGAAACGGGTGCCCTCGGCAACCTCGTCGGCCGGGCGGCCGTTGATCGTGTCGACCCGGACGAGCGACGGATGGCGCTCGGAGCGGCGCGGCGAGCGCACCGGGCCGGCGACCGTGTCGCCGTCGACGAGCTCGCAGCGGCGAACCTGGGCGGCGGAGATGTAGACGTCGTCCTCGCCGGTCTCCCCCGCCGTGAGGCGCACGAATCCCGACCCGTTGCCGAGCAGCTCGACCGTGCCCTCGACGATGCGGTCCTCCTCCGGCTCGGCCTTCTCGGCGCGCGGCTTCTCAGCGCGCGGCTTCGCGGCGGGCCGCTCGTCCTCGTGCTCGCCGCCGTTGCCTTCGGCGCGGGCGCGGCCACGGCCACGGCCACCGCGGCGAGAGCGGCGCTGGCGCGGCGTCTCCTCCTCGGTGGCTTCGTCGTCGGCGGGCGCCACCTCCTCGGCGGGCTCGCCGCCGGTCGTCGCGAGGATCGTGTCGATGAGGTCGGCCTTGCGAAGCCGACGGAAGCTCTCGAGACCCAGCTCCGAGGCGATCTCGTGCAGATCGGCGAGCGGGCTGGACTCCAGCGCGGGGCGGGACAGTACGGGCATGGGTTCCTCCTGGGGTGCGAGTGGTCGGTCGGCATCCGGTCCGCGTTGATCAGCGGCCGGCGACCCGTGTGGCCCTGCAATGTAGTGGACCGGACGGCTGCTTCGACGCAGTCGGCCGGACTCCTCGTGCCCGGTCAGACCGTGGGCTCGCGGCGCAGCTCCTCGGCGAGCGTCGCCGCGGACTCCAGCTCGGTCTCTCCCTGCAGGACCGCACGCACGGCCAGGAAGTCCGCGGCCGCCGCCACGTCGTGGACGCGGAAGACGTGGCCTCCGGCGTCCGCGCCGTATGCGAGCGCGGCGAGCGTGCCCGCGAGCCGCTCGCGGGGCGGGCGGCCCGTGATCGCACCGACGAAGTCCTTCCGCGAGATCGCCAGGAGGATCGGGCGCTCGAGCGCGTGGAGCGTGTCGAGGCGACGCAGGCTCGCCACCGTCTGGGCCGGGGTCTTGGCGAAGTCCGGCCCCGGGTCGAGCAGGATCTGCTCGGCGTCGACGCCCCGGTCGACCGCCAGGCGCATGCGCTCGCGCAGGAAGGACTGCACGTCGGCGACGATGTCGTCGTAGAAGCTCGGGTCGAGCAGCTTCTGCTTCGGCGGCACACGGGTGTGCATGAGGACGAGCCCCGCGCCGGTGTCCGCGCAGACGTCCGCGAGTTCGGGGTCGCGCAGCCCGCTGACGTCGTTGACGATCACCGCACCTGCAGCCACGGCGGCCCGGGCGACCGCCGGCTTGTACGTGTCGACGGACACGCGCGCGCCGAGTTCCCGGGTGACCCGTTCGATGAGCGGCACCACGCGCTCGATCTCCTCCCGCGCCGCCACGGCCGGGCGGTTGGTCACCCCCGATTCGCCGCCGATGTCGATGATGTCCGCGCCCGCCTCGAGCAGGTCGGCCGCGAGGCGCACCCGCGTGTCCAGCGTGCGGGTCGAGCCGTCATCACTGAAGGAGTCCGGCGTCGCGTTGACGATGCCCATGAGCCACGGCCGGGTGCCGAGCTGCAGGACCTCATCGCGGGCACGCAGGCGCCGGACCGGCGCCGGCTCGTTCAGCACGGGCGAACCGTCGAACCCGGCCGGCACGGCCGCGTCGGGGTCGTCGGCGTGGGCGTCGTGGGCGCCGGCGTCGTCTCGACCGGCGGCTGGGGCTCGGGTTGCGGCTGAGGCTCGGGCTGCGGCTGCGGCTGCGGTGCGGGCTGGGGATCCGCCGGCAGGGGCGCGCTGCCCTCGCCCTGCTTGCCGGAGCCCGACCCGCCCGAGCTCTCGACGCTCGTGCCGTTCGAGCCGCTGGACTTCTTGTTGCTCGACTGCTTCGTCGACGTCGTCTTCGTCTGGCCGCCCGAGGGCTGCTGGAGGTTGCGCACCACCGTGGTCGTCACGTAGGCCGCGGTCGTGACCTGCGCCTGGGCGTCGGTGGCGCCGCCGCCCAGGACGAGCTGGCTGCCGAGGACGAGCAGCAGGAACACGCCGGCGATCGCGCCGCCCACCGCGGCACGCCGGCGGCGCCCGGCGTGGGCGCCGGCCGATCCGGCGCCACCTCCGGACGACGATCCACCGGCTCCGGAGTGCGCCGAGTCGGTCGCTCCCGAGGTCTGGGCAGACCAGTCCGCGCCCACGCTCTCCGCCGCCTTCGCGATCACGGCGTCACGCAGCCAGATCGCCGGGACGATCGGCAGCCACGCCCGGTAGGACGTGCCGGCCTCGAGCATGCACTCGACCATGGCCCGGCCGCGCTCGTTGTCGCGCAGGTACTCCTCGAGCCACGCGCGGTCCTCGTCGTCGGTCAGCTCGCCGTCCATGCGCTCGGCGATGAGCCCGGCGGCGCGCTCGTCGTCCGGCGTGGCGGCGGCGACGGACGCCAGGGCGCTCCCGCGCAGCTCGTCGCGCAGCTTGATGCGGGCCCGCGAGATGAGCTGGGCGACCGAGTTGCGGTTCATGTCCAGCATCTCGGCGATCTCGTCGTACGAGAGCTCCTCGAGCTCTCGCAGGGCGAGCACCTCGCGCTGACGTTCCGGCAGCCGGGCGTTCGCAGCGCGGACCTGCTCCTGGAGCGAGCCGAGCATCGCGGCGCCCTCGGGATCGAGGTCCAGCCGGTCCCCCATCTCGCCGTACACGGGCTGGGACCCGTATTCCGGGATCTCGTCGACGGCCTCAGCCCTCTTGCGCCTGCCGATCACGTCGTAGCTCGCGTTGCGCGCAGCGGTGAACAGGTACGCGCCGAAGTTGAGCTCGCGGGCCCCGAGGCGCGGCAGGCGCTGCAGGACCTTGACGAACGCGTCCTGTGTGGCGTCGGCCGCGTCGTGCTCGCTGCCGACCAGGCGGTGGCAGAACGTGGAGATCCGCTGCTCGTAGCGGTCGTACAGCATCGCGAAGGCCGCGCCGTCCCCGTCCGCTGCCAGACTGGCCAGACGCGCCTCTTCGGCGCGCAGGCGCGGGTCGTCAGCCTCGCGTGCCATGGCTCCGAGGTTACCTCTCCCTTCCCCCGGGGCCAAACGCCGCGCACGGACTCACTTCCTGGCGATCCTCAACGAACGCGTGACGACCGTGGCGGCCCCGGCCCTGTCCGTCGCGCTGACGCGCAGCGTGAACGTTCCGCGCGGGTAGCGGTGGGTGTACGTGCCCTTGAACGCCTTCGTGGTGGTCGTCCTCCCGTCGCCCCACTGGATGCGGACCCGGGCCAGCCCCGACGCCCGCGGGTTCTGCACGTCGGCGGCGTTCACCGCGACCTTCAGCGGCTTGCGGGCCTTGCGCACGCCGCTGATGCGGACGGTCAGCTCGGGCGGCGTGGCGTCGACGCGCAGGATGCGGACCCGCGAGCTCGTGACCTGGCCGCGCCGGTCGATCGCCTGGACCTGCCAGCGGTGCACGCCGTCGGGGATCGGCTGGACGGGTGTCCAGGAGGTGCGTCCGACGACCTCGGTGATCTGCGCGCCATTGAGGAACACGCGGTAGGTGACCGGGCCCCAGAGGTCCACGGCCTCGCCCCAGGCGAGCTTCGGTCGTGCGAGCTTGCGGTACGACTGGGCCGTGTACCCGGCGAACGCGCGCGGCGGGCGGTCCAGGTAGCCGGCGACGATCGAGCGCGCACCCGGCAGCGTCGGGTTGGTCTGCACCCACGCGACGAGGCCGGAGCCGGCGCGATCGGCGACGACCTCGAACCCGCGTGACGGATCGACCGCCCCGAGCTCGGGTCGCGACAGCAGTGCCTCCGGCTGCGGGGCGAAGTCGTCGAACGGGCGCAGCCGCACGCTCGGGGCCTCGGCGCCCGGCGACTGCACCCAGGCGAGCAGCGCGTCGCTGTTGTCCGCCACGGCCGCCGCGGTCACGGCCGGGGACGTGTTGGTGGTGCCGTAGCGCTGGCCGCGCTTGAAGAGATCGTTCTCCAGCAGCGCCGCGATCGGCTGGTTCGTCGACGCGCCCGAGAGCGCCGCGATGCCCTCGCCGCGGCCGTTGAGGTCGATGCGCGGCGCCAGCGTGTCCTCGTCGGCGGGAACGCCGAAGCTGTCGACGGGGACGGGCGGGTCGAACTCCGTGCCCCGCTGGCGCCGGGCGACGGTGCGCAGGCGCGAGACGCCATTGGCGTCGACGATCGACTGGCGGAAGACCACCCACGCGAAGCTCGAGTCGTCCTCGGCGTCGACATCGGGCAGGTCCGCGCCACCGGCGGGCCGGCCCTCGAGCTCGTTGAGCGTGAGGTCCTGGGGCCGCGTCGACGGATTCGTGCCGAAGACCTTGCGCGCGTAGACGTGCGTGCGCCCGTCGGCGCCGTCCTCGCCCCACACCACGATGCCGATGCCGTCGGCGCTGATCGCGACCTTCGAGCGCTTGCGGCCCGTGCCGGCGTCGCGCGGGGGATCGACGTCGAAGGCGCCTGCGACCGCGGCCCACGCGTTCGTGCGGCGGTCCAGGCGCGCGACGTTCACGTCGCCGTTGTTCGTGAAGCTCGCGTACGCGGTGCCGCTCAGCGACATCGCGACGGACGGCGCCGTCCCGTTGCCGATCGGGGCCGGCAGGCTCCACGGCTGCCCGCCGTCGGGGCGCACCGCGCCGTAGATCACGCCGCCGGCGGAGAACACGGCGACGACCCGGCCGGCGTTCGTGGCCGCCACAGCCGCGTCGCTGACGGCCGGGAGGCCCGCGTCAACCCGCTCGGCGCCGATGAACCCGCCGTTGACGAACCGCGACACGAACGCCCGGGTCTCCCCGCCCTCGTTCGCGAGAAATGCCAGCGCGCCCGTGCCGTCACGCGCCATGTCCACGTCCGAGAGGCGCTGGACGTCCGTGCTGGGCCCCGCGATCGGATCGCCCTGAAACACGCCCGCGGTCGCGGGCCCGCTCGCCGCGAGGGCGGCGGCGCCGGTGGTGAGGGTTGTCGTGATGATCCGGGTGCTCATGCGGCGCATGGGGTCTCGTACGGCTCCAAGGCGTTGGGGACAGCGGTGAAAGCTCGTCTCCGGGGCTTCAACCGGGACGGACGGGCAAAGTTACGGCGTGGGTTGCAGGCCGATGCCCTCCAGGGCGGCTTCCCGCCCCCAGGCCTGCAGTTCGGCGGCCATCCGGGCGTCGTCCCAGCCCAGCTCGCCCGCCACCGCACGTGCGACGCGCTCGGCGGCCGGCGCGGCTGCGTCGACATCCTTGGCGGCCAGCAGCGCCAGCCGTGTGCGGCGCAGCAGCACGTCACCCAGCGAACCGGCCTGCTCGGCCCGTGCGGCGTACACCACCTCGGCCAGCAGATCCGGCAGCCCGTCGACGATCGGCTGGGCCAGCTCCCCGCGCTCGGCGGCGACCGCGAGCACGTCGTGCGCGGTGTGGCCGTAGCGCGCGGCGAGCGCGGCATACGACGCCTCGGGGACGCCTTCCACGCGCGGCAGTTCCGCCGGGTCGACGGCCTCGCCGAGCGGGATCTCGTGCGTGCGGCACGGCGCGTCGAGCGCGTCGCGCTCCACAAGCCGGTCGACGGTCATCTTCGCCATGCGGCGCCACGTCGTCAGCTTGCCGCCGGTGATCGTCACCATCCCCGAGGAGGTCTCGTACAGCTCGGCCTTGCGACTGATGTCGACGGACTTGCGCGGGTCGCCGGTGGAGATGAGCGGGCGGACGCCCGCGTACGCGCCGGTCATGTCCGAGACCTCGAGGTCCGTGCCGAAGAACGCGTTCGTCGCCTCGAGGATGTAGTCGAGGTCGTCGTCGGCCGGCGCGATGTGGTCGAGGTCCCCCTCGTAGTCCGTGTCGGTGGTGCCGATGAGGGTGCGCCCCTGCCATGGCAGCGCGAAGAGGAACCGGCCGTCGCCGACGGGCACGATCGCGCCGGAGACCAGCGGGATGTCCTCGCGGCGGAACGTCACGTGCGTGCCGCGGCTCGGGCTGATGCGCGGAACCTCGGCCTCGTCGTGCAGCTCCTCGGGCCGCAGACGGTCCGCCCACACCCCCGTGGCGTTGATGACGTTGTCGCCCAGCACCTCGAACTCCGCCCCGTCGACCTGGTCGCGGACCTTCACCCCGATCGCGCGGCCCGCGTCCTCGACGAGCTCGAGGACCTCGACGCGGTTGGCGAACACCGCGCCGTAGCGCTCGGCCTCGGCCAGCACCGTGAGGACCAGCCGGCTGTCGTCGGTCTGGCAGTCGTAGAAGAGGTAGCCGCCGGTGGGCTCGCGCGGGCCGAGCGCCGGGACGTGGGCGACGACCTCCTCGCCGGTGATCGAGCGGTGCCGGTCGGGACTCCAGCTCGATGGTGCCTGCAGCGTCTCCCCGCGCCCGGGCCGGTTCAGGCGGCGGGCCAGGCGGCCGGGGCGCCGCTCGAACGTCATGACGTCGTACAGGTTCAGCCCCGCTCCCATGACGCGGTCCGGCGCCTTGCCGTCGAACGCGGCGATGACGAGCGGCAGCGGCGTGACGAGGTGCGGCGCGAGCGCCACCATGAGCTGGCGCTCGACGAGCGCCTCGCGCACGAGCCCGAGATCGAAGTTCTGCAGGTACCGCAGCCCCCCGTGGACGAGCTTGCTCGACCGGCTCGACGTCCCGGACGCGAAATCGGCCTTCTCCACCAGCGCCACGCTGTACCCGCGCGACGCGGCGTCGAGCGCGACCCCCGCGCCCGTGATGCCGCCGCCCACGACGACGACATCGAAACGGTCGGCCGCCAGGGACCTCAGGGCGGTGGCGCGTTCGAGCACCCGTCCAGTCTGCCAAACGGCGGGGTCAGCCCCGCGCGGCGATGCGGCGGGCCGCCCGGGTGGCGAGGGCCATGATCGTCAGCTGCGGATTGACGCCCGGCGACGACGGCACCGCGCTGCCGTCCGCGACGTACAGGTTCTCCAGGCCGTGAACCCGCAGATCCCCGTCGACCACCGACCGTGCGGGGTCCGCCCCGGCCCGGGCGGTGCCCAGCGGGTGGAACGCCATGAGCTTCAGGTCGCGCGGACGCACGCGCGCGGCGCGCAGCGGCTCGACCTCGCCGTCGCGCAGGACCGGGACGCCGTCCACCGGGACCATGACCTCGCTCGCGCCCGCGGCGAAGAAGATCTCGGCAAGGCGCAGGAACCCCCGCTGGAAGCGTGCGGCATCGTCGGCGTGGAGGTCGTAGCGCAGCACCGGCCGCCCGAGCAGGCGGTGGATCGTGCCGCGCCCCTCGTCGGTGACCATGACGCCGAAGGTCGCGGTCCGCGCCACGTCGAGCATGAGGTCGCGCAGTTCCGTCCCGGTTCGTGGCGTGCTGATCGCGGCCTGGTCGGGCGGGGCGGCGATCCCCTCGAGCATGATCCCGTCGGCCGCCCATTCGTCGACGTAGTACGACTGCGGCACGCCCTCCCACATCCGGACCTCCCGGTCCATGCGCGCCCGCGCCGCGCTCGCCGGGTGGATCGAGAGGTTGCGCCCCAACTGCCCGGACGCCGTGCCCAGCCCGTTGCGGCGCAGCAGCAGCGGCGAGCCGATGGCGCCGCAGGCGAGCACGACCACGTCGGCGCGCACGCGCAGCGTTCCCCCGCCCGCCGTCGCGGCCACGACCTCGGTGATCCGGTCGCCCCGGCGCACCAGGTCCCGCACCCGCGCGCCCGTGAAGAGCACGGCGCCCGCGTCCCACGCCCGCGGAACGAACGTCACGCCGGTGTGCTGCTTTGCGCCCGCCGGGCAGCCGAACGCGCACACGCCGGAGCCGACGCAACCGCGCGCGTTGCGTCGTAGGAAGCCGCCGGAGAACCCCAGTGCCTCGACGCCGCGGCGGACGATCGCCGCGTTCTCCCCGGCCAACTCGGCCGGAACCTCGGCGACGCCGATCGTCTCCTCCACGTCCTCGAAGACCGGGGTGAGTTCGTCCTCGGTGAACTCGGTCAGCCCGTCGTGCGTGCGCCACCGCTGCAGGACGTGCGCCGGCGTGCGGAAGCAGGTGCCGCTGTTGATGAGCGTCGTCCCGCCGACCCCGCTGCCGGTGGGCAGCATGATCGGCGGGTCGCCGATCGTCGCGCTCTGGCCGCCGTCGCGGTACAAACGCGCCGCCATATCGCGCGGACGCGCCGTGAACGTGTCCGCGTCGTGCCAGGCGCCCTCCTCGAGCATCGCGACGCGCAGGCCCGCCGACGCGAGCTCGGCCGCCACCGGCGCCCCGCCGGCCCCCGTCCCGACGACGCACGCGTCGACCGTGACGATCCGCTCGGAGGTCAGGTCCTCGCCGCGAACGATCTCGCCCGTGGCCCTCACCAGCGCCCCTCCGCGTCGCGCAGCGCCCGGCCGCGGGCGGCGTTCGCCTCCGCGTCGTAGCCCAGGCGGCGCATGACCTCGGCGTCACCGAAGTACGAGAACGCGAGGAGCGCGTCGAGCGCCTCCATCGCCCCGCCGAGCGGTCCGCGGCGCAACCGGTCGAGCACCGCGGTGCGCCGTGCCGGTGACAGGCGGCGCATGCGGGCATGCTCCCCCAGCGCGACGGGCACGACCTCCAGGCCGAGCAGGAGCGCGCGCAGACCGAGACGGGTGTACGCCGGGCCGCTGGCGAGCGTCGCGTCCAGCGCGGTGATGGCGTCCGTGCGGGCGACCGGCGGCAGGCCGCCCCCGGGCGCCACCACGGTGTCGCACAGGCAGGCGGCGATCGCGGCCTCGCGGCCGCTCAGCGCGTTCATCCGAGCAGCTCCAGGACGCTGCGGCGCTGGCGCTCAGCCAGCTCCCAGGCGCACCGGCGGGCCGCCGCCGGATCCCCCGCGGAGACGGCGCCGGCCACCTGCCCGTACAGCGGAGCAAGCTCCGCGTGCTCGGCGGCGACGGGGACCGCTGGGGCCTGCGGGAGGTACACGTCGCCGATCGCGCTGAGCAGCAGGACGAAGACGATGTTGTGCGACGCCTTCGCGAGGGCGGCGAAGAACGCGTAGTCGGCCGCCGTGGCCTGCGCCATGTCCACGGCCGCGGCGACGTCGTCGGCCAGGCGGCCCAGCAGGCGGTCGTCGTTGGCGTCCCCGCGGGTGGCTGCGAGGCCGGCGATCTCCCGCAGCGTGAGCGACCGTGCCTCGAGCACGTCGCGCAGGACATCGGCGTCGAGCCGGCCGTCGGCGAGCAGCAGGTGCCCGAGGACATCGAGCGTGCCGTGCTCGCGCCAGTCGCGGACGTACGTGGCGTCCCCGTGGCGGACGTCGAGCAGGCCCATCTGCTCCAGGCGCTTCAGCGCCTCGCGCAGCGACGAGAGTGTGACGCCCTGCTGAGCGGCGAGCTCGCGCTGGGTCGGCAGCCGCTGCCCGGCGAGATAGTCACCGTGCAGGACGCGCCGTAGGAGATCGTCGAACACGCGGTTCGAAACGAGGCCAGAGTTCGGAACACTCATGGAGGTTGGTCACAGTACCACAGAGTTCCGAACTCTATTCCCACCACCAGGTCTCCCAGGCCACTACGCTGCGCCGGTGCGGCAGGTCCTCCGTTCTGTCCCAGGACCGCGCGATTCGAAAGGCCCTTCTGACGTGACCACATTGCTGACCGGGTTCCCCGGCTTCATCGGGACGCGCCTTGTCGCGCGTGTGCTCGACGACGACCCCGAGCTGCGCGTCGTCGCGCTCGTCGAGCCCCGGATGGCGGACCGGGCCCGCGAGGTGGCCGCCGGCCTCCCCGCCGGCGACCGTATCGAGATCCTCGAAGGGGACATCACCGACCCGAAGCTCGGGCTCTCCGCCGACCGCTACGACGCCCTGGCCGGCGAGGTCCGGGACGTCTTCCACCTCGCGGCCGTCTACGACCTGGCCGTGGGCGAGGACATCGCGCGCAAGGTCAACGTGGAGGGCACGAAGCACGTCGTCGCCTTCTGCGAGGCGTGCACGGATCTCCACCGCCACAACTACGTCTCGACGTGTTACGTGGCGGGCCTGCGCACGGGGCTCGTGCTCGAATCCGAACTCGAGCAGGGGCAGGAGTTCAAGAACTTCTACGAGTCCACGAAGTACGCCGCCGAAGTCGTCGTGCGCAACTCGATGGACCGCGTGCCCACGACGGTCTACCGCCCGGGCATCGTCGTCGGCGACTCACGCACCGGAGAGACGCAGAAGTTCGACGGTCCGTACTTCATCCTGCGCTCGATCAGCGCCTTCGCCCGCTACGGGATGCCGCTGATGAAGATGGGCCGGGCCGACGCGCCGTTCAACGCCGTGCCGGTCGACTTCATCATCGACGCGCTCGCCGTCGGGTCGCGGTTGCCCGAGACCGAGGGCGAGACGCTCCAGCTCGTCGACCAGCAGCCGCTGTCGGCGGCGTCGCTCGTCGAACTGCTGTCCGAGGTCTACGCCGGCCGCCCGCCGAAGATCCCCACCTGGATGCCGGGCGTCGAGGCCGCGCTGTCGGTCAAGCCGATCCGCACGCTCGTCGGCGGCGTCCCGCCGGAGTCCCTGCGTTACCTCACGCATCGCGTCCGCTACGACGGCAGCCACACGGCCGCGCTGCTCGGGCCGCACGGCGTGCACTGCCCGCCGTTCAGGTCGTACGTCGGGCCGTTCGTCGACTTCTTCCGCCGGCACGAGCACGACGCCGCGTACGCGCCCGCTCACTGACGGACGCTCAAGTCCGCCGCCGGATCGTCGAACGTAGAAGCGGTGCCGCGCGCCCTCCCCGCTCTCGCCGTCGTCCTCGCCACCGCGCTCGCGGTCCCGTCCGCGACGGCGACCGCTGAGTCGCTGCGCGTCGTGCGCGCGAAGGCCGGCGAGGCCGTGGCGCGGGCCAGCGGCGGCCCGGGGCGCGACCTGCTCCTGGGCACGTCCGGCCCCGACCGGCTGTGGGGCCGCGGCGGGAGCGACAGCCTGCGTGGCCAGCGCTCACGCGACCATCTGCACGGCGGCGCGGGCAACGACCGGCTGCTCGGCGGTTCGGACCGCGATCGGCTGAGCGGCAACAGCGGGCGCGATCGACTGCACGGCGAATCCGCCGACGACCGGCTGTGGGGCGGCCACGGCAACGACGTGCTCTCCGGCGGCACCGGCGACGACCGCCTGCGCGGCGGGCCGGACGATGACGTCATCCGCGCCGGGCCGGGCAACGACCGGGCACGCGGTGACGACGGCCGTGACCGGATCTCCATGGAGTTCGGCCACGACCGCGCCCGTGGCGGCGCAGGCGACGACTCGATCTCCGGTGGTAACGCCACTGACCGCCTGTGGGGCGACGGTGGCGACGACGAAATCCTTGGCGGCAGCGGCAGCGACCTCCTGCGCGGCGGCCCGGGCAACGACCGGATCGTCGCCAGCAGCGGCAGGGACTCCCTGCGCGGCGACAGCGGCGACGACGTGCTCGCCGGCGGGCGCGGCAACGACACGATGCGCGGCGGCGCGGGGCAGGACCGGCTCGAGGGCGGGCCCGGCCGCGACACGTTCATCGCGGGGGACGGCGAGGACGTCATCCAAGCCGTCGACCTCGTTGCGGAGCCGTCCGACGGCGCCGCCTACGCCGCCGACGAGGGCGACGAGCTCGCCGACGCGCGGATCGACTGCGGCGCCGGCTCAGATGTCGTGTATCTCGACGCCGCGGACCGCGCCGGCACCACGCTGATCGGCTGCGAGTTCGTCAGCGTCGCCGCCGCGCCTCCGCGCGACCCCGGCTACGACGGGCTGCGGCTCATCACCGGCAACCGCGCGCCCCAGCGGATCGTCGGCACCAGCGGCGCCGAGAAGATCATGGCGATGGGCGGCGCGGACTGGGTGTATGGCCGCGCGGGGGACGACAAGCTGCTCGGCGGCTCGGGCAACGACCGCGTCTTCGGAGAACCGGGGGACGACGTCATCGAAGGTCAGGCCGGCGCCGACGCGCTCTCAGGCGGCCCCGGCCGGGACGTCATCGCGGGCCGCAAGGGCAACGACCGCATCTACGGCGGCTCGGGCGGCGACCGGATCACCGGCGATCGCGGCCGGGATGTCATCAAGGGCGGGCCGGGCAACGACCGCATCTGGGGCGGCATGAACCGCGACCGGGTGAACGCAGGCCCGGGCAACGACATCGTCAACCTCGTCGACGGCACCCGAGACCGCGTGCGGTGTGGCAGCGGGTTCGACACCGTGCACCTCGATCGTCACGACGAGGTGCTGGGCAGCAGCTGCGAGCGGATCACCCGCTGACGGTGAACCGCACCGTCCTCTGCCCGAAGCGGCCGCTGAGCCGCACGCGGTAGGAGCCGGGCGAGAGCTTGGGCACGACGAGGGCGAAGCTCGTCGCCCCGGCCTCGACCGTGCGCAGCTTCGTGGTCCGCAGCGCCTTGCGGCGGCCGCGCTTGAACACGCGGGCGCGCACCCGGTCCCCGGCGCCGTTGAGCTCGAAGGTGAGGGTCAGCACGCGTGTGGCGCGCGTGATCGGCCGCGGGCTGACCACCAGCCGCGTGAGCTTCGGCCTCGGTGCGACGGACTGCCGCTCGATCTCGGCGGCGACGGCGGGGTCCGTGCCGACGGTCGGGTCGATGGCGCCGTCGGTGATGCTCGTCGTCTCCGGCGCCCCCGGGTTGGGGGTCTCGAAGTGCGGCGTGTTGTAGTTCACGCCGGCCGGGACCTGCGCGGCGGCGAGGATCGCGTCGACGGTCGACGAGGAGGACGTCGATCCGTCCTCGTTCGTGACGCGCCACACCGCGAGCTGCGCGCCGCGCACCTCCTGCAGGAGACGCTCCTGGAGGCTGTCGACGTGCTGCAGCACCCGTGCCAGCTCGGCCATGCCCGGCTCGGGGCGCCCGGCGGCGTTGCCGAGCACGTCGAAGACGTCGCCGACGGCGGGGCCCTTGTCCTGCAGGTCGATGCAGTACGCGACCATCCCCTCCTTCACCGCGGGCCTGCCGGGCTTCACGCTCATGTCGAACGCGGCACCCACGCCGAGGTTCTGGTGGCCGGGGTTCTTGTTGAGCAGGATGTCGCCGGGCTCGCCGTGGATGTCGACGGTCTTCGCCGACAGCGCCCAGATCTTCGCGAGCGATCCCTCGGGGACGTTGAAGCCTCCCTCGGCGGTGCCCATGAGGTCGTTCTCGTGGCCCTTGTGCGGGATGGAGTGCAGCTTGCCGGCGTTGACGTCCAGGCCCTTCGACTCGGCCCACTTCTTCAGCGCCTCCTTGTCCTCGCTGTTGACCGAGGACGGCACCGGGTACTCCTTGCCGCCGACCTGGAAGAAGTCGCGGTACTGGTCGTTGAGCCCCGCCAGGTGCATGGTCTCGTGGGCCCACGTGACGGCGTCCTTCGCCCCGCCGTAGTTCCACTGGCCACCCTGCGGCTGGGGGTTCGTGAGGCCGTCGAGCCCGTCGACGTAGTCGCGCACGCCGTTGTCGGGATAGAAGTAGATCTGGTGAAAGCACGGGGTCGGCGCGTCCGTGCTCGAGCGGCGCTTGGCGACGACGTCGACCTTGATCGGCTGGCCCTTGTACTTCAGCTTGCCGTTGAGCTGGCCTTCGATCTGACCGGCCACCGATGACGGGGTGGGCGCGGTCGGCGACGGGCCGCTGTCGACGAACTCGATGTTGACGCGCAGCTTCACCGGGGCCTTGACCGGCTTCCAGGTGCCCTCGACCTTCACGCCGTCGCCGCTGATCTTGCCCTTGCTCGTCAGCTTGACCATGCCGGCCTTGGCGGCGTCCTTCAGTGAGACCTCGCGCGATGCCGTGGTGGCTGTCTCCCCCGGCGGGCACTTGGCCTCGGGCGGCGAGTCCGCCGCGGTGGCGACGAGGCCCTCCGGGACGGGCAGCGCGCGGTCGGGCGGCAGGGTGACGTTCAACGCGTCGAGCAGCGCCTTCATCTGCGGCGAGATGCCGTGCAGGCCCAGCGCCGTGCGTGCCTTCGTCCCGATCTTCACGGTGACGGCCGCGTACATCTCGCCGCGGGCCTTCGGGACCGTGACCTTCGCGTTGGCGTAGACGCCCTTCGCGGCGGCCCGGATGACGGCGAGCTGCGCGGGGTTCGGGGTGAACGTCCCAACGGTCGTGACCTTGCCGCTCGCGCGGTCCTTGCCGGGTGCGACGCGGAGGATCACGCCCTGGCCCGCGGCGGACACGCGGACGCCCCGGAGTTCCTCCGACGGGATCTTCGCACCGACGAACACGCGCACCTCCGGCTGGGGCGCTGCGAGGGCGGGCGCTGGGCCGCCGAGGAGCGCCAGGAGGACGACGACGGGGAGCACACGGCGCATGCCGCCATGGTCTCACGTCCGCCTACAACAGCGCCCCCTGCTGCGGCCCCGCCGGCGGGCCGGGATCCTGGCCCAGCAGGATGCGCATCCGGGTGGCCGCCTGCGGCGCCAGGTCGTCGCGGTTGTTGTTGAACATCATGCGCAGCTGGCCGGCCTCCTCGGCCAGGACCCGGCCCCGTTCGGCGAGCGCCCGGAGCTCGTCGTCGGCGTAGTCCCAGTCGAAGCGCTCGGCGACGCTCCTGCCCTTCAGGTAACCCTCGGCGTTGCGTCCGTGCATGCGCAGGTAGGCGAGCTTCGGGCTGGTGACGGCGTCGACGCGCGGCATCATCGTCGGCGCGTCGCCCTGCGGGCCGTCGGTGCAGACGAACGCGGCATCGTGATCTTCGAGCCACCGCAGGGTCGTCTCCAGGCGCCCGCCTTCCACCCAGGCGCGGTGGCGGAATTCCACCGCGACGACGTGGGGGCGCAGGGCCTGGAGTATCGGCGCGAGCTCGGCCAGCTCGTGGTGCTTGGGCGCGAACGACGGGGACAACTGCAGCAGCAGCGCGCTGAGCTTGCCGGCCTGGTCGAGCGGCGCGATCGCCTCGCGGACCGCGCCGACCATCGCCTCCTCCAGCTCGTCGGAGAGCATCGCCCGGCCGCGGGGCGTGACGTCAGCCAGGTCGCGCAGCTGCGGCGGCAGCGACTCGACCGGCGCGGCGTGACGGCTCAGCAGGCGGTGCAGCTTCACGTCGAAGGTGAACCCCGGCGGCGTGATCTGCGCCCAGCGCTGCACGGTCGTGACCTCGGGGACGGCGTAGAAGCTCGCGTTGACCTCCACGCCCTCGTAGCGCTCGGCGTAGAACTGCAGGCGGTCCCGTGCCTGCAGGCCCGGCGGGTACCAGGTCTTGACGAAGCCGGGATCGGCCCACGACGACGTGCCCACGACGATGCGCCCCACGCGCGGGAGCCTAACCCGGCCGCTCACCGGCCAAGGGGCGCCGCGGGCAGGCTACGCCACGTGCTGCGGCGGTCGCGGCTGCGACCCCGTCCTCCGCGCCCACGCCTCGCGGTGGCGGTCGAACTGCTCCCAGTCGATCGGCGGCGGGCCGGTCGGGTGCGTCGGCCGGCCGCCTCCCCCGCCCCCGCCGTCGTCGTCACCCTCGTCGCGCGGCACGCCGCGGGCGAGCCAGACCGTCGCGCACAGCCCTTCCACGGCGAGCGCCATGAGGATCGCGGCCTCCGATCGCCCGAAGGCCACGGCGAGCGCGGCTGCCGCGTAACACGCCACCCCAAGTGAGCCCGTCCACACCACGGCCTTGACGGAGACGCTGCGCCGCGGCGCCCGGCCGAAGAAGGCCCAGACGATCGTGGCGGCCAGCGTAGCCGCGAGCAGACACCGTACGAGGAGCGGAAGCTCACCCATGGTTGCATGATCGGCGGGACGCGCCGATCCTGCAACCCCCAACGGCCGGGAGTTCGGCGTCGGCCGAACTCCCAATCCGAACTCGGCGGCCTCTGGGAGGCCCTGCCGTCTAGAGGTTGCCGAGTTCGGACGTGATCTCGGTGATGCTGCCCTTCGCGTCGCCGAAGAGCATGGCCGTCTTCGGGTTGACGAAGAGCGGGTTGTCGATGCCGGCGAATCCGCTGGACATCGAGCGCTTCAGGACGATCACCGACGAGGACTCGTCGACGTTGAGGATCGGCATGCCGTAGATCGGCGAGTCGGGCTTCGAGCGGGCGTCCGGATTCGTGACGTCGTTCGCACCGATGACGAGCGAGACGTCCGTCCGGCCGAACTCGCCGTTGATCTCGTCCATCTCCTTGAGCTGGTCGTACGGCACGTCCGCCTCCGCGAGGAGGACGTTCATGTGCCCGGGCATACGGCCCGCGACCGGGTGGATGGCGAACTTGACCTCGACGCCCTTGGCCTCGAGGACCTTCGCCATCTCGCGCACCGCGTGCTGGGCCTGCGAGACGGCCATGCCGTAGCCGGGAACGACGACGACCTGGCGCGCGTAGGCGAGCTGGATCGCGGCGTCGGCCGCGCTCGTGGAGCGGACCGTGCCGCCTTCGGCGCCGGTCGGGCCGGCGGCGGCCGCGGAGCCGCCCCCGCCGAAGCCGCCGAGCAGCACCGACGGGATCGTGCGGTTCATGGCCTTCGCCATCTGATCGGTGAGGATCGTGCCGGACGCGCCGACGATCATGCCGGCCACGATGAGCGCGGTGTTGTCGAGAGCGATGCCCGCAGCCGCGGCCGAGAGGCCGGTGAACGCGTTGAGTGTCGAGATGACCACGGGCATGTCCGCGCCGCCGATCGGCAGCACGAAGAGGTTGCCGAGGATGGCGCTGAAGACGAGGATGCCGAGGAACAGGAGCTCCTCGTTCTCACCCGTGAGGATGAGCACGCCGCAGGCGATCGCGGCGACGAGCAGCGCGAGGTTGAGGAACACGCCGCCTGGAACCTTGATCGGGCTGCCGCCGATGAGCTCCTGGAGCTTGGCGAACGCGATGTTCGAGCCCCAGAAGGAGACGGAGCCGACGATCGCGGCGAAGACGAGCGGGATGCCGATCTCGAGTTCGGTGAGATCGCCGCCGGCCTCGCGGAACTCGGCCCACGCGATGAGCGCGATCGCGCCGCCGCCGACGCCGTTGAACAACGCGACCATCTGCGGCATCGCGGTCATCTTGACCTGGCGCGCGCTGGGGATGCCGATCGCGGTGCCGATGATGAGACCGAGCGCGATGAGGACCCAGTTGCCGGCACCCTCGATGAGGAGCGTCGCGACGATCGCGACGACCATGCCGTACCCGGCGATCCGGTTGCCGCGGACCGCGGTCAGCGGGCTCGTCACCTGCGAGAGGCCGACGATGAAGAGCGTGAACGCGACGATGTACAGCGCGTTGATGAACGCGGTGTCCTGGTAGAAGGAAGTGGCGAGCATCGAAATCGTCAGTCCTTCTTCTTGAACATCTCGAGCATGCGGTCCGTCACCAGGAACCCGCCGACGATGTTGATCATCCCGAAGGCGATCGCCACCACGAGCATGGCCTTGGTGAGCGTGTCATCCGCGCCGAACATGGCGATCAGGCCGCCCAGCAGCACGATGCCGTGGATCGCGTTCGTGGCCGACATGAGCGGCGTGTGCAGCGTGTTCGGCACCTTGCTGATGACGAAGAAGCCCACGAAGCCCGCAAGCACGGTGATCGCCAGCAGCGTGATGATCGGTGTGCGCTCAGCGGAGGTCGAGGCGAGAGTCAGGAAGTCCATGAGTGTCGGTCTCCTCCGATCAGGCCGTCGCGGCGGCCGTCTGCTTGGCGCCCTCGTGGACGATCTCCCCGTCACGCGTGATGCATGCGCCGGCGATGATCTCGTCCTCGAAGTCGAGGCTCACACCCTGCTTCTCCTCGTCGAGGAACAGCTCGAGCAGGGCCTGGACGTTGCGGGCATACAGCGATGAGGCGTGCTCGGCCATCGTCGCGGGCAGGTTCAGCGGTGCAGCGATCGTGACGTCGTGCTTGACGACCGTCTGGCCGGGCTCGGTCAGCTCGCAGTTGCCGCCGGCGATGCCCGCGAGGTCGACGATCACGGCGCCGGCCGGCATCTTCTCGACGGCCTCGGCGGTGATGAGCTTCGGCGCCGGGCGACCCGGGACGAGCGCGGTCGTGATGACGATGTCGAAGCCGGCGATCGCGTCGGTCAGCTCCTGCTGCTGCGCGGCCTTCTCCTCGTCGGTGAGCTCGCGGGCATAGCCGCCCTCGCCCTCGGCGCCCTTGCCGGCCTCGAGTTCGAGGAACTGGGCGCCGAGCGACTCGACCTGCTCCTTGACGGCGGAGCGGACGTCGTAGCCGACGACGACGGCGCCGAGCCGGCGGGCGGTCGCGATGGCCTGCAGACCGGCGACACCGGCGCCGAGCACCAGGACCTTCGCCGGGCGGATCGTGCCCGCCGCGGTCATGAGCATCGGCATGAAGCGGCCGATCTCGTTGGTGGCCAGCAGGACGGCCTTGTAGCCCGCGACGTTGGACTGCGACGAGAGCGCGTCCATCGACTGGGCGCGTGTGATGCGCGGGATGGCCTCCATCGCGAAGGCCGTGACCTTCGCGCCGGCCAGGCTGTTGATGACCGCGCCGTTCGTGAGCGGCTCGAGGAAGCCGACGAGCAGCGTGCCGGAACCGAGCCTGCCGATCTCCTCGCTCGTGGGCGGCGCGACCTTCACGACGACGTCGCAGCTCCAGACGTCGTCGGACAGCGTCGCGCCGGCCTCGGCGAAGTGCGCATCGGGGATCATCGCACCTGCGCCTGCGCCGGGCTGCACGACGACTTCATGGCCGGCGGCGGAAAGCTTCTTGATGACCTCGGGAACGAGCGCGACCCGCTGCTCTCCCTCCGCGGTCTCCTTGGGGACACCTACTCGCATGGGGCGGGAAACCTACCGGACCGACGGGTTTTCATGACGTGCGACCTCGCGATGTCCCCCCGACCAGCGGATCATCGGCCGCGAGCCCGGATCGGGAACGGGCGCATCGCCAGTCCCGTGAGCGCCTGAGCGGTCACCCAGACCGGCGTCTGGGCGCTCGTGCGCGAGTACCGGACGCCTCCCGACCGCGTGGTCAGCGACCGCAGGAACGACGTCGGATTGCGCGCGCCGCGCAGGTGCTGCGCGTTGGGGTTGCGCCCGGCCGCCCGCAGGCCCTGGATCGCCCAGGCCGTGCTCTGGGCGTTCGACGCGCCGCCGGGCACCAGCGGGTAGCCGCCGTCGGGGTTCTGCCGGCGGGCGAGGAACATGGCGCCCCGGCGGGCCGCGCCGCGCTGGCCGGCGAGCGCGAGCGCCTGGACCGCCGCAGCCGTGTCGTCGACCCCGCTCGGCCCGCCACGGCCGGCGAAGTTGAATCCGCGGTCGGTGTTCTGCTGACCGGCCAGCCAGCGAGCCGCACGGCGCACCGTGCCGTCGCGTGACGACCGGCCGGCCGCGCGCAGCGCCAGGATCCCGAAGGCCGTCTGGTTCACCAGCCCGGAGAACGAGCCGTTGGCGCGGCGCCGGCCGGTGAGCTCACGGACGAGGTCGCGTCCGCGGACCTTGCGCGGCGAGCGGCCGCCCGCCACCAGCGCGAGGATCGTCCGCTCGAGGTCGGCGGTCTGGCGCACGCGCCCGATGGTGGCGACGAGGTAGTCGACGCCGGACCGGCCGTTGCGCCGCACCCGCGCAGGGTCCCGGCCGGAGGCCGCCAGGCCCATGACCACCCAGCCGGTGTACATCGGCGACGACGCCTCCCGCGGCCCGGCACCCCACCCGCCGTCGGCGTGCTGCGTCCGCTGGAGGTACCCGGCCTGGGCCGCGAACGCGGCCTGCGCGTCGGGAGCGGCCATGAGCGCCGACCCGGCGACCACCAGCGCCGCGAGCACGGCCGCGACCGGCGCGCGAGCCGTCGCCGCGGGCAGCGGCCGCCAGCGCACCTCGAACCGCTCGCGGAAGCGCTGGAGCGAGCGCACGAGCAGCGGCCCGAACGTCAGGCAGAAGACGACGTTGCCCACGGCGTGCGCGACATTGAACGGCACGCCGCGGCCGAGCACGACCCACAGCTCCGTGAGCGTGTGGCCCGAGTACAGGATCCACATGTGGACGTCCATGATCAGCCCGAAGCCGAGCCCCGCCGCCCCGCACGCAGCAGCCAGCTCAACCCGCCCGAGGTCCCGGCCGAACAGCCGGGCCAGGAGCGCGCCGAACAGCCCGACGAGCCCCCACGACGCCATCTGCCAGGGCGTGAACGGTCCCTGTCCGAAGAAGAGGTTGCTGACGAGCGCCGTCAGCGCCCCCACGACGAACCCGGGCGCGCCGCCGAGCACGTAGCCGGCGATGAGGACGATGTCGGTCGTGGGCTTGATGTTCGGCAACGGGGCGAACGCGATCCGCCCGATCGCCGCGAGGGCGGCGAGGGTCGCCACGAGCGCGATCACCTTGGCCGGCGGCTTCGTGCGCTCGTACCACCAGAAGCCGGTCGCGAGCGCGAACGCGAGCAGGGCGAAGGACGCGAGCTGCCAGGTCATCGGACGCGCAGCTCCTGGTGTGACCGCCGGCGCGCCGCGAGCAGCTCGGCGCCCTCTTCGGGCAGCAGCGCACCGCCGGCGCCGCCGAGGATGCGCGCGGTCTCGGTGGCGAAGTACCAGCCGCCGCTGAGGACCTCGGCGGCGGGGGCGTCGGCGACGATCTCCCCGTCGGCGAGCAGCACGACGCGATCGGCGACCTGCGCGGCGAACTCCGGGTCGTGCGTGGCGACCACGATCGCCGATGCGCCGGCCCGCAGGCGGTGCGCCAGCTCGGCCTTCTGCGCGCGGTCCAGGCCGCGCGTCGGCTCGTCGAGGCACAGCACCGCCGGAGGCGGGCCATCGCCGGTGACGACGGCCATGGCGAGCCGCTGGCGCTCACCGCCGGACAGGTCGCGGGGGTGCCGCTCGGCCAGGGTCTCGAGCCCGGCGCCCCGCAGCGCGGCCGGCGAGACCTCGTCGGCCACACGCTCGTGCATGAGGTAGTCGCCGGGGTGCTGCAGCAGCAGGGCGACGCGCCCGGCGGCGAGCACACGGCCCCGTGTCGGGTCCTGGAGCCCCGCCGCGTGACGCAGCAGCGTCGACTTACCCGCGCCGTTGCGGCCCATGAGCGCGACCCGCTCGTGGGGCCCGACGCGCAGGTCGATGCCACGCAGCACCGCGCGGCCGCCGTCGAGTTCCGCCCACAGGCCGCGCAGTTCGACGGCGGCGTCCGGCCCGGTTCCCGCGCGGCGGAAGCGCCTGCGGCGCGGGGGCGCCGTTTCGACGGTCGGCAGCGGCTCCGCCGGGTCGGCGAGCCCGGCGTCACGCAACGCGCGGCGGGCTTCCTTGACCCCCGCTGGGGCGGGCAGCCCGGCGGCCGCCAGGAGCCGCGCGCCGGGGGTCGCCAGCAGCGGCGCCGCGGTCCCGGCCCACTGGAGGAAGTCCCGCGGCGGCGCGTCGCAGACCAGCGCGCCGGCCGCGAACGCGAGCACGCGGTCGGCGGCGCCCAGGCAGCGCTCGAGGCGGTGCTCAGCGAGGACGACGGTCGTGCCCCACTCCTCGTTGAGCCGGCGCAGCAGCCAGACCAGCTCGTCGCCGGCGACCGGGTCGAGCTGCGACGTCGGCTCGTCGAGCAGCACGATCCGCGGGCGGCCGGCCAGCGCGGCGCCGAGCGCGACGCGCTGCAGCTCGCCGCCGGACAGCTCGTGCACCGCGCGGTCGAGCAGGCCCTCGATGCCGAGCGCGAGCGCGACCTCCTCGACCCCGCGCGCGGTCGCTGCGGGCCCGTGCCCGCGGTTCTCCAGACCGAAGGCCAGCTCGGCGCGGACCGTGGTGAGGACGGCCTGTGTCTCGGGGTCCTGCCGGACGACGCCGACGACGCGCCCGAGTTCCGCGGGGCCGTGGTCTCGGCTGTCGAGCCCGCCGACGAGGACGCGCCCGGCGAAGTCGCCGCCGTGAAAGTGCGGCACGAGGCCGCAGGCAGCGCCGAGGAAGGTGGACTTGCCCGACGCCGACGCGCCTGCGACGACGACGAACTCGCCGTCGTCGATGTCGACCGTGACGTCGCGCAGCGCCGGGACGGCGGCGCGCGGGAACGTCGCGGTGACGTGCTCGAAGCGCAGGGCGCTCATCGCTGCACCCCCCGGCGCGCCGCCAGCGGCGCGAGCGCGACCAGCACGAACGACACGGCGATGACCGCGCCCGCCGCGCCGCCGCGCGGCGTGAGCTCGGGGTACAGGTCGAGCCGCGGGGCGCCCGCGGCGACCGCCACGGCGATGAGCGCCAGCATCCCGGCCGCCGACGCAGCGACACCGGCGTCGTGGCGCGACCACGGCCGCCGCCCGCGCGCGACGCGGCCGGCGGTGGCGAAGCCGCGGAGTTCGAGCGTCGCGGCCAGGTCGACGGCACGGTCGAGCGCGCCGGTCGTGACCGCCCGCACCACGGCGACGCGCTCACGCGTCGTGGGGGTGGGCGGGGCCGCGGCGCGCGACCGGCGGGCCAGCGCCATCCGCCGCCCGTCCCGCGCG
>JBPPNC010000037.1:0-8743 GCA_051306365.1 Solirubrobacteraceae bacterium
GCAGCGGATCGAGCAAGGCCGCAAGCGAAACACCCCCCGGCCATACACCCGCAAGGAGGGCTGAGCGTTGCCCGCTCCGCTTGAGAAGACCAGCACCCCCGGCGTGTTCAAGAGAGGCACCCGCTACGCCGTCCTCTACCGCGACGCGCAGGGACGGCAGCGGCAGGAATCGGCCCGCACGTACGACGACGCGCGCCGGCTGCGCCGCAAGCGCATGGCAGCGGTCGACGAAGGCACACACGCTCCCGCGACCCGCACCCGGTTCGCCGACTACGCCCGCGAGTGGGTCGAGCGCTACCAGGGCCGCGGCCGTCGCGGATTCCGCGAGCGCACGCGCGACGACTACCGCCGCGACCTTGAGCGCTATGCGATCCCGCGGCTGGGCTCAATGCGCATGGAGCAGATCACCCCGCGCGACATCGCCGACCTCGTTGGGTGGATGTGCGACAACCGCGAGCAGGGCAAGCGCGTGGCCGACGAGAAGACGCGACCGCGCGGCAGTACGCCGAGCGGAAGGGGCTCCCGGTCCCGGAACCCGTCGAGCCGACCCCCGTCCATGTCGCGGATGCGACGGTGCGCCGCGTGCTCGCGCCGCTGCGCGCCTGCATGGCGTCCGCGGTCGCTGAGGGCGTGATCCGCCACAACCCGACGCTGGGGGTGGCCCTCCCGGCGCGCGACGAGCAACGCCGCATCGACGACGGCCGCGACCTGGAGGAAGAGGAGCGCGTCAAAGCACTGACCGATGACGAGCTGGCGACGTTCCTAGCCGTCTGCCCGGTGAGGTGGCGGACCTTCTTCGCGCTGCTTGCAGCCACGGGGCTTCGGAGATCGTCGCGCTCCGCTGGGCTGACGTGCAGCTCGATGGCGACCGCCCGCACGTCAAGGTGCGCCGCGCGTGCGTATGGGGTGTCATGGGTCCGCCGAAGAGCAAGTACGGCCGCCGGGAGGTCCCGATCGGTCACGACCTCGTGACGGCGCTCAGGGCCGCCCACAAGGCCACGGAGTGGCACGAGGACACCGATCCCGTGTTCCCCGGCCACACGGGCGGCGTGCTCGGCTACGACAACACGCTTCGTCGCGCGCTCAGGCCCACCGCGGAGGAGGCCGGCGTCCCGTGGGTGGGCTTCCACTCCTTCCGCCACACCGCGGCCACACGACTCTTCGCGGCCGGAAGGAACGCCGTGCAGGTACAGCGGTGGCTGGGGCACCACTCCCCGGCGTTCACGCTCAGCCTGTACGTCCACCTGCTCGATGGCGACCTGGGGGAGCCGGTCGACCTACCCCGTCAACGCGACTTTAGCCGGTGCCAGTGTGACATCCGCACTTGTCGCGGGGTAGTTGAAGACGGAATGGTCGCTGAGCATCGGAAGGCCGACCTGTAGCATCGACTCAGACACGCCGATAACGGTCCTGAGGAGTGCGGTTGCCCGACGTCGAGGAGCCGGAGAACGAGCCGAAGATCGAGATCATTCTCGATCAGAGCCAGATGGCTGGGGTATGGGCGAACTTCGCGAGCGTCACCCACAGCGAGCACGAGTTCACGCTGGACTTCGTCCGGTTGGACTTCGCGCGACAGACTGGCATCGTTGTTGCGCGCGTCTCGGTATCGCCGCTGTTTGTCACCCAGTTGATAGACGCCCTCAACCAGAACTGGAAGAACTACGCAGCCAAGGCAATGCCACGGGAGGTGAACCAGAATGACCCTGAAGAACCAGACGAATGAGCACGCCGGGCACCTCGATCTGAGCGTCGGCACTTCGACCCTCACTGCGCGCGCTGGCCAGGACGAAGCACGTCGCATCGTCGCCATGCAGCTCGCAGCGATTCGCGAAGGCCAGACTGTCACGCTCGACGAAGAGTCTGTGATCCTGGGCCACCCCGATGTCATCGCGGCGTTCGAGGTTTCTCGCGACTCGATCGACGCGTGGGCTGACACCCTCTAGCCGGGGGTAGGTTTGCTCCCGCTCGATCCGGCGTCGCGGGCCGAGCTCGACGCCATCGGCGACGAGCACCTGACGCGCGCAGTCGAGCGGGTACTCGCGGACCCGTCCGGTCGTCGAGAGCCCCGCCACAACTACACCCGGCTGTTTCGGAATCCGCGCGCCTACGTCAGCGTCAGGAGCGGAGAGCGGGTGTGGGAGTTCAGGACCAATCACTGGCGTGCGCTGTTCGTCCTCGTCGACCGCGACGGCCGGTCGGGCATCTTCTTCGTCCCGATTCGCGGCAAACGCTTCCTCACCATGGGCGAAGCACCCTGGCATTGAGCGGGGGCGCGGGTGTCAGCGAGAGTGTCAGCAGGCCCACCGGTACCAACCGGGACTCATCGGTAGACCAGGCCGCAGAAGCCCCGGAAACACGGGCTGAACGGCTCCCGTCCGCAGTCACGGGCACCACGGCACAGCGCTCATAATCCGTCAGACCCCGGTTCGAATCCGGGCCGGCCCACCAGGCGTGTTCACAGTTCGGATTGAGTTTGGGCCGATCGAGGTCCTCCGAGCGTGATTTCGAGCTGCTGCGGCGTCAGATCGGGCGTCGCAGCAGCTCGAGCTGCTCAGCGGGTACTGAGTTAGCGCTGGTCTGAGCGGCGGGTCGGCGTCGGTGCGATGGGCAGGGTTCCCGCCGTGTGCAGGGAATCTTGCGTGCAGTGGATCGCAGGCCTGCATGTCGATCGGATCGCTGTCGGCGCTCGGCGGGTCGGGTGCGGGTCGCGCGGGGCGCTCATGGCGGCGGGTTGGCAGCCGAGAACGAGCGGTTGCTTGCCGAGAACGTGCGGCTGCGCGCGCAGCTTGAGGCGGCCAGGCGGGCGGGGAAGCGTCAGGCGGCGCCGTTCTCCAAGGGCGAGCCCAAGCAGGATCCGGCCAGGTCGGGGCGCAAGAGCGGCGAGGGCTACGGCACCAAGGCGCACCGCCGGGTCCCGGACCATGTCGATGAGGAGATCCGGGTGGCGTTGCCGGACTCGTGCCCGTGCTGCCGGGGCGAGCTTGCCTTCGAGGACGAGGTCGATCAGTACCAGGAGGAGATCGTCGAGATTCGCGGTCATGTGCGCCGCTTCCGGATTGCGCGCGGGCGCTGTCGGCGCTGCGGGCGCCGCACGCAGGGCCGTCACCCCGATCAGACCAGCGACGCGATCGGTGCGGCCGGCTCGCAGATCGGGCCACGGGCGGTCGCGATCGCCGCGCAGATCAACAAAGAGCTCGGCGTCGCGATGGGAAAGGTCTCACGGATCCTCGAGCTGTTCGGGATCCAGGTCACGGCGGGCGGCCTGTACCAGGCGATCGGTCGGCTCGCCGAGGCGTCCGAGTCGACGCATGCGGCGCTCGTGCTCGCTGTGCGCTCAAGCGCGGCGGTCGCCGCCGACGAGAGCGGCTGGCGGATCAACGGTCAGAAGGCATGGTTGTGGGTGTTCGTCGGCGACGACGGGATCACCGTGTACCTGATCGCCGCCGGCCGCGGCGACGAGCAGGCCGCCGCCGTGCTGGGCGAGGACTTCTCAGGCGTGCTGGAGCGTGACGGGTGGGCGCCCTACCGACGCTTCGAGCACGCCCAGCATCAGAGCTGCGTGGCGCATCTGCTCAGGCGCGCCGGCGAGATGATCGCCGACTCCGTCGCGGGGCAGGCGAAGATCCCGCACGCCGTGCGCAGGCTGCTGCTCGACGCCCTGGCCGTCCGCGATGCGCACCCGGACCTGCTGACCCGCCCCGGTGACGTGATCGACGGCACAGCCATCGAGATCGCCGACCAGCCGCAACTGCCGGCCGGCCGCGACGACCGCGACGACCGCGACGACCGCGACGAGATGGTCCAGGCTCGGGCGGACCGACGGGCGCACCTGGACTGCGAGATCGCCCGCCTGACCGGGCAGATCGAGGCGCTGCTGGCGCGCAACCCGACGCACCCGCCCAACCGCAAGCTGCTCAAGCACCTGGCCAACGAGCGCGAGCACCTGCTGACCTTCCTGGCCACGCCCGGGATCGCCGCGACCAACTGGCGCGCCGAGCAGGCGATCCGCCCCGCCGTCGTCAACCGCAAGAACTGGGGCGGCAACCGCACCCGCCACGGCGCCGACGCCCAACAGACGCTGATGAGCGTGATCCGCACCAGCCGCCAGCAAGACGTCTGCCCGATCGAACTGCTCGCCAGCCTCCTCCGTCACCGCACCGCGGCGCCGAGCAGCATGCTGCGCCTCCCCGCGCCGACGACCGCCGAGGCGCGCGGGCCATGACCCCGACCAGCGCGCCGCGCTTCCACCTCACCGTCCACCAACTACACGACGGCAAGACCACCCAGGTCATCGACGCCTACGGCAACGGCTTCATCACCGCCATCGCAACCCTCGACGGCGAGTACATGGACGTCCATTTCGGCGAAGGCGGACCCCGCCGCCTCCAACAGCACATCGCCGACGCGATCGCCGACGAGCACGGCACCGGCCGCACCCGCTAACTCAGTACCATCGCGATTGCCCCGACACCCAGTCAATGACGGGCGTCGCCCAGATGAGCACGAACACGACCAACAGCCCGACCACCCCGGCGAGCGCTCCACCAGGCGCACCGACACCGTCGAGGATGAGGCCGACAGTCAGCAGCAGGAACGCGGCGGCGACGAGCTTGAGCAGCAGCCATCCGAGTGCGCCTTCGCGGTCCTCGTCGCTCAGCGGCTCATCGCGCACCTACTCGATCACCAGATCCTCGACGGTGCCCGTGTCCTTCGGACTGGTCTGGCACCAGTCGCGCGACTTGTCGAACGTGACACATGCGAGATCCCCGTCTTGGCGATCCTCGGCGAGGCAGTACGACGCAGGTTCACCGGCCGGGGTGAGCTTGACCGTGATCTGGTCGCCGACCGCTGGCCATGAGGCGCTGCCCTGTTGTTTCACATCCGCGGACCCGCACAGGACTAGGACCTCCTCTCCGGCGCTCTTGGCGGCAGACGCCCGAGCGTCGTCGGCTACGGCAATGATCACCTGACGGCCGTCGGTCTCCATGCGAACGCGATATCTGTCGTCCGCGCCGCTTACCGACGCGATGCGTGGCGCAGTCGTTCCAGACTCCTCGTTGTCGCCGGCTCCACAGGCGCTAAGCGCAAGGCCAGCCAAGAGCATCACTGTGGCGTACGTCCTGAACATCACCCCTCCGTGAGTTGATCCCGTGCGCCAACCCGACTCCCCGAGTATCTCAAGGCACGGCCAACCAATTTTACGCCATGGCTCGGCAGTTTGGTCAGGTCTCGCATACTGTGCACGTCACCGCAGGACGCGTGTGCACAGTCTCTCGATGTGCGGTCCATGCTCAGCGTCGGGCACTAACTCGAACACGCCCCACCATCATCAGCCACCAGTCATGTCCCTCAGCCGACGCGGTCGCGTCGCCACGCTTGGGTGGTGCACACGTAGCCGACACAGGGCGATGGCCGGGCGCTTCGTCACCGACGGCCCCCAAGCGCTTGGAGTTGCGGCCGCATGGGCGGGGTTCGCCCCATTCCTCGTCTGGGCGTGCCGGCGTTCGGACCGACGGATCGAGGCGACGATCCACGCAACGCCGACGCCCGCGCGGCGAGGAGACCAGCCCATCGGCCCCACACGTTTCCGCGGAAGCGTTGAGACGGCAACGCTTCCGCGGAAACGTCCGACCACCCGGCGTCCCGCCGCCGTTGCGGATGTGCGCGTGCTGGCACCGCCGCCTCGGAGAGTCCGCTCCGCGAACCGCCACGGATTGGCACGACCGTGAGACGGGAACGTTCCGGGGGTCACCGGCAGACCCCGGCCCGGCTGGCTGACCGGCGAGTGGGGTCGGCACCCCAGGGGCCATCCGTCCAAGCTTCCTACGCGCCGCTGACCATCCGGCTACCAGCTCGATGTGATCGAGGCCCAGCCGGGGCCGATGCGGCCGCTGTTGCTCAACGGCGGCGGGCTCGTCGACGTCTACGGCTGGTCGCGCCCTCACCCGTTCGTCCAGAATCCTGGCAGGCGCGCCCCGCGTGTCCGATACTGACCCCGTGGACGCCGTCACCACCACCCGGATGCTCCAGCTGGCGCAGGTCATGCAGCAGCTCCCGGCCGAGCACGGCCAGGTCCCGCTGGCGCAGCTCGAGCAGTCGCGCGACGCGTTGCAGTCGATCGAGGCGATTCCCGCCGTGGCCCCCGAGCCGCTGCTGGTGAGTCCACCCGAGCACGTCGACGTCCGCGCCTGAGTCCCGCGCTGCGGCGCGCCGCCGTACCCCGCACTACGCTCCAGGCCCCAATCTGCCGATGGATGGAGACATGGAGTCCCAACCGGCTGACGAGCTGCTGCGCGATGAGCTGACGGGCCTGCCCAACCGGGTGCTCCTGCGTGACCGCCTGCGGGTCGCCCTCGTCCGGCGCCGCCGTCCGCGCGATGACAGCTTGGCCGTCCTGTCCGTCGACCTCGACGGCATGCGCGCCTTCAACCGTCGCTACGGCCGCGAGGTCGGCGACGCCGTGCTCCAGGCCGCCGCCGTCCGGCTGTCCGAGCTGGTGCGCGCGGGGGACACCGTCGCCCGCGCCGGAGGCGACGAGTTCGTCATGGTCTGCGAGGAGCTCACCGGGGAGGACGAAGCGCTCGTCGTCGCCGAACGCGTCCTCGAGGGCTTTGCCCGCCCTCTCCTCGCCGGGGACGCCGAGCACACGGTGACCGTGAGCGTCGGCCTCGTCGTCGTCGCCGGGGGCGAGCTCGAGCCCGATCGCGTCCTCACCGAGGCACACCGCGCGATGCTCCGCGCACGCGGCGACGGTCCCGGCCGTTTCGGGCCCTGAACGCGAGACCGGCGGTCCAGTTCACGGGACCTCGGAAGGACACGGCGCCCACCCTGTCGAATCAGGGTGCCGCCCATGAAGAGAGCCGCCGCCGTTCCGACCCCCGCGCCCGCTGGCGCCACCGCGCCCGAGTCACTGTCCGAGTACATCCAGGCGCGCTTCGACGACTTCTCGCGATCCCAGAAGGACGTCGCCCAGTACATCGTCGACCACCTCGACGAGGTGGCCTTCCAGACCGCGGAGGAACTCGCCCGCCGCGCGAACACGTCGAGCTCGACGGTCGTCCGCTTCTCGCAGGCGCTCGGCTTCGAGGGGTATCCAGAACTCCAGCAGTCCGCTCGCGAGGAGTACCGCCGCAGCCACGCGGCGCCGGCGACGGCCGGGCTGGGCTCCGGCGAGCCGCTGTTCGCGCTGGATCGCAATGAGTTCGAAACCGCGCTGGCCGCCGATCACGCGAATATCGAGGAGACCGCCCGGCGCGTCTCTCGTTCCGAGGTCGAGCAGGCGATCGATCAGATCGCCGGCGCGCAGAAGCTCATCGTTGCGGGCACGGACCAGATGGCGTTCTTCGCGTCGTACATGCGGCACCTGCTGATGCTGCTCGACCTCCGTGCGGAGGTGGTCGCCAGCCCGTCGCAGGAGGCGCTGTCGCGTCTCAGCCGGATCGACGACCAGACTCTCGTGATCGCCCTGTCCGCGGGGCGCCCGCATCCGCTCGTCGTGCGTGCGATGAAGCTCGCCCGGCACCGCAAGGCGCGGACGATGGCAATTGTGGATGCGACGCTCTCCGACGTCGCGAAGCTCGCGAACACCACGCTCTACTACTCGTCCGACAGCCCCGCGTACGTGCGCTCGCACACGGCGCTGCTGTCCCTGATCCAGGCGCTCGCCTACGGGGTGTATTCCCGCGACGCGGAAGGCTATGAGGACCGGATCAAGGCGTACCGCCTGAAGTAGTCGTCGCGCGCTTCGTCCTCGTACACTGAGCGTGATGCGAGACGAAGCGACGTTCCGGGTCAAGGTCGGCCTGGCCGAGATGCTCAAGGGCGGCGTCATCATGGACGTCGTCGACGCCGAGCAGGCCAAGATCGCGGAGGACGCCGGCGCGTCCGCCGTCATGGCGCTGGAGCGCGTGCCCGCAGACATCCGCCGCGACGGCGGCGTGGCGCGCATGAGCGACCCGGACATGATCGACCAGATCGTCTCCTCGGTCTCCGTCCCGGTGATGGCCAAGGCCCGGATCGGGCACTTCGTCGAGGCGCAGGTGCTGGCGGCCCTGGGGGTCGACTACATCGACGAGTCCGAGGTGCTGACGCCGGCCGACTACGCGCACCACATCGACAAGTGGGGTTTCACGGTCCCCTTCGTCTGCGGCGCGACCAACCTCGGGGAGGCCCTGCGGCGGCTCACCGAAGGGGCGGCGATGATCCGGTCCAAGGGCGAGGCCGGCACGGGCGACGTCTCCAACGCGACCATGCACATGCGCAAGATCCTCGGCGAGATCCGCCGGCTGTCCTCGATGGGCGAGGACGAGCTGTACGTCGCGGCCAAGGAGCTGCAGGCGCCGTACGACCTGGTCAAGGAGGTCGCGGCGGCGGGCACACTGCCCGTCGTGCTGTTCACCGCCGGCGGCATCGCCACCCCCGCGGACGCGGCGATGATGATGCAGCTCGGCGCCGAGGGCGTGTTCGTCGGCTCCGGCATCTTCAAGTCCGGCAACCCCCAGCAGCGGGCCGAGGCGATCGTCAAGGCGACCACGTTCCACGACGACCCCGACATGGTCGCCAAGGTCTCGCGCGGCCTCGGTGAGGCCATGGTCGGCATCAACGTCGAGGAGATCCCGCAGCCGCACCGGCTCGCCGAGCGCGGCTGGTAGCAGTCCCGCCCCAGCGCAGCCAGGAGTCAGCGCAGCTCAGGACACGGCAGGCGGTCGCGGTCGGCCGCCGACAGGGCGTCGTAGTCGCCGAC
>JBPPNC010000048.1:0-9021 GCA_051306365.1 Solirubrobacteraceae bacterium
GTGGTCACGGGCAGCGGCGGTGCTCCGCCGCGAACGACGATCTCCGTGTCGGCGATCTCCGCGAGCTCACCGGCACGCTGGCGCAGCGCCTCGTCGAGCGGGCGCCCGTCGAGGGGGGTGCGCAGCTCGTCGATCGCGGACTGCATGTCGGCGATGGCGGCGTCGAGCTCGCGGCGCGCGTGGAGCACCTGCGTGGGGGCGGGAGCGAGCGTGCTGAGCACGAGGCTCGCGGCGTGCAGCCGCTGCTTAGCCGAGTCGTGCAGCTCCCAGGCGATGCGCTGGCGCTCGGCGTCGATGGCGAGCTGCTCGCGCCGTTCGCGCTCCTCATGCAGGCGCCGGAGCACCGCCGCTGCATAGCCCAGCGCGAGGGTGATCACCAGCGGCAGCAGGAGGTGCGTCGCCAGCGTCTCCAGGCGGGCGGTCTCGCGCAGCGTCCGCTCGGCAGGGAGGGCGGTGATGATGGCAACGACGAAGTACGCGATCACCCAGGTCATTCCCCACAGGACGGCGGGGCGAGCGCGCAGCTCGGTCACTGGGAGGATGAGTGTTGTGAGGCCGTAGATGTAGAACGGGCTGCGCCAGTCCTCGGAGGCGAGGATGAGGCCCATGACGACGATCGTGTCGACCACCCAGGCGCTGGCGCGGCGGTGCAGCTCGGGCCAGCGCAGCACCGCCACGCACGAGAAGGCCGTCCACCCGACGGTCGCGACGATGAGCGCCTGGTCGTGCCCGGTCACCCGGTGCACGCTGAGCAGTACGATCGCCACTGCGGCGCCGAACAGACGCGAGGCGACGAGCAGGTGAACCCAGAGCCCCTGCTGCTGGGGACTCTCGGGGGCGAGCGGGGTGCGCATCCGTACTCCCAGTGTTTACCCGTTCCTGCCGCGGCCTACGCCGGTTCCTGCCAGGTGCTCCTCATGTGGGAGAAGCTCCCAGAAGGGGGTCTTTGCAGGGTCGGCGCCGGAACCAGCTATTCGACCTGCGCGTCATCGGCTTCGCACGGTTCAAACGTGGTGCGCGATAACGTGCCGGCCATGCCGTTGCCCGACACCCTCCGCGCCCTTCTGACCGCTGCCGGGCCCTCCGGCTACGAGAGCGCCCCCGCCGCCGCGTTCGCCGCGGCCGCCCGCGCGTTCACGGACGACGTCTCGATCGACGTGATGGGCAGCGCGACGGCGCGGGTGCCCGGCACCGCCGAGGGGGCGCCGCGGCTCCTCATCGTGGGGCACATCGACGAGATCGGCCTGATCGTCACCCATGTCGATGAGAAGGGCTTCCTCTACTTCGCCGGCGTCGGCGGCTGGGATCCGCAGATCCTCGTCGGCCAGCGCGTCGACGTGATGACCGCCGACGGCGTGCTGCCGGGCGTCATCGGCAAGAAGCCCATCCACCTGCTCAAGCCCGACGACCGCAAGAAGGTCGCCGAGCTGAAGGACCTGCACATCGACATCGGTGCCGTCGACGGCGACGAGGCGAAGGCGAAGGTCCGCATCGGCGACGTCGCCGTCATCGCCGGCGAGCCCGAGGAGCTGCTCGGCGAGCGCGTCGTGTCGCGCTCGATGGACAACCGCCTGGGTGCGTTCATCGCGCTCGAGGCCGCGCGCCTCGTCGCCGAGGCGGGCGGCGCCCCGGGCGACGTCATCGCGGTCGGCGCGGTGCAGGAGGAGATCACGTTCGCGGGCGCTCGCACGTCGGCGTTCCGGCTGGACCCGGACCTGGCGATCGTCGTCGACGTGACGCACGCGACCGACGCTCCGGGCGTGGACGTCAAGGAGCTCGGCGAGCACCCGCTGGGCAGCGGCGCGGTCATCGAGCGGGGCAGCACGCTGCACCCCGCGGTGAGCGGCGGCCTCATCGACACCGCCGAGCGCGAGGAGCTGCCCCACTCGCTGGCTGCCACCGCGCGGGCGACCGGGACCGACGCCGACGCGGTCCATCTCTCCCGGGCGGGCGTCGCGACGGGCGTCGTCTCGATCCCACTGCGCTACATGCACTCGCCGGTTGAGATGGTCCAGCTCGAGGACATCGCGACGTGCGCGAAGCTCATCGCGGCGTACGCGCAGACCCTCGGGCTCGACACCTCGTTCGTGCGCGGGTAGGCATCAGGTCACCGCGAGGACCGGCGGGAGGTTGGGCGACGGGTCGTCGTCCTCCTCTTGGGTGACGGCGAGCGGGACCTTCTGCGGCATGCCCTTGGGCAGCTGCAGCTCGGCGTCGACCTTGCCCTCGGCATCCGGGCGGAATGTGCCGACGGAGGTGAGCTTCGGCTGATCCGGGTCGCCCTGGATGGCCCACAGCTCGTACTCCGCCCCTGCCGGGAGAGGCTCGCCGTGACCCTCGAGCGTCACCTCGGTGTCGCGGATCTCCACCGTCACCGCTCCCGCGGAGCCGCTGAGCTGCGTGGTGCGGGGCGCGTCGCCCTCGAGGCCGGCGAAGGTGAAGAGCAGCGCGACGAGTCCCACAGCCGCGACGGCGACCGCGCCGCCCACCGCGTAGGGGAGGCTGATGCCGCGCTTGCGGCGCTCTGTCCGGCGGCGCTCGGTGGCGTGGCCGGGCATCGGCTGGGCGCTCACCGCGCCGAGGGTCCGCGCGCGGAGGCCGGCGGGCGGCCCGGCGTCGTCGTAGTCCAGCTCGCCCAGCAGGGCGTGCAGCTCGGGGTCGACCTGCAGGTCGTCGTGGTCGTCGTGTTCAGCCATCGCGCTGCTCCGATAGCGCCGCCCGGAGGTGGCGCAGGCCGTAGAAGACCCGGGACTTCACTGTCCCGAGGGGAAGGTCCAGGCGCGAGGCGATCTCGGCCTGGGCGAGGTCCTCCTGAAAGTGCAGGCGTAGGATCTCACGCTGCTCGTCCGACAGGGTGGCAAGGGCTGCCTGCAGCTCGTCGCGCAGCAGCAGCTGCTCCTCCTGCTCGGTGCCGCCGTGCGGCTCGGCGGGCCCGTCGGCGACATCCACGTCGAGGGACACCACCGTCGTCTCGCCCGCACGCCGGCGGCCGAGGTCGGAGGCCGCCCGGTACGCGATCGTCATGAGCAGCGCGCCGACGGTCCCGCGCGCGGGATCGAACCGCGGCGCGGCGCGCCAGAGGCGCACGAAGGTCTCCTGGACGAGGTCCTCGGCGGCGCCGCGGTCGCGCAGGCGCCGCAGGCCGACGGCCCATACGCGCCGCTCGTAGCGGTCGTAGAGCTCCTCCAGCGGGGCGCCGCGGTCCCCGGCGGCGACCCGTTGCAGGAGCTGTGCCTCGTGAGCCGCTTCGGCCTGGCGGGCGTCGTCGGACGTGCTCGGACGGGTCACGCGAGCTGCGGAGGGACTGGCGGACGCACGCCTGGAGCCTAGGAGACCCGCCGCGTCGGGGACGGGAGGAACGGGGACGACCAGCAGCGACATGGTGTGGGTCCTACCCACCCGGCCGCCCGGGAGGTTCAACGCCGGAGGACCGGTCGTGGCAGGATGGCGCCATGGGAGTGGGCCACCTGCTGCTGTTCGACATTGACGGGACGCTGCTGCTGCGTGCGGCCGAGGCGCACAAGCACGCGCTGTACGAGGCGCTCGCGAAGGTGCACCACGTCGACCCGGAGCGGATCGGCGAGGTGTCGACCGCCGGCCGGACCGACCTGGAGATCGCGCGGCATCTCCTGCTTGACGCGGAGGTGCCGCCGGACCAGATCGACGCGCATCTCGACGACGTGCGCGACGCCGCGTGCGAGGCCTACGCCCGGCTGTGCCCGCCCGACCTGTCGGACACCGTGGCGCCCGGCATGCCCGAACTGCTGGCGCAGCTGCGCGACCGCGGCGACGTCGGGCTGGCGCTCGTGACGGGCAACCTCGAGCCGATCGCCCGGCTCAAACTCTCGCGTGCCGGGCTCGGAGGGTTCTTCCCGCCCGGGCAGGGCGGCTTCGGCTCTGACGATGAGGACCGAACCCATCTGCCCGCCGTCGCCCGCGAGCGCGCAGCGGATGGCGACCTCGCGGCGTTTCCGCGCGACCGCACGATCGTCATCGGCGACACGCCGCTCGACGTGCTCTGCGCGCGGGCGGACGGCGTGCACTGCATTGGGATCACCACCGGGCCGCACGGTGCCGACGAGCTCGCCGGCGCCGATGCGGTGGTCGGCGACGCCCGGGGCGTCGCCGACGCACTACGTCAACTCGGAGTGTGAGCCGGCGCTACTTCGTGCACCGCGACGAGGCGGTGCCCGACTCGGTGTTGCCGTTGCGGTAGGTCACCTGCGCCTCGAAGGGCCACTTGCCGCCGGCGCAGCCCGCGGTGCTGATGTACGAGACGGTCTTGCCGTTGACCTTGCGCTTGCCGTCGACCTTCAGCCCGAACTCGGTGACGGTGGTGAACACGCCCGGGACCGGCTGCTGGAGGTTCTCCGGCACCTCGTTGAGCAGCGACATGCCGTACTGGTCGTCACCGCTGCGGATGGTGCCCTGGAGCACGGAGTCGATGCGCAGCGGCGTCGTGCCCTCCACGAGCAGCAGCAGGCGGTAGCCCTTGCCGTTGTACGCCGTGAGCTTGAGCTGCTGCACGATGCCGCCGGCGGCACCGCCGACGACCTTGCCCGAGCCGATCTTCGCTGCACTCGAGCAGCTGCGCGAGCGGACCTGGGCGGCGTCGCACGCTGGGAAGGCGACGGGGTTGAACAGCAGCGGGTACGGCAGCTTGGCTTCGATCGACCGCGTCGCGCCGGAGCCGTCGACGGCTCCGACCGGTGCGCCGGTGATCTTCGCGGTGACGTTCACCGAGGCGGGCGTCGGTTTGTCCGGCGTCCCGCTGTTGGACGGGCTGACGGACGCGCTGAGGCTCACCGCGGCGTGAGCGGACCCGGCTCCGACGACGGCGATGACGATGGTTGCGGCGGCAAGTGCGCAGGCACGGACCATGTGTGGATACTCCCCCCGGAGAAACATGCTGGTAACCGTACAGCACGCATCGTCGTGCGTGCCTCAGTTCACGGACCAGAACACATCCGAGCCGAAAGGTTGCGCATGCGCGCCTTCGCGGGCCAGGCGCTGGCGGGCATCCTCGCGGTCGATCCCAGCGATGGAGGCGACCTCGGCCGTGGCCAGCGGCTCGCCCGCCCACGCGAGCACCTCGGTCATGGTCGCCGGGTCGGGGCGCTGCTCGAGGGCCGGGCCGCAGTTGGCGAGGATGACCTCGTACACCTCGATCGGGTTGAACCCCGGAATGACGGAGTTTCTGCCGTTGCCGTGGTGCACGACGTAGGTCGGGCACGTGTAGCGACGGCCACCCTCCCAGTCGGCCAGCCGCCGGTCGAGCGCCGCGGCCGCGGGGAGGGGGTGGCGGGCGGCGTCCTTGTCCGCCGCGAGAGCCGCGATGACCTCGGGCTCCTCGGCCCAGGCACGGACGTCGGCGGGGGTGAGACCGGCAGTCTCAACCGCCGCGTCGATGGTGGCCGGCTCGTCGATCACGCCGCCGCCCATCTGCGCCAGGCGCAGCGCCCGGAGCACGCGATCGCCGGCGTCGGCGCCGGCTCGCTCGCGTGCGGCGACGACGACGAGGGCCGCAGGCTCGGTCGCCGGGAGCGCGGCTCGCGGTGCGGTGTCGAAGGGCATGCCCGGGTCGCGGCTGAGGCTCGCGTAGCCCTTCGCCACCCGCTCCGGCGTCAGGCCCTTCTGCTCGTACACCGCCCGCGTCTCGGCGAGCACCACCATCCGCGTCCGCCAGGACAGCTGGTCGCCGTAGACCCAGCGCAGACGCTGCCGGATCGGCTCCGACGAGTACGCGTAGGGGCAGTTCGGGTCGGTGAAGTGCTCGATCTGGACGGTCGCCATGCGCACGCACGCTAGCAGCGTCGTTGCACGAGCAACTACTAGTTGCGGACCAGCTTCTTGTACGAGAGGCGGTGCGGACGATCCGCCTCGGCGCCGAGCAGCTCGCGCCGGTGCTCCTCGTACGCCTCGAAGTTCCCTTCGAACCACGTGACCTGCGAATCGCCCTCGAACGCCAGCACATGCGTCGCGATCCGGTCGAGGAACCAGCGATCGTGCGAGATGACCACCGCGCACCCGGCGAAGCTCAGCAGCGCCTCTTCGAGCGCGCGCAGCGTGTCGGTGTCGAGGTCGTTCGTCGGCTCATCGAGCAGCAGCAGGTTACCGCCGGACTTCAGGAGCTTGGCGAGGTGCAGCCGGTTGCGCTCACCGCCGGAGAGCTTGCCGACCTTCGTCTGCTGGTCGCCGCCCTTGAAGTTGAACGACGAGCAGTAGGCCCGCGAGTTCATCCACTGCTCGCCGACCTTCAGCTGATCGACGCCGCCGGAGATCTCCTCCCACACGGACTTCTCGGGGTCGAGCGCGTCACGGCTCTGGTCCACGTACGCGAGTTCGACCGTCTCGCCGACGCGCAGGGACCCGCCGTCGGGCTCCTCCTGGCCGGTGATCATCCGGAACAGCGTCGTCTTGCCCGCGCCGTTCGCGCCGATGACGCCGACGATCCCGCCGGGCGGCAGCTTGAAGCTCAGGTCCTCGATGAGGAGGCGGTCGCCAAAGCCCTTCTTCAGGTGATCGGCCTCCACCACCACGCCGCCCAGGCGGGGGCCGGCGGGGATGTGGATCTGGACCTGGTCGAGCTTGACGTTGCGGTCAGCCGCGAGCAGCGCTTCGTAGTTGTTCAGGCGCGCCTTGGACTTCGTGCGGCGGCCCTTCGGGTTCTGGCGGACCCATTCCAGCTCGGCCGCGATGGTCCGCGCACGGGACGCGTCGACGCGCTCCTCCTGCTCCATGCGCTTCTGCTTCTGCTCGAGCCAGGAGGAGTAGTTGCCCTCGTACGGGATGCCGCGGCCGCGGTCGAGCTCGAGGATCCAGCCGGCGACGTTGTCGAGGAAGTACCGGTCGTGGGTGACCGCGACGATCGTGCCCGGGTAGGCGGCGAGGTGCTGCTCGAGCCACTGGACCGACTCGGCGTCGAGGTGGTTGGTCGGCTCGTCGAGGAGCAGCAGGTCGGGCTGGCGCAGCAGCAGGCGGCACAGCGCGACGCGCCGGCGCTCGCCGCCGGAGAGCTTGGAGACGTCGGCGTCGGAGGGCGGGAGGCGCAGCGCGTCCATCGCCTGGTCGAGCCGGCTGTCGAGGTTCCAGCCATCGACGGCGTCGATCTGCTCCTGGAGCTTCGCGAACTCATCCGCGGTGTCGTCGGAGTAGTTGGCGGCCAGCTCGTTGAACCGGTCCATGAGCGCCTTCGTCTCGGCGGCACCGTCCTCCACGTTGCCGCGGACGTCCTTCGTCTCGTCGAGCCGGGGTTCCTGTTCGAGCAGGCCCACGGTCGCACCGGGCGCCAGCATCGCGTCGCCGCGAACGTCCGTGTCGCGGCCGGCCATGATCTTCAGCAGCGAGGACTTGCCTGCGCCGTTGTAGCCGAGGACGCCGATCTTCGCGCCGGGCAGGAAGCTCAGCGAGACCTCGTTGAGGACCGTCTTGTCCGGCGGATAGACCTTGGACAGGCGGTGCATCTGGAAGATGTACTGGTGGGCCATCGCGGGTGAGGATAGTGCGGCGGCCGCGGTCCTCCTCAAGGCGGTGCGTCGGGGACCGATTCACGGGTTGCTCTGCCCCGAGCATCTCCCGCCGTGCCCCTTCCACCCGCATCTGTCCGATTCATCGGCTCCCGGCCGGGCCGTCGCCACCCGCGCCATGGGGTCACGGCCATCGTCGTGCTCGTGCTCGCCGCGGTCACCGCCGTGGCGGCATACGTGACCGCGGAGTTCGAACGCAACGAGCGCGCCGACCGGCAGCGCAGCCTCGCCCAGCGCGCGGGTGTCGTACTCGAGCGGACGACGGCCTCGCCGATGCGGCAGGTCGAGACGATCTCCTGGGCGCTGAGCGGGCGCGAGCGCGCCTCCGGCGAGGCGTTCGACACGCTTGCGCGCCGGGCGCTGCCCACCCAGCCGCTCCTCTCCGCGATCGCCCTGACCGATCGCGTCTCACCGGGCGGCGGCGCGCGCTACGTCACGCGGCGGCAGGTCTCCCATAGCGAGGGCGCCAGGGCGCTCGCGGCCCGCGCGATCCCCCTCACCGGTGACGGCCCCCAGGCCGCCGCGCTCCGTGCGATCGAGCGCATCGGGCTCTCGCGGGCCACGCGGATCCTGCCCGCGGGGACGTCGGCGCTGGCGGTGTACTCGCCGGTGCGCGACGGAGAGGACGAGGTCGCGGGCGCGGTGCTCACCGTCTACGACACCCGCGCCATCGTCACCGCCCTGCGCCCGACGATGCCGCGCGGCGCGCCGTTCAGCGTCACCATGAACGGCCGCCCGCTCCCGGGCGCGGACACCCCGCCCACGGGCGGCGTCACCCACCGGGTGACCATGGCCGGCCAGCCCTTCGAGATCGTCGTCGGCCGTGGCCAGGAGGCGTCGGGGCTGATCCTCGCCGTGTTCGGGATCGGCGCGATCCTGACCCTCTGCCTCGGCCTGCTGACCTTCCAGACCCAGCGGCGCGAGGAGTGGGCGATGAAGCTCGTCGACCGCCGGCTGGCTGAACGTGACGCCGCTGAGGAGCGCTTCTCCGCGGCGTTCGCCCACGCCCCGATCGGCATGGCGCTCGTGACGCTCGACGGGGAGATCGTCCAGGGCAACGCGGCCTTCGTCGGCATGATCGGCGGGCAGCGCAACCACCTCGTCGACAAGCCGCTGGCCGACGTGCTCGTCCCCGCCGAGCGCGACTGGGTCGCCGATTCGCTGGGCATGCTCGAGCCGGGGCTCCAGCGGGTCGTGGTCGGCGAGGTGCTTGAGGTGCGCCTCGTAGCGGCGGCGGTCGGAGATGTCCTCGAACTGCGCGAGCAGGTACTCGGGCCGGCCGGCGCCGTCGCGGGTCAGCGTGAGCGACACCGCAGTCCAGACGATGTGGCCGTCGGCGTGCAGGCAGCGGCGCTCAGCGTGCACGACCCGCTGGAGCCCCGGCTCGAGCATGCCCAGCGAATCGGCGACCCAGTCGCGCTCGGCGGGGACGAGCACGTCGGCCAGCGGCTTCTCGACGAGGTGGTTGCGCTGCCCGCCGATCATGCCGACGAAG
>JBPPNC010000075.1:0-29432 GCA_051306365.1 Solirubrobacteraceae bacterium
GTACAAGATGACCGAGCTGAAGTACGAGCCCGATCCCCGGCTCAGCCGCGCGCTCGACATCCTCTTCATCCTGCACGCCGACCACGAGCAGAACTGCTCGACGTCGGCGGTCCGGTCGGTCGGCTCGTCGCAGGTCGACCCGTACTCCGCGGTCGCCGCGGGCATCGCCGCGCTGTACGGCCCGCTGCACGGCGGCGCCAACGAGGCGGTGCTGCGAATGCTGCGCCGCATCGAGTCCGTGGAGAACATCCCCGGGTTCATCGAGGGCGTGAAGAGCGGCAACGAGCGGCTCATGGGCTTCGGCCACCGGGTCTACAAGAACTACGACCCGCGGGCGAAGATCATCAAGTCGGCAGCCGAGGACGTCTTCGAGGTCACGGGCCGCAACCCGCTGCTCGACATCGCGCTGGAGCTCGAGAAGATCGCGCTGGAGGACGAGTACTTCGTCAGCCGCAAGCTCTACCCCAACGTCGACTTCTACTCGGGGCTCATCTACGAGGCGCTCGGCCTGCCGGTGCAGATGTTCCCCGTGATGTTCGCCATCCCGCGCACGAGCGGGTGGATCGCCCAGTGGCTGGAGATGACGCAGGACGGTGAGCAGAAGATCGCCCGCCCGCGGCAGATCTACACGGGCGACCGCACACGCGACTACGTGGCGATCGGCGGCCGCTAGGACCGACGATGCCCGATCAGGCCGCCGCCGCCTGCGCGGCGGCGGGCTGGCCGGCGACGACGACGCGGTTGCGGCCGCCGCGCTTGGCTTCGTACAGCGCGGCGTCGGCCGCCTCGAAGAGGCCCTCCCACTCGAACGCCTCGTCCGGGGGGGTGCACGCTGCCCCGACGGAGATCCGGATGTCGAGGCCCTCGATCTGGTCGGAGGCGACGGCGGCGCGCAGGCGCTCGGCCATCTGGCCGGTCTCCACGATGCTCGCGCCCGGGAGCAGGACGGCGAACTCCTCGCCGCCCATGCGGTAGGCGAGGTCGTAGGCGCGCAGCTCGCGGCGCAGGACGTAGGCGACGTCGCGCAGGACGGCGTCGCCGGTGCCGTGGCCGTGCGTGTCGTTGACCGACTTGAAGTGGTCGAGGTCGGCGACGATGACGCCGACCGGGCGGCCCGTGAGGCGCGACTGCTCCTCGATCTCCGGAACGCGGGTGTTCAGCGCGTGCCGGTTGAGCATGCCCGTGAGGGGGTCGAGGATCGCCGCGCCGCGGCTGTCGATGTCCGAGTCGCGCAGGACGGCCCCGACGCTGGCCGACGCGATGATCGCGGCCACGATGAGCGTGACGTGGAGCGGGTCGGTGCCGAGGATGCCGGGTTCGGCGATGAGGATCGCCGCGGTGGCGATGGCGCAGGTGTAGGCCGTGCCCACCACGAGCACGCGCCGCGCGTATCGCCCGGCGATGCCGGCGACGGGCCACGCCAGAAGGGCCATGCCCGGCGAGTCCGCAGCACCGTAGAAGTACAGGGCGACCACGATCATCGTCGTGGCGCCGATCAGGCCGACGAAGCAGACGACCTGCGGGTTCGGCATCTTGGTCGCCGCGCGCTGCAGTGCGCCGAAGAGGACCACGCCGAAGACCGCAGGGCCGACCGAGCGGAGGTCTCCGCCGAAGAAGGTCGCCGGGAACGCCGCCAGGAGCACGAGGGCCATGACCTTCGTGTTGACGGGCAGGAGCCGCGCGTTCATGTCCATGAAGCGCTGGTGCTCGAGCTCGTCGCGGCAGAACCATGACCGGCGGAATGTGGCTGGAGTCGCCATTGCCCTTGTGATCGGCCGATGGTGTGCCGCGGTATCACTGGAAGTGGGGATGCCGGACAAACGTCCGGTGATTGCGCGAGATCGTCGCCGAGCTGCCGACCCTGGAGTACACCGCGGTCGCGCGGCCGACGGCGACCGCCGCCCTGCCGCTGCTCTAGGGTCCGCGCCGAGATGGCGTGGCGCGTGACGATCCGGATCGGCCCGAAGGTCACGAAGCACCCCGCGCCGAGCGTGGAGGAGGCCGTCGCGATCCTCGAACGCGAGCTGACCGGCGCCGGCGCGCGCCGCGACGAGCTGCGCGCCCTCACGCGCACGTACACGCCGCAGCAGCAGGTCGCCGCCCGCGGCGAGGTGCGCACCGGGCCGCCGTGGGCGCCGGTCCAGGGCGGGATCGACGTACGCGGCGACGGCTCGATGGAGGCCTACACGGGCCGGGTCACCAGGCAGGTCGTCGAGGAGCGCAACGGCGAGTCGCCGTTCGCCGCGCTCCTGCGCGCGCTCAGCTGAGGACGAGCGTGGCGCCGTGGCGGCGCAGCCAGCGCTGCTCGGCCGTGTACGCCGGGCGGTGCGCGGCGAGCAGGTCCCAGAAGGCGGGCGAGTGGTCGAGGTGCACGAGGTGGCACGCCTCGTGCCAGACGACGTAGTCCAGGATCTCGGAGGGCGCCAGGAGCAGCCGCCAGTTGAAGGACAGCGCACCAGTCGCCGAGCAGGAGCCCCAGCGGCTGCGCTGATTGCGAATCGAGATCCTCTCGGCGGTGACCCCGAGCGCGACGGTCGCCTCGGCGACCCGGGGTTCGACCTCCGTCCGAGCGGCGCGGCGGTACCAGCGTTCGATCGCGGCCTCGGTGTCCGTGGCGGGCACGAGCAGGACGTGGCCGCGCCGGTGCACACGCGTGCGCGCGGGCTCGGTTCGCAGGGTCAGCGTCTCGTCGAGGTAGGGCAGCGACGCGCCCCGCGCAGCGACGCCGGCCCGCACCGCGTCGACCTCCGCTTGGCGCCGCGCGATCCACGGCGCCAGCTCGACGATCGCCTCGTCGGCGAGCCGCTCGGGCGCTCGGCGGGGCAGCACGACCTCCACGATCCCGTCGTCGCGGACCCGTACCTGCACCCGCCGCGCGCGGTCGGAGCGGCGCAGGGCGTAGGCGGGGGCAGACGACATCCGCGGGCACGATAGAAGACGCTCCGGGTGCCACCCGTACCTGCCGAGGCGCGGCGCTGGGTAGCCTCCGCGCCGTGACCGGTTCCGTCGTCCGCCTGCCCGCGCAGGTCCAGCCCCCGTTCCAGGTCTTCATCAACGGGGTCCCCCAGCGTGAGGGCACCGACTACGAGCTGCGCGACGGGGCGCTGCACTTCAGCCGCTCCCTCGCGCATGAGGGCAAGCTCGGCGCCTGGCGATGGTTCCTGGGCGCGTGGGGCATCGGGACGTACCGCGACCACGACAGCGTGGACGTCCGGTACGAGCTGCACGGCCAGGCGATGGTCGCCGAGGGACTCGTGCCCGAGGACGAGCCCACCGCCGGCTGAACCCCGCGATGCGCCGCCTGCTCCCCGCCCTCGCGGCCGGCCTCGTGCTGGCCGACTCCTCGGTCGTCACCCTCGCGCTGCCGGAGATCCTGCGCGCACTCGACGCCACGGTGGCCGGGGTCGCGTGGGTGCTCATCTCGTTCAACCTCGCGCTGGCGGTGGCCGCCGTACCCGCCGCGCGACTGGCGCCCCGGCCCGCCTACGTGGGCGGCCTCGTGGTGTTCGCGGCTGCGTGCCTGGTCTGCGCCAGTGCCGAGTCGCTGGGGGTGCTCATCGCGGGCCGGGTGGCGCAGGGGGTCGCGGGCGCGGCCGTCGTCGCTGCCGCGCTGGCACTCGCGCGGGTCGGCGAGGACCCCGAGGCCCCCTCGCCCGGGCTGCGCGCGTGGGCGCTCGCCGGGGTGCTCGGCGCCGCGCTGGGCCCGGCTGCGGGCGGCATCCTCACCGAGGCGTTCTCGTGGGAGGCGATGTTCGCGCTGCAGGCGCCGGTCGCCCTGGTCGCGGTCTTCGGCGTGTTCGTGGCGCGAGCCCCCCGGACTCCGACTGACGAAACGCCGCCCCAGGCGGCGTTTCGTCACACGGAGCGGCCACCGGCCGGGGAGCGCGCGCCCGAGGACGGCGGGCGGCTGCTCGTCCCGCCGAGGCCCGCGCCCATCCCGCCGCAGCCCGCGCCGGCTGCCGCGCTCCCCGCAGCCGTCCTGCGCGACGACGGCCGCGGCCGTCCAAGGATCGCCCCGCTCTTCGCGCTCGCCCTCCTCAGCGCCGCCCTGACCGCCGTACTGTTCCTCCTCGTCGTCATGCTCATCGAGGGCTGGCGGTATGGGCCCGCGGGCGCGGCGCTGGCGGTCAGCGTCATGCCGATCGCGGCGATCCTCGCCCGCCCGCTCGAACAGCGCCTGCCGATCGCCGCCGCCGCGGGCGCGGGGACGGTCGCCGTCGGGGGCGGGCTCATCGCGCTCGGGCTGCTGCCCGACGCATCGTGGTGGTGGCTCGTCGCGCCGCAGGTCCTCATCGGCTTCGGCCTGGGCGCCGCCCTGCCCGCGCTGACCGCGGTGGCGATCCCGCACGCCATCGCAATCGCGCGCCCGGCGAGCTGGACGATCGCCGCGCGCCACGCGGGCGTCGTCGTCGGGCTGCTGCTGCTGACCCCCGTGTTCACCGCCGACCTCGACGCGCAGCAGGACCGCACCGAGCGCGCAGGCCTGGCCGCGCTGCTGGACGCGCCGCTCGGGCTGGAGACGAAGATCGACCTCGCCCAGCGGCTGGCCGACCGGGTGGCGAGCGCGGACGGGCGGCTGCCGGACCTCGCACCCGCGTACGCGGGGGTCGATGGCGACCCCGCGCAGATCACCGCGCTGGCCGACCAGCTCGATGACCAACTCGACCGCGCCGGCACCGCCGCGTTCTCCCGGTCACTGCAGCTCGCCGGCCTGCTCGCGCTCCTGGCCCTCGTCCCGCTGCTCGTCAGCGCGGGTGTCCGGCGGCGCGCGGCGCTCGCGGGCGCCGCCATCACAGCCGCGCTCAGCGGGGCGCTCGTCGTCGGCTACGTCGCGGCGGGTGGCGGCACGTACGAGCCGACGGCCGAACGAAACCCGTGCGGGGCCAGAGCACGGCCGGACAGCGACGAGCGCTTCGACGACGTCCAGCGCGTCCTGCTCTCCGTCCTGGACGGCGGCGCCTGCGAGCTCGACATCACCCGCGAGGAGCTCCTGCTCAACCTCATCGACGAGGACACGCGCCGCAGCCTGAACGACGACGAGCTCACCGAGGCCCTGAAGGCCGGCGTCCGCCGTTCACGGGAGGACGGCACGCTCGGGTTTCTCGAGGCGGCGGCGCTGGAGGCGGCGTTGTCGACCGGGCTGACCGACGACGTCATCCGGCGACTGCTCGACCAGTGAGGCCGAGCGGCCGCTGCCGATCAGCCGGTCACCTGGATCGTCGCGGTCCGCAACGTGCCGACGTTGCCCGCCATGTCGGTGGCCTTCATGACGGCCGTGTAGGTCCCGTTCGGCAGGCGCGTGCCGTCTTGGCGCACCGGCACGAGGTCCCACCGGATCGGCTCTACCGGCATTCCCGCGGGCCTGTGCGAGGTGCCGACCGAACCCCGCGTCACGCTCACCACCGTGGATCCCCGCCGTAGCTCGAGTTCCATGTAGGACACCTCCGAGACCGCGAATGAGAGCGTCGCGCGTTGAGGCGTCCAGCAGGGCGAGGAACACGCCGTGCTCACGCTGGAACGGTCCCACGCGAGGCTCGTGATCACCGGCTTCGTCGTGTCCGCCGGCGGCTCGGCCTCCTGGATCAGGTCCGACACCGTCAGGCCACCGAGCAGGCGAGCCTGCACGATCTGCGGCTGCGCGGTTCCGCGAAAGCGCAGAGCCGCGCGCATGCCGATCGCAGGGTTGTCGTACGGCAACCGTCGCACCCCGGCGGTCGCAGTCCGCACATCGACCTTGCGGGGCCGGACGTCCGAAATCAGGTGGGTCACGATGACGCCTCCGGTCTGCGACTCGACCCAGGCGCCGTCACGGATCGGGTAGATCGCATTGCTGAGGATGTCTGGCTTGCCGTCTCCCGTCGCGTCGCCGACGACCCGCAACTCGGTGAGGACACCGAGGCTCGCCGTGATCCGCAGCGGCGCCACGGCCGTGCCCGCGAGGTCGTAGTGGGGCGCCGCGTGACGGCTCGGGACCACCGTCACCTCAGGTTTGCCCAGCTCGTCCTGTGTCTCGTTGATCAGCTCACGGGCGCCGTCACCGTCGAGATCCTGGATGGTCGCGGCGTCGATCTCCGCGAACACGCCGAACGGGTCCTGCCCACCGAGAGACGCTCCGGTGCCGGGGGCGCGGGTATCGATGAACCCCGACGCAGCACGGCCGTAGACGACCCGCACCCCGCCGACGCTGGTGATGAGATCGGCGCGGCCGTCGTGGTTCACGTCGCCGGCGCCGAGCACGACCGCCCCGGCCGTCGGAGACGTGGCGCTGGCGGGGTCGCCGATGAGGAGGCCGCCCGTCGACGGGTCGCCGAGACTCAGGGTTCCGCCGCCGGCGCGACCGAAGACCACGCCCGCGACCGCACGCCACGCACCGGGCTGCCCGTACCCGCCACCGAGGCCCACGTCGGCCTTTCCATCCCCGTTGACGTCTCCGACCGCGGCGATCCCAGTGGGGCGCACCGCCCCATCCGACGCCATCGAGAACGTGATGCCGCCGCTGCCCGGGGCCAGGTAGCTGACGCTGGACCCGCCGGCACGACCGAAGATGACGACAGGCCGGACGTTCGTCTGACTGTCACCACCGAGGCCGACGTCGTCCTTGCCGTCGCCGTTGACGTCCCCCAGCGCCACCACGCCCCACGGGGGGACGCAACGCGGCAGGTCGGTGATCGTGATGCCCCGCGCCCCGAGCGCACCCAGGCGCAGCTCGGCTCCCGAGGCCGCGCCCAGGACGACGTAAGCCTCCGAATGGCAGTCGCTCTCGGTTTCGCCGAGGACCCGCTGGACGAGCATGTCCTCGTGGCCGTCACCGTCGACGTCGCCGACGGGGGTCACCGTCCCGGCACGATCGGTCGATCCGGCAGGATCGAGGATCGTGGTGTGAGGCACCGAGAGCGCGGGGGCGCCGACCGCGGGGGCGCCAGGGAGAGGACCGCACCGCCGACGGCTAGGGCGAGGAGAAGCAGGGTTCGCATGCCGCCGACCCTACGCCCGGCCGACGGCGATGTGGTGAACCCCGTTCAGCCGAGTTACACGGCCGCGGCCGCGCGCTCCCACGGCCGCATGAGCCGCAGCGCGCTGAGGATCGCCCGCGTGGAGGGCGACTTGTTCAGCGTGTAGAAGTGGATGCCCGGCGCGCCGTTGGCGAGCAGCTCGGCGCACTGCAGCGTGGCGTACGCGACGCCCAGCTCCGCGGCCGCCGCCGGGTCCTCGGCGCGCTGCTCGAGCTGCTCCTGCAGCGGCCCCGGGATCTCCGTCCCGCACATCGCCGTCATCCGCTGGACCTGGCCGGCGTTCATGATCGGCATGATCCCCGGGATGATCGGGACGTCGACGCCGATGTCCCGCGCACGCTCGACGAAGTCGTAGTAGTGCGCGTTGTCGAAGAACAGCTGGGTGATGAGGAACTTCGCGCCCGCGTCGACCTTCTCCTTGAGGTGGCGCAGGTCGGACTCCGCGTCGGTCGCGTCGATGTGGACCTCCGGAAACGCCGCCGCGCCGATCGCGAACTCGTACTCGGTGTCGATCAGCTCGATGAGCTCACGCGAGTACTCCAGGCCGCCCTCGGTCTTCGTCCAGCGGTCCTCACCCTGCGGCGGGTCGCCGCGCAGCGCCAGGACGTTGTCGATGCCGACCTCGCGCATCTCGTTCAGCACGCCGCGCAGGTCGTCCGTGGTGGCGTTCACGCAGGTGAAGTGCGCCATCGCCTCCAGGCCGTGCTCGGCCTTGATGTCCCGGATGATGTCCAGCGTCTTGCCGCGCGTGGAGCCGCCGGCGCCGTACGTCACCGAGACGTAGTCGGGCCTGAGGTCCTGGAGCTCGGCCAGCGCCCGCTGGAGGTTGGCCTCGCCCTCGGGCGTCTTGGGCGGGAAGAACTCGAAGGAGAACACCGGGCGGTCGGCGTTCTCGATGATCTGGTCGATGCGCATCGCCCCGCGAAGGGTAGAGCGTCAGGCCAGTTCGAACCGGTCCGGCTCCCCGGGCTCGGAGACCTTGCGCACCTTGCCCGCGACCTCGAGGTGGCGCATGTAGAGGATCATCTTCGACGTCCACCAGTACGGCGGGATGTGCTTGATGCTGTCGCCGTAGACGCCGGAGGCCGAGTCGAAAGGAGAGATCGGGCCCTGCTCGCCGACGACACCCGTCAGCTTGTTCAGCCGCTCGTGCACGAGTGAGCGGTTCGCCTCGATGTGCGCCTGCAGGTCGCTGAACGTACGGCCGTGACCGGCGAGACAGAGGCGGGCGTCGAGCCCTTCGACGACGTCGAGGGAGTGCAGGAAGTCGCCCACCGGGTCGGGGGCGAACCCGTCGAAGTACAGGCTCACCCGCCCGAGCAGGTGGTCGCCGCTGACGAGCAGGCGGTGGTCGGCCTGGAACAGACAGACATGGTTCGGCGCGTGGCCGGGCGTCTCGTGCACCGTCCACGTGCCGAGGTCCGTCTCGATCTCGACGCCGGGCACGAGCGGACGGTCGGGCGGGATGACCCGCGCGATGCCGGAGTTGTCGCCCTTGCGCTGCTCCATGAACTTGCGCAGCGGCTCCTCCGGGACGCCGCTCTGCAGCGCGATCTCGATCCTACGGTTCAGTTCACCGTCGGCGTCGTCGGCGTGCGCGAGCATCTCCTCGTAGTTCGGGTGCATCCACAGCTCGCACCCCGTTGCGTCGACGATCGACGCGGCCTGGCCGTAGTGGTCCGAATGCGCGTGGGTGCAGACGAGCAGCTTGATGTGCTCGAGCTTGAGGTTGACCTGGTCGAGCGCCCGGACGAGCTGGTCCATGGAGCCGGGCTCGTGGATGCCGGTGTCGACGAGGATGATCCCGTCGCCGGCCGCGAGCGCCCACGCGTTGCCGTGCGGGACACCCGGCCACGGGAGCGGCAGGCGCAGCCTCCACACTCCGGGGAGGACGCGCTCGCCGCGGCCGAGCTCTCGCTTGCGCGCGGTCTGGGTCACGACGCGTCAGGCTACTGGCCAGACAGCCGATCCCGTCGTCTCCTACCGCTGGGTACCGTGTTCGGGGATGAGCACGCCGCCGACGTCCGTGCAGGGAGCCAGCGCGCGGCTCGGGATCGCCCTCGACGATCTCCTCGAGGCGCTGCTCGGGAGCGTCGCCGATGCGTTCTACGTCGTCGACCACCACGGCGACGTCGCGTTCGCCAACCCGGCGGCGGTGCGGATCCTGGGCTACGAGCGCGACACCGACCTGCTGGGCCGCAACAGCCACGCGACGATCCATCACTCCTATCCCGACGGGTCGCACTTCCCCGTCGAGGACTGCCCGATGCTGCGGCCCCGCACCACGGGCGAGACGGTGCACGTCGACGAGGACTGGTTCTTCCGGCCCGACGGCACGATGTTCCCCGTCGCGTACTCGTCGGCACCGCTGCACACCGAGGACGGGTACGCCGCCGTCATCGCGTTCCGCGACATCTCCAGCCGGCGTGAGACCGAGGAGGCCCAGCGCCGTGAGGCCGTGGAGCGCACCCGGGCGGAGGAGCTCCATGCGTCCCGCGCGCGCATCGTCGCCGCCGCCGACGAGGAGCGCCGCCGGCTGGAGCGTGACCTGCACGACGGCGCGCAGCAGCGGCTGCTCCACGTCGTCCTGCTGCTCCAGCTGCTGGCGCGCAGGGTCTCCGAGGACGACGCCCGCGCGCAGGACCTGCTGCGCCAGGTCGTCGAGGAGGCCCGCGGCGCGATCACGGACCTGCGCGACCTGTCGTCGGGCATCCACTCCTCGGTGCTCACGAACCGCGGGCTCGAGGCGGCCGTCGAGTCGCTGACCCACCGCGTGCCCGTGCCGGTGGAGATCGACGTTCCTGAGGGCCGCTACCCCGCGCACGTCGAGACGACGGCCTACTACCTCATCGCCGAAGCGCTGACGAACGTGACGAAGCACGCCGAGGCGACCGAGACCCGCGTGACGGTGCACGAGGAGGACGAAGCGATCGTGGTGGAGATCGCCGACGACGGCCGCGGGGGTGCCGAGGCGCGCGCCGGCGGCACGGGGCTGCCGGGCCTCGCCGACCGGGTCGCGGCGCTGGACGGCGACTTCGAGGTCGTCTCCCCGCCGGGCGGCGGGACCGTCGTGCGCGCCCGGCTCGGCTGGTAGAACCGTCCGGCGTGCCGGAGAGTCAGCGTCTGAGAGATGTCGAGCTGCGCCTGGCCATCGACCAGCACCTCGACCCGTTCGCGATCCTGTCGGCCGTCCGCGACGACGCGGGGGTCGTGACGGACCTGGCGGTCGACTTCGTCAACCAGGCCGTCTGCGACTCCCTCGGGCTGACGAAGGAGCAGCTCTACGCGCGAGGCATCCTGGCCCACGACCCACCGCTCGTCGACGAGGCCACGTTCGCCCGCTACGTCGAGGTGGTCGAGACCGGCGAGCCGCTCGGGCTCGACGAGGTCGAGCTCGTCACGTGGCTGCGCGGCGCGACCGCCCGCGTCTTCGTCGACCTCCGCGTGGTCCGCCACCGGGACGGCATCGTGCTCGGCTTCCGCGACTCCACGCACCGGCACATCGTCCGCGAGCGCGCGGAGGTCGTGACCCGGCTGTACGCGACGCTGTCCAGCGTCAACGAGGCGATCGTCGCCGCCCCTGACCGCCTGACGCTCTACCAGCGGGTCTGCGACGCCGCGGTCACGCACGGCGGGATCCGGATGGCGTGGATCGGCGAACCGGATCCTCAAACGGGCGATGTCTCGATCGTCGCCGTCGCCGGCGAGAGCACGAGCTATCTCGACGGCGTGCAGATCTCGGCGCGCGACGACGAGTACGGCCAGGGACCGACCGGTCTCGCGCTGCGCGAGGGTCGAGACGTCCTCGCTCCCGACATCGACACCGACGAGCACATGCGCCCGTGGCGCGACCGCGCCCTCGCCCACGGCTTCCGGTCCTCGGCCGCGCTCCCGTTCCGGTGCGGCGGCCAGGTCGTCGCCTCGATGGCGCTGTACGGCCCCGTGCCCCGGTTTTTCGACGCGGCGGAGATCGCGCTCCTCGACCAGCTCGCCGCCAACGTGTCGTTCGCGCTCGACGCGTTCGACCAGGAGGACCGGCGGCGGGCCGCCGAGCGGGAGCTCACCCGGACCGCCGCCCTGCTGGCGGACGGCGAGGACGTCGCGGGCTTCGGGTCGTGGGAGTGGGATGTCGCGGGGGACGCCGTCACCTGGTCACCGGGCATGTGCCGGATCCTCGATGTCGATGAGCGCGAGCGCGGCGGATGGGGCGCACTCGAGCGCGCGTTCGGACGTGCGCGCGTCGACCGGGCGCGTCGCGGCGAGGGCCCGCTCGGCGACACGGTCCGCCGCGCCGACGGCGGCTCGGTCGGGCTGGCCATCCAGTTCGAAGCAGACGACCGGGTGCTCCGGATCGAAGCCCGCCCCCTGCACGACCCGGGCGGCCGCCTGGTCCGCGTCATCGGCACAGCCCAGGATGTGACCGAGCGGGCACGCGCCCAGGCCCGGGCGGCACAGCTGGCCGAAGAGCGCCGGCTGCTGGTCACCGAGGCGCTGGACGCCGAGGACCGCGAACGCACCCGGCTCTCCGAGCGCCTGCACGACGACACGCTGCAGGTGCTTCTGGCCGCCCAGCAGGAGCTCAGCGCGGCGGCCCGCGGAGACGAGGACGCCCTGGGGCGTGCCCGCACGCACGTCGAGTACGCGCAGACGAGCCTGCGCGAACTTCTGACGGACCTCTCACCCGTGGTCTACGAGTTCTCCACCCTGAGCGAGACCGTCCGGGACATCGCGCGGCGGCGGCTCGCCGACCACGCGATCCGCGCCGAGCTCGACCTCGATCCGTCGGCGACGACCCCGCACGGCCGCCTGGTGGCCCGCGCCGCCGGCGAGCTGCTGTCCAACGTCGTCAAGCACGCGAGCGCGTCGTCAGTCCGGGTCGCGCTGCGCGGCAGCGGCGACGAGATCGAGCTGTGCGTCGACGACGACGGGGCCGGCTTCGAGCCCGACCTGACGGCCGCCGTACGGGGCGGGCACATCGGCCTGGCGTCGCTGACGAGCCGCGCAGCGGGGGTCGGCGGCTCCCTGGAGCTGCACCCACGGCCGGGCGGGGGCACCCGCGCCCGCCTGCGCGTCCCCGCCGGCTGACCCCATCGATCGGAGGACCGCCCCCCTCCGATCGGTGGACGCGGTTCTGCTCCCGGTTCCGCCCCTCGGATGATGCTCTGACGCCCGAAGGACCCGATGATTCAGGCGTGTTCACCGGCCCCGACACACTCGCGCCACATCAGGGGGACGCAGAGGTCCCCCCGGTCACCGCGCAGCAGATCGAGGACGCGCTGGCCGGCGGGCGGTTCTCGCTCGCCTACCAGCCGATCCTCACCGCGGCCCAGGATACCCTCGTGGGGTGCGAGGTTCTCCTGCGGTGGCGAGACCCCAAGCACGGGGACATCCCCCCGAACGCGATCATCCCAGTCGCCGAACGGACCGGGCTCATCTTCGAGCTCGGCGACCGGGTTCTGGCAGCGGCGTGCCGTCAGCTCAGTCGCTGGCGCACCGACCCGGCGTGGGGCGATGCCGGCGTCTGGGTCAACATCTCCGCCCTGCAGCTCGCCGACGTGCGGTTCCCGGCACGCGTTGCGGCAGCGCTCCGCGAGGCGGGCATCGACGGCACCGGCCTCTGCCTCGAGGTGACCGAGAGCGCGCTCGTCGACGTCCGCAGCCACAACTCGCTGGCCGTGATGGCCGAGCTCCGCGCGATGGGCGTCCGGCTGGCCCTCGACGACTTCGGCACCGGGTACTCGTCGCTGAGCTACCTGCGCCACCTGCCGATCGACGTATTGAAGCTCGATCGTTCCTTCACCGCCCAGATCACCACGGACGCGTCGGTCGCTCCCATCGTGCAGGCCGTGACCGACATGGCGCACGCGCTCGGCGTCTCGCTCGTGGCGGAGGGCGTGGAGACCGACGAGCAGCGCGCGGCGATGACACGCTGCGGGACCGACACCGTGCAGGGGTACCTCTTCGGGCGCCCCATGCGGGCAGATCGGCTGACGCGGTGGCACGCCGAGTGGCTGCGCCGGCCCGCACCCGCTGACACGGGGGCGTCCGTCGACGGCGTGCACCTCAACATCGGCGCGCTGCCTGACCGCCCGGCGCCGACGCTCGCCCAGCTCCTCGAGACCGAGGGCGACGCGCTCTTCGCCGATGCCGCGCGCCGGATCTACGCCGCGCCCGCACCCGGGCGGTTCGGCACCTCGGACTTCGCCCAGGCGCGGGAGCGCTGGCTCAGCGCACTGCGGCGCGACAGCCTCAGCGGGAACTACTGCGCGACCGCACAGGTCTCCGACGCGCTCTTCCGCCAGGCCGCCGCGGTGGGCGCGACCCCGCTCGAACTGCACCTCTTCGTGACGAGCATGCGCCTGGTCGTGACCCGTGCACTGCGCCGCGACGCCGGCGCACGCCAGGACGTCATGGCGGCCTGGAACCTCTTCACCGCCCTGGAGCACCGGCTGCTCTCATCCCTTCGATCCACCGATCGATGGATGCCCGGCGGCCTCCGGCCGGGAGAGGATGCTGGATGACCATGTCGCGCGAGCGCGCCACCGTCGTCGTCGCCGACGACCACCCCGTCTACCGCGAGGGGCTGACCCGCGCGATCGGGCAGCGCGCCGACCTGGAGCTCGTCGGGGAGGCCGCCGACGGCCATGCCGCCCTCGAGACCATCCGCAAGCTCCGGCCCGCCGTCGCGCTGCTCGACGTCAAGATGCCCGGCCTCGACGGCCTCCAGGTGCTGCACGCCATCCGGCGCGACCAGCTGCCGACCGCCGTCGTCCTCGTCTCCGCCCATGCGGCGGAGGACCTCGTCTACCAGTGCATCTCCGGCGGCGCCTCGGCGTTCCTCGGCAAGCAGGCCGACCGCGACGAGATCTGCGACACGGTCGCCGCCGCCGCCCGCGGCGAGGTGCGCCTGCCACCCGAGGTCCAGGGACAGCTCGTCCGGCAGATCCAGCTGCGCGCCCAGAACGACACGCCGCGACTGACGACCCGCGAGCGCGAGGTGCTCGGGATGATCGCCGACGGCATGTCGGCCCCGGACATCGCGCAGGAGCTGTCGCTCAGCCCCGCGACGGTCAAGAGCCACCTGCAGACCCTGTACGACAAGCTCGGCGTCAACGACCGCGCCGCCGCCGTCGCGACGGCGATGCGCACCGGGCTCCTGGAGTGACCGTGGAGACCGGTGAGGCGACCCTGATCGGCGAGCTGCTCGAGCGGCTGTCGCGCGAGACCGACATCTGCCTCGCGCTCCTCGAGGACCGGGGGCGAGTGCTGTACACGAACGACGCGATGGCGGCCATCAACGAGGGTGACGTGCTGATCTCGCGGAGCGCCGTGGCGCAGGCCGCTGCATCCGGCACGCCGTTCAACACGACGGCGACGACCCCCGACGGCCGCGTGTGGGAGACCCGCTACGTGCCGATGGACCACGACGGCCGCCGCACCGTCGGCGTCATCGCCCGGGACATCACCGAACTGGACCGGCTGGCGCGCCGGCAGCGCCGGATCGTCAAGGACTCCCTCGAGGCCGCCGAGCGCGAACGCGGGCGCCTCGCCGACGTCCTGCACGACGACGTGCTCCAGCGCCTGCTGTTCGCCCACCAGGAGTGGGCATCCGTCCCCGCCGACCCCGCGGTCCACCGCGCGATCGAGACGGTCGAGGACGTCACCCGGCGGCTGCGCGCCGTCGTCAGCGAGCTGCACCCGATCACGCTCACGTCGACGACGCTGCGTTCCGCGGTTGAAGGGCTCGCCCGCGACCACGCTGCGCGTGGATCCTTCACCGTCAAGGTCACGGTGTCCGACCGCGCGGATGGCACCCACGACCTGCTCGTGCTCGCCGCGCTGCGCGAGCTCCTCACGAACGTTGCACAGCACGCTCCCGGTGCCGAGGCCGGCGTGCTCGTCACGCCGATCGACGGGGAGCTCGTCATCGAGGTCGCTGACGACGGCCCGGGCTTCGACCCAGCCGTCATCGACCAACACGTCGGCCTGGCGGCGCTGTTCGCGCGGATCGAGGCCAGCGGCGGCCGCACCGCGCTGGAGAGCTCGGCCGACGGCACGCGCGTGCGGCTCACGCTGCCCGTGACCTGATCGGGTTCAGCGGCTGCGCAGCAGCGTGAGAACCGCGTGGACGCGGCGGTGCTCGGTGGGCGCGCGGCCCAGGTCGAGCGTTTGGAAGATGCTCGTGATGTGCTTCTCGATCGCCGCCGGGGTGACTGACAGCTCCTCGGCGATCCCGTGGTTGGACTTCCCCTCGGCCATGAGCGCGAGGACCTCCTTCTCGCGCGGCGTGAGGCGCTCCAGCGGGTCCTCCTTGCGCCGGCGGCCGACCATCCGCGCGACGACGTCGGGGTCGAGCGCGGTCCCGCCGGCCGCGACACGCTTGACGGAGTCGACGAGCGACGCCACGTCGCCGACGCGGTCCTTGAGGAGGTAGCCGACGCCGCTGGCGTCGTCGCCGACGAGGTCGAGGGCGTAGCGCTCCTCGAGAAACTGCGTGAGGACGAGGACGCCGACATCGGGGTGGTGCTCGCGGATGTGGCGCGCGGCGCGCAGGCCGTCGTCGGTGCGGTCGGGCGGCATCTGGACGTCGACGATCGCGACGTCGGGGCGCTCGTCGTCGACGGCTTCGACGAGCGAGGGAGCGTCCCGGGCCTGGGCGACGACCTCCAGCCCCGCCTCCTCGAGGAGCCGGACGAGCCCCTCGCGGAGAAGGACGTGATCGTCGGCGACGACGATGCGCAGCGCGGCCATGCGCGCGAACGGTACGGCACGCGGTTCGGAGTGACGTTCCGCGGCCCAGCGCGGCGGAACGTAACACCGAACCGGCATGATGCCTCGGTGCGCATCGCGCTCGTCACGTACTCGACCCGTCCGCGCGGTGGCGTGGTCCACACGCTCGCGCTGGCGGAGGCCATGGCGGCGCTGGGCGCTGACGTGACCGTGTGGGGGATCGCCCCGGAGCCGGGCGAAGGGTTCTTCCGCGCCGTCGACCCGCAGGTGGCGGTGCGGCTCGCCGACCGCGCGCCGACGGCGACCGACGACGTCGATGCGCGCGTGCTCGCCTCCATCGACGCGCTGGGCGCCGCGATCGACCCGGCGGACTACGACATCGTGCACGCCCAGGACTGCATCTCGGCCAACGCCGTGCCGGGCTGCGTGCGCACGGTCCATCACCTCGACCAGTTCACGAGCCCGGCGCTCGCCGAGTGCCACGAGCGCGCGATCGTGGAGCCGTTCGCGCACGTGTGCGTGTCGGCGAGGGTCGCAGAGGAGCTGCGCGCCGGGTGGGGTATAGACGCACGGGTCATCGCCAACGGCGTGGCGGCCGAGCGGTTCGCCGCGGCGGTGGACGACGAGGCCGGCCGCGCCGCGTGGCGCGCGCGGGTGCGGGACGCCGACCCCTTCGTCCTCACCGTCGGCGGGATCGAGCCGCGGAAGGGAACGCTGGAGCTCGTCGAGGCGATCGCGGCGTTGCGCGACGGCGGGCATCCCCGCACGCGGCTGGTCATCGCCGGCGGCGAGACGCTGTTCGACTACCGGCCCTACCGGGCGCAGGTGCAGGCGCGGTGCGAGGAGCTGGGCATCGAGCCGGTCGTGCTCGGGGCGATCGACGACCACGAGCTGCCGGCGCTCGTGGCGACCTGTGACGTGTTCGCGCTGCTGTCCACGAAGGAGGGCTTCGGGATGGCGGCGATGGAGGCGCTCGCCGCACGACGGCCCGTGGTGCTCAGCGACCTGCCGGTGTTCCGTGAGGTGTTCGGCGAGGCCGCGTCGTTCGGCGACCTGGAGAGCGCGCTGGCGGCGCCGCCCGACCCGGAGATCGGCGCGCGGCTGGCGGCGGCGCACACGTGGGAGGGCGCGGCGCGGGCGCACCTGAAGCTGTACGAGGCGATCGGATGAGGTGGCTGCCTGTGCTGGCCGCGCTCGTGCTGTCGGCATGCGGCGCGACGGAAGAGGAGCTGGCTCCTCCGACTGAGGCGGTCCCGCTGCCCGAGACCGCCCGGGTGGCCGGCCATTCCTACGAGTGCCCGGTCTCGCCCGACGAGTGCTTCCGGTACCTCATCGTCGCCCCCGCCCTGGACTCCGCGCCGGTCGGAACGACCACGCGGACGCTCACGGCCGACCTGCAGCGCACGCTGCGCGCAAAGGGGTGGGCCGAGGACGGCTCCGCCTTTCGGTCGCCGGGCGGTTCGGCGGTCATCTCCCTGTCGACGGGCGGCGACTGGAGCGACCGGCTCGCCGGCCAGTTCCGCGGCATGGTCGACGCAGACCAGCCGGCGCTCGCCGTGACGCTCGCGCGACCATAGGAGCATCACGGTCGGGTTTTCCCGACCCCGTCCCGGCGGCCTACCCACCGCGTTCCCCTCCGGATCCGACCTCCGGTCCCCACCACTCAGGCCCGGTCTTGGACCGCCGGGCCATTGGGGCCGGGCACCCCCTCCCAGACGATGGTCGAACCCACTCACGACCGACGCACCGGAGGACACGCATGGCCGTCGCACCCACGTTGACCGAGCAGGAGATCGCCAGCCTGCAGGAGATCCCGCACCCCAGCGTGGAGAAGGGGGCGTCGATCTACGGCTCCACCAAGGTCTTCCCCGACTACCAGGCCGAGGAGGGCGAGTGCTACTTCGGCATGGTCCACGGCCTCGTGCACGAGTCGTCGGTGAGCTTCGTCGCCGTCCTGCTCGCCACCCGCGCATTGCGCAAGGGCTTCGAGTCCGCCCTGTACTTCTACGGAATCGGCGCGCTGAACTGCCTTGACACGCGCGGTTTCCCGACCGTCGGCGACGAGGGCTTCCCCGGTGAGCGCAACATCAACAACCAGCTGAAGACGTTCATCGGCGAGGGCGGCAAGGTGTACGCGTGCCGGTTCGGCCTGTCGCTGCACGGCGCGCGGGAGGAGGACCTCATCGAGGGCGTCATCCCGACGCACCCGCTCGACGTCCAGGACGCCGTCATCCACTACGCCCGCAAGGGCGCGATCATCAACTCGACCTGGATGGTCTAGTGGACCTGCAGCTCCGCAGCGAGCTCGCCGTCCGCGGCATCCGCTCCGGTGCCCCGCCCGTCAGGCGGCGGGCGGGTGCCGGGCCGTCGGACGACGGCCACTGGAAGCTGCGCACCGTCGCGAGCTGTCCCTCCGCCGCGATTCCCGTCGCGCCCGATTCCCCGTTCGAAGTCATGGCCGACGGGACGATCACGCGTGACGGGATCGTGGTCGAGGACGCGACGCTCGAGCCCGTCGAGCGGCCGGCGTTCTACGACCTGCACACCCCCGAAGGGATCCCGTACGAGCAGCTCGCGCGGCTGCACGGCGCGAACGTCCTCGCCACCACCGTGGTGCAGACGTGCATCCGCTACACGCACGCATCGAGCCGCTGCCGGTTCTGCACGATCGAGGAGTCGCTGCAGCGGGGCGCGACCACGCAGGTGAAGCTGCCCGAGCAGCTCGCCGAGGTGGCCGAGGCCGCCGTGCGGCTGGACGGCGTGCGGCAGATGGTCATGACGACCGGCACGTCGAACGGCCGCGACCGGGGCGCGAAGCACCTGGCGAAGTGCGTCGCCGCCGTGAAGGCGCGGGTGCCCGGCCTGCCGATCCAGGTGCAGATCGAGCCGCCGCTGGACCTGGAATGGATCGGCGCGCTGCACCGGGCCGGTGCGGACGCGATCGGCATCCACGTCGAGTCGCTCGACCAGGCGGTTCGCGAACGCTGGACGCCGGGGAAGGCGACGGTGCCGCTCTGGCGCTACGACGAGGCGTGGACCGAGGCCGTGCGCGTGTTCGGCCCCAACGCCGTCTCGACCTATCTCATCGTCGGGCTCGGCGAGGACCCCGACGAGCTCATCGCCGGCGCCGAGCGCCTCATCGCGATGGGCGTCTACCCGTTCGTCGTGCCGTACCGCCCGCTCGAAGGGTCCCTCGCACACGACGTCGACGACGTCCCCGCGCCGCTGCCGCTCTCGCTGCTGAGCATCACCGAACGGGTGGCCGGCGCGCTGCGCGCCGCCGGCATGACGGGCGCCTCCCAGCGCGCGGGCTGCGCCGCGTGCGGTGCGTGCTCGGCCCTCCAGGCGGCGGGGGGCTGAACGATGCTCGACCTCCTCGAGCAGCTCGAACGCATCGGCGCCCCACACCACCGGCGCGCCCCCGCTGCGCCCGCGTTCCTCATCGTCGACGCCAGCGACGACCCCGCCCGCGTGGCCGCCCACCGCCGGCTGCGCACCGCGGCGTTCGTCGACGAGCAGGGACTGTTCGCCCGCCATGACCGCGACCACCACGACGAAGACGTGCGCACGAAGGTGCTCGTCGCCGTCGGCGCGGACGGCGCGGTGCTCGGCGGCGTGCGGGTGCACCCCGCCGTCGCCGAGGGCCAGGGACTCGGGTGGTGGCAGGGCAGCCGCCTGGTGTGCGGACCGGGATCGCGTGCGACCCAGCGGGCGGTCATCGGCGCCGCGCTCGTGCGCGCCGCGTGCGCGGTGGCGCTCAACGCGGGCGCGCTGCGCTTCGACGCGCAGGTCCAGGACCGCACGGAGCCGTTCTTCGCCCGGCTGGGCTGGACGCACGTCCGCGACATCGTCGTCGCGGGGCGGGCGCATGTGCTCATGCGCTTCCCCATTGACCGGATCGGGCAGCTCGCCGCGGCGACGAAGGCGCCCCTGGCGGAGCTCCTTGGCGACGTGCTCGCCCCGAGCCCGTGGCTGGGCGACGACGGCACGCCCGTCGCGGGCACCGACGTCGTGGCGTGCACCGACGCGATCGTCCCCGCCATGGTCGAGCGCGACCCTGCGTGGGCGGGCTGGTGCGCGATGCTCGTCACCGCGCACGACCTCGCCGCGATGGGGGCCGCACCCGTGGGCGCGCTCGACGCGCTCGCCGCGCCCGACGCCGAGGCGGCGGCCCGGGTCATCGCGGGCATGCGCGACGGCGCCGACGCGTTCGGCCTGCCCATCCTCGGCGGGCACACCCAGCTCGGGGTGCCGGCGTCGCTGAGCATCACCGGGCTGGGCCGCACCGCCGACCCGATCCCCGCCGGAGGCGGGCGCGCGGGCGACCCGCTCGCGATCACCGCCGACCTCGGCGGGAGCTGGCGCCCGGGCTACGCGGGCCGGCAGTGGGACTCCACCACGCATCGCACCCGCGACGAGCTGCGCGCGATGCACGACGCGGTCGCGGCCGCGCGCCCGCGCGCGGCGAAGGACGTCTCGATGGCGGGCATCGTCGGAACCACCGGCATGCTCGCCGAGGCCAGCGGGTGCGGCGCCGAACTGGACGTCGCCCGCGTCCCGCGCCCCGACGGCGTGACGGGCGGGGACTGGCTGACGTGCTTCCCGGGCTACGCAATGGTCACGGCGGGGGAGGCCGCGCTCAGCGCCGGACCGGCGACGAGTGCCGTCGCGGGCGCCCTCACCGCTGAACCGGGCGTGCGCCTGCGCTGGCCCGACGGGGACGTCACGGTCGCGCTGACCGGCGGCGTGACGGGCCTGGGACCGACCACCACCACGGAGGTTGTCCTGTGAGCGAGACCACCTTCGCCGCCTCCGCGGCGCCCTTCGGCCGCGACCTCGACGTGTGCTTCGCGACCATCGCGGTCCTCATCGACGAGGCCCGCGCGCGGGACGTCGACCTGCTCGTGCTGCCCGAGGCGGCGCTCGGCGGGTACGTCGAGTCGCTCGGCGGCGAGGATGTCGAGCCGCCGCCCGCGTTCGACCGTGACGGCCCCGAGCTGCGCCGCGTCATGGAGCTCGCGGGCGACATGACCGTGTGTGTCGGCTTCTGCGAGGACGGCGGCGACGGCTCGCGCTACAACGCGGCGGTGTGCGTGAGCGGCGACGGCCTGCACGCCGTGCACCGCAAGGTCCACCTGCCGCTGCGCGAGGACCGCGTGACCACCGCGTCGACCGAGCCGCTCGCCGCGTTCGACAGCCCGGTCGGCCGGCTCGGGATGCTCATCTGTTACGACAAGGCGTTCCCGGAAGCCGCCCGCACGCTGGCGCTCGACGGCGCCGAGATCCTCTGCTTCCTCAGCGCCTGGCCGTGCAGCGCGACGAACGCGGCCGAGCGGCTGGAGGACGACCGCCAGTGGCGCCGCAGCGAACTGTGGGATCGCGCGCGGGCGGCGGAGAACTCCCTGTACGTCGCCAGCGCGAACCAGACGGGGACGTTCGGCAGGCTGCAGTTCCTCGGCGGCGCGCGCGTCGTCGGGCCCGGCGGCGACCCGATCGACGCGACGCCCACCACCGGCGGCCTCGCGATCGCCGCCGCCGACGTGCACGCCGAGGTCACGCACGCCCGCAAGGCCCTGTCCCCCATCCGCGACCTGCGACCCGAGGCGTACCGTGCGCCCGCGCCGCTGCTGCCGGCCTAGCCATGCCCGAGGTCTCCTTCACCATCCGGTGGCCCGACGGCACCGTCCAGCCGTGCTACTCCCCCTCGCGTGCGATCGAGGACACGCTCACCACGGGCGCCGTCTACCCCGTCACCGAGTTCCTGCGCCGCACCAGCGACGCGCTGGAGGAGGCCAGTGAGCGCGTGCGCGCGAAGTTCGGCTTCGCCTGCACCGCTGCCGCGCAGCAGCTGGAGGAGCTCGCCACCGCTGCCGGGCACCACGCGCCGCACATGCAGGGCGTCGTCCGCGTCGAGTCGATGGGGGTCCGCGGCGAGCCCCGCACGCCGCCGCCGCCGGCCGACGACCTCGAGGGTCACGTCCCGGTGGTGATCGTCGGCGGCGGCCAGGCGGGCCTCACGGCGAGCTGGCACCTTCGCGAGCACGGCATCGAGCACATCGTGCTCGAGCGCCACCGGGTGGCCGACGCGTGGCGCACCGCGCGATGGGACGCGTTCTGCCTCGTCACCCCGAACTGGCAGTGCACGCTGCCCGGTCACCCGTACGACGGCGACGACCCCGACGGCTTCATGGTCCGCGACGACGTCGTGCGCTACGTCGAGGCGTTCGCGCATCGCCACGGCCAGCCGGTCCTGGAGGGTGTCGACGTCCTCGCCGTCGAGCCGGCCGAGGAGGGCGACGGCTTCGTCGTCGAGACGACGTCGGGCACGGTCACGACCGACCGGGTGATCCTCGCCGTCGGGGGCTACCACCGGCCACGCATCCCGGGCCTGGCCGCGCGGATCTGCGACGACGTCACCCAGCTGCATTCGTCGAACTACAAGCGCGCGTCCTCCCTGCCCGACGGCGGCGTGCTCGTCGTCGGCTCCGGCCAGTCCGGCGCCCAGATCGCCGAGGACCTCCACCTCGCCGGTCGGCGCGTGCACCTCGCCGTCGGCACCGCGCCGCGCATCTCGCGCTTCTACCGCGGCCGCGACGTCGTCGCGTGGATGCACGACATGGGCCACTACGACCAGCCGATCGACGACCACCCGATGGGGCTGCAGGCCCGGCAGGAAGCCAACCACTACGTCACCGGGCGCGACGGCGGCCGGGACATCGACCTGCGTCGCTTCGCGATGGAGGGCATGCGGCTGCACGGCCGTCTGCTCGGCGCCGACGGCGAGCTGCTGCGGTTCGCCGACGACCTTGCGACGAACCTCGACCACGCCGACAAGGTCGCCGAGCGGGCGAAGGACACGATCGACCGCTGGATCGTCGAGCAGGGGATCGACGCGCCCGCCGAAGACCGCTACCGCCCGCCGTGGCGCCCGGCGCGCAGCGGGCCGAGCACGCTCGACCTCGACGGCGACGACGTCCGCACGATCATCTGGGCGACCGGGTTCTCCTCGGACTGGTCCTGGGTGCGCCTGCCCGCGTTCGACGGCACCGGGTACCCCACGCACCACCGCGGCGTGACCACCGTCCCCGGGCTGTACGTGCTCGGCCTGCCGTGGCTGCACACGTGGGGCTCCGGGCGGTTCGCCGGGATCAACCGGGATGCTGAACACGTTGCGGCCCACGTCGCCGCGGCACACGCGGTCACCGCGGGGTAGGGCTTTCCCGAAGCGCAGTGTCGGGCATGGCCCTCTGGTGGGTGCCGCGCACAGGCCCCATACTGGGAGGGCATGTCCTTCCTCTTCTTCATCCGGTACGCCCTGCCGGCGCTCGTCGTGGTGGCCGCGATCATCCTGTTCGCGCTCAACCCGAGCCTGGACTCCGCCGACGGCGCGGCCGCCCTCATCGGCGCCGGGCTGAGCATCGCGCTCTTGAACTTCCTGCACCGCATGGGTGTCTCCGGCGACCGTGATCGCGACGACGAAGCGGCCGCGCGCCGCTACTTCGACGAGCACGGCCACTGGCCCGACGAGCAGCGCTGACCCGTTAGGGTCGCCCGCATGGGTGAGGGAGCAGCCGCGCGCGCGTATTTCGAGGCGATCGAACGGGGCGAATGCGATGCGCAGCGCAGGTTCTACGCCGAGGATGCGGAGGTCGAGATCCGCGGCGCAATGCCTCCCGGCGGGAAGGCCGACGTCGTCGCGTTCTTCGACGAGCTGTGGGCTGCCGTCCCGGACTTCGCCTTCCAGATCCTCGACTTCGTCAGCGAGGGTCACACCGCCGTGGTGCGCTGGCGCGCGACCGGCACGTTCGCCGGCCCCGGCACGCTCCAGGGCCTGGAGCCCAACGGCGCGCCGCTCGAGCTCGAAGGCGTCGACGTCGTGCGCATGCGCGGCGAGCAGCTCATCCGCAACGACGCGTACAGCGACAGCGGCACCCTGGCCCGGCAGATCGGCGCGCTGCCCCCGGAGGGGTCGAAGGCCGAGGCGGCCGCGAAGCGCGCGTTCAACACTCGCGTCTCGCTCGGCCACCACCTGGCGGGCACCGCCGACGTCGACGAGGTCGCCGATGGCGTGTGGCGCCTGCAGGGCGAACCGGGTCGCTGCAACGTCTACTTCGTGCGCGAGGGCGACGGCGTGCTCATGTTCGACGCGGGTGCGCGGACGATGGTCCCCGCCATCCGCGCGGCGAGTGCCCGGCTGGGCGGGCTGACGCGGATCGTGCTCGGGCACGGCCATACCGATCACCGGGGCAGCGCGCCCGCGCTCGGCGTGCCGGTGTACTGCCACGCCGACGAGGTGATCGACGCCGAGGGCTCAGGCGGCTGGCGCTACTGGGACGACAAGCTGCGCGACGTGCCCGCGCCCCACCGCTGGATCCACCGCGTGCTGCACAAGGTCGCGTGGGACGGCGGGCCCGTGGAGATCACCGGAACCCTCGCCGAAGGCGACGAGGTCGCGGGCTTCCGGGTCGTCCACCTGCCCGGCCACGCGCCCGGGCAGATCGCGCTCTTCCGCCCGTCCGACCGTCTGGCGCTCACGACGGACGCGTTCTACACGCTGAGCTTCTGGAGCCGGGACTGCCCGCCGTATGTGCCGCTGGACGGGTACAACCTCGACACCGCGCAGGCGCGGCTGTCGCTGCACAGGCTCGCCGCGCTGGAACCGGCGGCGGCGTGGCCCGGTCACGCCGAGCCGATCACCGGCGACGTGGCGGGTCAGCTGCGCGCCGCCGCGGGCGCCTGACGACGCACGCCGGGTTGCCGACCACCGTCGCGCCGCCGAGCACCACGCCGTACGAGATGAGCGCGTGGTCGCCGATCTCCACCCGGCCATCTGTCGCGATGATCGGCCCGTTCAGCACGCACCAGTCGCCGACGCGCACCCGTGCCGCGGTCCCGAGCACGAACATCGAGCCCACGTCGACCCCCGTGTGGTCCCCGATCACCACCGCATCCGCGGCGGTCGCGCGGAAGTGCGCGAACGCCCAGCTGCTGTAGAGCCACGCGCCATCGCCGAGCGCGACGTTGTCGGGCACCGGGTCGGGATGCCATTCGTGCTCGAGCTGCCGTCCGGTCACGGGGACACGAGCCGCGCCGGGTTGCCTTCGACCAGCACCCCGGCCGGGACGTCACGGGCGACGACCGCCCCCGCGGCCACCGTCGCGCCCCGGCGGATGGTCACCCCCTTCAGGATCATCGCGCCGATCCCGATCCGGACGTCGTCCTCGATGACCACCGGGCGGTGGGAATCGGCGGGCGCTCGCGCGACCCGTCCGGGTCGGGCGCCAGGGCCAGCGAGTCCTCCCGTCGCAGGGCGGTGTCGTGCGGGTGGAAATCGCCGTCGGCGATCGCGACGCCGAACGACACGATCACCCGCTCGCCGATCGTGATCCGCTCGCCGCACATGCACTGCGCGCCCCGACCGCCATGGACGCGCCCGGGTCCACGCTGAAACTCGTCCACATGTGCACCACGACCCCGTCGCCGAGAACGAGGCCGGGCCGCCGTTCGGTGAAGAAGCGCTTGAACGTGTGCTGCTGGACGTCGATCTGCGCGCCCGCGCCCAGCGGCACGCCGTCTGGGATATCGAGGGCGTCACAGCAGCCCCGCCGTGCGCAGGATGTCCCCGAGCACCCGCTCGGCCCCGAAGTACTCGGCGGCGATCTCCCGCGCCGCCCGGGCGTGGCGGGCCGGGTCGGCGGCGACGGCCTCGACGGCGGCCACCGCCTCGTCGGGCGTGGAGAACGTCAGCAGCCCCTCGCCGACGGGAACGTGCCGCTCGCAGCCGGTCCTCTCCGTGATGACCGGCCGCCCCGTCGCGAGGTAGCAGACGCTGCGATCGGAGAACCATCCGCTGTGCGAGCGCACGTACTGCTCCTTCGTCGCGGTGAACTCTCCGGCCGACCGCCGGAGGTAGGCGCGGTAGGCCAGCGGGTCGAACAGCGGGACGATCGACTGGGTGCGCCAGCCACGGCGGTGCAGGTCCTGTTTGGCGTCGCCCGGCGCCTTGCCGACGGCGAGCTCGAGCGTCATCGGCACCTGTGCGGGGAGGTCGAGGTACGGCTGGAAGGCGAGATGCTTGCGCCAGCTGTAGGACTGGGCCTGCCATTCGACGTCCTTGCCGGCGATGCTCCACGTCAGCACGGTGGTGAGCACCGACGGGTCCAAGGGCGGGCCCGCCCCCTCCCACCACGGCAGGAACACGGGCGGGCGCGTGCCGTGCCACGTCAGACCGAGGTCCGGGACCGGGCAGGACGGGTCGCCGACGTTCTGCCCGTACGTGAACAGGTGGTCGTAGCGCTCGTACTGCTCGCGCTGCCAGGCGTCGCCGCTCGCGGCCCGGATCTGCCCGGCGACCGGGTCGGTCTCCAGCAGGACCAGCGACGCGATCGCGTCGTGGCGCGGCTGCAGCTCCATCGCGCCGCACAGGTTCAGCCCGGCGTCAGCGCGCGCGTACAGCGCATCGAGGAAGGCCCGGTCGCGACCGAGCGTGTCCTCGCGGCACGGCGGCCGCAGGATCCAGCGGTCGCCCAGACCGATCGCGTCCATCCAGTGCTGGAGGAACTCGGCGTTGGCGGCGGGGTCGTCGGTGATGCTGATGTCGAACGGGTCGGACAGCGGCGCGTCGGTGTCCTCGACGTACCAGACGTCGAAGCCGAGCCGGCGCAGCGCGACGAGGTGGTGCAGGACCTGCCACGTCATGCCGCCGAAAGGCTCGTTGGCGAGCAGCCCCCACAGGACGAGCGTCCCACGGTCGGCGGGCGGGTAGGCGGGTGGGGCGAAGCTCATCCGAGCATCGCCTCGTACTGCGCGACGAACCGGCGGGCGACCGGCTCGATCCCGAAGCGCTCGAGCGCGCGGCGGCGGATCGCGCCGCGGTCCAGCGTCAGCGCCCGCGCGACCGCGGCGGCGAGCCCGGCCTCGTCCTCCGCACACCAGCCCGTGAGCCCCTGTTCGACGACGTCGCGCAGCGCACCGCGGCCGAGCGCGGCGACCGGCGTCCCGCAGGCGGCGGCCTCGGCGGCCACCATGCCGAACGGCTCCTCCCAGCGCGACGGCATGACCACGCAGGACGCCTGGGCGAGGAGCGTGACCTTGTCCGCGTGGGCGAGCACCCCGTGGTACTGCGCGCGCTCACTGAGCTGCGGGGCGATCGCGGCGGCGAAGTAGTCCTCGTCGGCGACCGGCCCGGCCAGGACGAGGTCGCGATCGAGCGCCGTCGCGGCGGCGAGCGCCAGGTCCGGGCCCTTCTGCCGCTCCATCCGGCCGAGGAAGACGAGCGGCCCGCCGCCCTCGCCCGCGGGGAAGCGCGCCGTCTCGAGGCCGTTCGGCACAGCGGCGCAATGCCGCGCCCCGGCAGCCCGCAGCCGCGCTGCCTGCGGCTCGGCGGGCGTGGTGAGCCACAGCTCCGGCTCGCGCGCGACGAGCCACTCCAGGTCCCGCGTGACCTGCCCGTGCAGGGTGTGGAGCGCCGGCCCGCCGGCCGACAGGGCGAACCCGGCGGGGCCGAGGTGCGCGTGGACGACGTCGAACTCGCCGCGCATCCGCCCGGCCGCCAGCAGGGCGTGCTGCTCGTAGGGCACCTGATCCCACGCGGCACCCGCGCGCATCGCGGCGAACAGCCCGGCGTCCAGCACCTCCACGACCGGAACCCCACCATCGGATCCGGCGGGCGCGAGCAGCGTGACCTCGCAGCCGGCGTCGGCGAGCGCGCGCGTGAGCGTGGCGAGAAACGTCTCGATGCCGCCGGGGCCGTCCGGCCCGGTGGGGAACCACAACGGAGCGACCTGGAGGACGCGCAGGGGCCCGCTCACCCCTCCACCGGGTCGCGGTGAAACCGCTGCGCCGGCGCGGGCGCGGAAAGCAGCGCGCCCGGGGCGACGTCGTGCCGCGTGAAGTCCATCTGCTGCGCGTACAGCTCCGCGTACAGCCCGCCCCGCGCGACGAGCTCCCCATGCGAACCCTGGTCGGCGATCCGCCCGCCGTCGACGACGAGGATGCGGTCGGCGCCGCGAATCGTCGACAGGCGGTGCGCGATCACGAAGGAGGTGCGCCCGGCGCTCAGCCGCTGCAGCGCGTCGAGCAGCGCGGCCTCGGTACGTGCGTCGAGCGCCGAGGTCGGCTCGTCGAGGATGAGGATCCGTGCGTCCTTCAGGAACGCCCGCGCGATGGACAGACGCTGCTTCTCCCCGCCGGAGAGCGTGGCGCCACGTTCGCCGATCACCGTGTCGTACCCCTGCGGCAGCCGCTCGATGAAGTCATGGGCGTCTGCGGCGCGCGCGGCCTCGACGATGTCCTCACGCGACGCGTCGGGCCGCCCGTACGCGATGTTCTCCGCGGCCGTGAGCGGCAGGATGAACGGCTCCTGCAGCACGAGCCCGATCTGCTCGCGCAGCGCCCGCGCCTTCCACGCGTGGACGTCGCGGCCGTCGATCGTGATGCGGCCGCGCTGGGGGTCGAAGAACCGCACGAGCAGGCTCACCAGCGTCGTCTTGCCGGCGCCGGTCGGCCCGACGATCGCGATGACCTCGCCCGGCCGCGCCTCGACGTCGATGTCCTGCAGCGCGAGCCGGGTCGGGTCGTAGCCGAAGCTCACGCCCTCGTAGCGCACGTGCCCCGCGGCGATCGGCGCCTCGTCGGCATGCGGAGCGTCCTCGACGTCGGGGCGCGAGTCGAGGATCTCGATCACCCGGTCGCACTGCGCCGCGGCGGACTGGAAGCTCGACGCCGTGTACGCGATGGAGTCCAGCGGCGCGTACAGCGCCGCCAGGTAGGCGAGGAAGACGATGATCGTGCCGGTGCTCAGGTCCCCATCGAGTGCCTGCTTCGCCCCCAGGTACATGATCGCCGCAGTGCCGGCCGCGGTTGCTGCGCCCACGACGAGCTTGAACCACATCCCCGCGAGCGTCTCGCGCATGTACGCCGCCAGCGTGTGGTCCGCATCACGCACGAACCGCGCGTGCTCGACCCGCTCCCGCGTGAATGCCTGCACCGCCGGCAACGACGTGAGCGTCTGCTGCACGACGGACACCAGCCGCCCCTCGCGGTCCAACCGGTCCCGGCTCGCGCGCTTCATCGGCTGCGCAAAGACGGCGATCGCCAGGAGCTGCAGCGGGACGACGGCCAGCGCGAGCAGCGTGAGCTCCGGCGAGAGCACGTACATGATCGTGAACATCGCGACCAGCGTCACGAGGCTCTGCGCGATCGGCACGCCGACCCCCACGAGCATCGACTGGAGCCCGAACGTGTCCTGGTTGACCCGCGCGATCGTGTCGCCCACCGGGCGGCGCCCGTGGAAGACGAGCGACAGCCGCTGCACGTGGGCGAACACGTCGGCCGCCAGCGCGTAGGTGACCCGCTGCCCGACGCGCACGTTGAGATAGGACTGCACGAGCTCCACCGCGGTCGTCGCGATGAAGATCAGCACCGCCATCGCCACCGCGGCGACGAGCAGCGCCTCCGGGGTGTCGGGCCCCGGCAGCGCCTCCAGCAGCGGCCCTGGCGGGACGGTGCCGAGCACGTTGTCGACGACGATCTTGATCGGCCACGGCACCGCGAGCGCAAGCAGGCTCACCAGCACCACGGTCGCCAGCAGTACGCCCACGCCGACGAGGTGCGGGCGCAGGTAGCGCAGCAGGCCGAGGCGGCGCCGCAGCGACACGTGCGGCACCGACGCGAGCGGGTCCCCCCCGA
>JBPPNC010000129.1:0-18087 GCA_051306365.1 Solirubrobacteraceae bacterium
CACCCGTACCCGCCCCGGGTTCATCCGCCCCTCGCGCACATCCTCGAGCAACTCCGCCAGGTACACCCGCACCGGCGCACCGCCTCCCCGCACCCCAACCGTGCGGAAGAACATCGACGTGATCGGCAGCTCCACCCCATGGGGCACACCGACGAAGCCGACCATCGAGCCCGCCCGCGCGATCTCGATCGCCGTCTCCATCGAACCGCCGCGATCGCCTCCTCGCCGCGCGACGCGACGACGCGGTCGTGATGCCGTTCTGGCAGTTCGGGCAGGTGCCGTCGCTGTAGGCGAACGGAGCGATCACAAGATCCCCGACAGAGACCCCCGACACCGAGGCGCCGACATCCTCCACGACCCCGATGAACGCATGGCCGATCGGGCCGCCCTGCTCGAACGGCGAGTCGCCGCGGTAGTACCAGAGGTCCGACTCCCAGACGCAGGCCTGGACCACGCGGACGACCGCGTCGGTGGGGTGCTGGATGGAAGGGTCGGGCCGGTCGCCGGCCTCGACCTTCCCCGGTTCGATGAAGATGGCTGCACGCATGTCATCCAGGGAAGCGCGTTTCGAACCGGGGTGGGAGGCCTTCTCAGACGGGCACTGAGAGGCCCCCTTTACAGCCGGTTCTCCTGGGTACGCTGCCGGTGTGGATGCAGCGAACGACATCGGCAGGTTCCTCACCACCCGCCGTCGCCTTCTACCCCGAGTGGGACCACTCGCCGCCGACCTCGCCGCGACCCTGCGCGGCGTGGCCGGCAGCCGGCCGTGCGACCCCGAGCTGGCCGAACTCGTCGGCGAGCTGTCCAGCCGCAGCCCGGAGTTCCGCACGATGTGCGGTTTCACCGGACCGCGATCAAGCGCATGCGCCACCCCGTGGTCGGGGAGCTCGAGCTGCGCTACGAGACCCTGGACTTCGCCGCCGACGCGGGACTGCACGTGTCGGTCTTCGCCCCCGAGCCCGGCTCGCCGTCGGAGGACGCGCTGCGCATCCTCGCGAGCTGGGATGCCCCACCACGCGACGCGGGCGCCGTGCGAGACGCGTCGCGTACCGACCAGCCACCCACAGGAGCACCTCATGGAGCAACGGAACCTGGGACGCACCGGCGTCTCGGTCAGCAAGCTGTGCCTCGGCGCGATGATGTTCGGCGCCTGGGGAAACGCCGACCACGACGACTCGGTCCGCATCATCCACGCGGCGCTGGACGCGGGGATCAACTTCATCGACACCGCGGACATCTACGCGCAGGGTGAGTCCGAGGAGATCGTCGGCAGGGCGCTCGCCGGCGGGCGACGCGACGAGGTCGTGGTCGCCACGAAGTTCTGGGGCCCGATGGGCGACGACCCGAACCACCGCGGCGCGTCGCGGCGCTGGATCGTCGAAGAGGTCGAGCACTCGCTGCGCCGGCTGCAGACCGACTGGATCGACCTCTACCAGGTGCACCGCCCCACGCCGGAGACCGCCCTCGACGAGACGCTCGGCGCCCTGACCGACCTCGTCCAGCAGGGCAAGATCCGCTACTTCGGGCACTCGACCTACCCGGCGTCGCGCATCGTCGAGGCGCAGTGGACGGCGCGCGAGCGAGGGCTCATCCGCCCGCACACCGAGCAGCCGCCGTACTCGATCCTCGCGCGCGGCATCGAGGCCGAGGTGCTGCCGACCTGTGAGCAGTACGGCATCGGCGTGCTGCCGTGGAGCCCGCTGTCGGGCGGCTGGCTGTCGGGGAAGTGGCGCAAGGGCGCCGAGGACCTGAAGCCGACGTCGGTGGCCCGGCAGCGGGTCACGGCGCGGTACGACCTGTCGCTGCCGGAGAACCAGCGCAAGCTCGACGCCGCCGACGCGCTCGCGCAGCTCGCCGACGAGGCGGGGCTGACCCTCATCGAGATGGCGATCGCGTTCGCGGCCAACCACCCGGCGGTCACGTCGCCGATCATCGGTCCGCGGACGATGGAGCAGCTCGAATCACAGCTGCCCGCCGCGGAGGTCGTCCTCGACGCGGCGGTGCTCGACCGGATCGACGAGATCGTCCCGCCGGGGACGAACATCAACCATGCTGACGGTGGCTGGGTCAGCCCGGGGCTGGCACCGGCCGCTCGACGACGCTAGCCAGGAGACGGCATGGAGATCACGCGCAGCAGCATCCAGACGGTGAAGGGGCCGGCGGAGTGGTTCACCGGTGACGTGTACATCGACGCCGTCGCCGCGGCGCCCGCGCCCGCGCGCGTGCAGGGGAACCTCGTGCGCTTCACGCCGGGCGCGCGAACCGCGTGGCACACGCACCCGCTCGGGCAGACGATCTACGTCACGGAAGGGGTGGGGCTGTGCCAGAAGCGCGGTGGCCCCGTGGAGATCATCAACGCCGGCGATCGGGTGTTCTTCGAGCCCGACGAAGACCACTGGCACGGCGCGGCACCGGATCGCTTCATGGTCCACCTCGCGCTGAACGAGGTCGATGAGACGCACTCAGCGGTGAGCTGGGGCGACCATGTGACCGATGAGGAGTACCCGTCGCGCTGACGCGGTCGACGACCTACTCGCCCCGCGCCCGGCGCGCAGCGAGGTTCCCGAGCATGTCCTCTTCCTGATCGGGCGTCAGCGGCTCCTTGCCGTTGGCGACCCGGTTCGCACTGACCCGCGCGACGATCTTGCGCGCGTCTTCGAGGGCGGCCGCCTCCGAGGCCTCGACCTCCTTGCGGTGAATCTCGAGCATCGCGCCGAGCCGCGAGTTCGCCGCCTCGCGATCCTCTTCGGTGAACTCCGAAGCCCAGGGCGCCTCGGCGTCGGCCGCCAGCGCCTCCGGGGTGAGGTCCGGACGTCCCGCCTTGATGAGCGCGCTGTAGCTCGCGGTCGGGCGAGCCTGCACCTTGGATCGCACGTACTCGACAAGCGCTGCACCATCGTCTGCGCGAGACTCGATGGCCGTCGAGAACTGGCTGACGTGCAGCGGGTGGCCCGCCGCGGTCACCGCCCCCGACTTCGGCGTCTCCTCGACGAGCTCGCGCAGGCGAGCCAACAGCGCTTTCTGTGCATCATTCACACGTCTACTCTCTCACGCTGGGGCCAACGATGCCCTCCGGTAGCCGTCAGCCGGTGGCCTGAGAAGACCTACGCTGGGCCCCTCACATGGTGCTTCCCGACGTCATACGCCCCGGGCTGCGTGTCGTGTTCTGCGGCAGCGCGGCCGGAGCGCGCCATCGGGACAGCGGGCGATGACGTCGCGCGGCTGCCAGCGCTCATCGAGGAGAACGCGCCGACGGTCCTGGCATTCAACGGGATGCGCGGCGCGCGGCAGGCGCTGTCCTCGGTCGACGGCCACGGACGACAGGCGATGCGGTTCGCGGACGCCGACGCGTGGGTGCTGCCGTCAACCTCGGGGGCCGCGCGCGGGTACTGGGACCTCGCCCCCTGGACGGCGCTGGCGCAGCGCGTGGCGTAGCCCGCGGTCACTCGCCCGACCACCAGATCTCGACCCATTCGCCCATACGCGCGACGACCAGCAGCACGACGACAGCAAGCGCAACCCAGGCCGCAATCGCGCTGTCGAACACCGCTTCGGCCACAAGCGCGCAGCCGAGCACCAGCAGAACGGCGAAGAGGGCCAGAAGCACTCGCATCGCAGGATGGTATCAGGCGTGATACCATCCTGCGATGGCCATGACGCTGCGCCTAAGCGACGACGAAGCTGAAGCACTCCGCGCCCGAGCACAGCGAGAGGGTCGTTCGATGCAGGACATCGCACGCGCGGCGGTCAGGGACTACATCGAGCGCACCAGCACCCGTGAGTTGTTGGACGAGGTGCTGGACGAGGAGCTGCCGCGGTACGCCGAAGCGCTCCGGCGACTCGGGCAGTGATCTTCCTCGATCTCGACTCGCTGCTCCACGTCGGCGAACGCGTGCTCGGGGCACCAGCCGAGGTCCGCGACTACGGCCTTCTGGAGTCCGCGCTTGCGCGACCGCAGGCCACCGCCATGGGCGAGGACGCGTATCCCACGCTCCACGACAAGGCCGCCGCGCTGCTGCACTCCCTGGCGCGCAATCACGCGCTGGCGGACGGGAACAAGCGCCTCGCGCTTTCCGCCACGCTGGTGTTCTACGGACTGAACGGGATGCGACTCACGCTGACGAACGACGAGGCGTACGACCTCGTCATCGCGATCGCCGACGGGACACTGAACGACGTCGACCCGATCGCCGCCAGGCTGCGCGCCGGAACGATCCCACGCCGCTGACGATGCCCCCTCGGGGGTGTGAGCATTCCTCGCACGCAGTCACCCGGAGTGAGGATCACGGCGCTCACCAACAAGCCGGCCATCGGCGTCATACGCCGAAGCCAATGGAACGCGCCTTCGACAACCGCGACGAACGCGCCGTTCCACGGCGTAATGCGTAGGTCACGCAGGTCCCCCACGTCGTTCTCGATGGTCAGGCGCTCGCTCCCGATCGGCGCGATCCCGAAACACGAGTACATGTCGGGTTGATGTCCACCGCCAGCGGGTGGTTCGTGACCTCGCCGACCGGCGGACCAGGAACGTCGCCCAGCTCGAGAATGCGCTCCGCCGTCAGCACTCAGCCGATCCGCCGCAGCATCTCGACCACCAGGAACGCCAGCTCCAGCGCCTGCTGGGTGTTCGGCCGCGGGTCGCACGCCGTCTCGTACCGGACCCCGAGCTCGTCATGCGAGATCATCTGCGCGCCGCCCACGCACTCGGTGACATTCTCGCCCGTGTGCTCGATGTGGATGCCGCCCGGGTAGGTCCCCAGCCGCTGGTGGACCTCGAAGAAGCCCTCGACCTCGCCCATGACGTTGTCGAACACGCGGGTCTTGTGGCCGCTGGGTGACTCCTCGGTGTTGCCGTGCATCGGGTCGCACTGCCACACGACCTTGTGGCCCGTGCGGGTCACGGCCTCCACGATCGGCGGCAGGAGGTCACGGACCTTCTCGTTGCCCATGCGCGAGACGAGCGTCACGCGGCCGTCGACCTTCTGCGGGTCGATCCGCTCGACCAGCTCCACCGCCTCCTCGGGCGTGGTGCTCGGCCCGATCTTCACGCCGATCGGGTTGGCGACCAGCGCCGCCAGCGCGACGTGCGCGCCGTCGATCTGCCGGGTGCGGTCGCCGATCCACAGCTGGTGGGCCGACAGCAGGAACAGGCGGTCGCCGCTCAGGCGCAGCAGGGCGCGCTCGTAGTCGATGACGAGCATCTCGTGGCTGGCGAACAGGTCGACGGTGCGCAGCGAGTCGTCGTCAACGCCGATCGCCGACATGAAGCGCAGACTGCGGTCGATGTCCGTGGCCAGGCGCTCGTAGCGCTCGCCGGCGTTCGACTCGCGGACGAAGTCCATGTTCCACTCGTGCAGGCGGTGCAGGTCGGCCATCCCGGCGCCGGTGATCGCCCGCCCGAGGTTCATCGCGGCCGCAGCGTTCGCGTACGCGCGCAGCAGACGGCCCGGGTCGGGGCGGCGCGCCTCGGCCGTCGCCGCCAGCGCGTTGACCATGTCCCCGCGGTAGGACGGCAGGCCCGCCGCATCGGTGTCCGAGCTGCGCGGCTTGGCGTACTGGCCGGCGATGCGGCCGACCTTCACGACCGGCATCGACGTACCGTACGTCAGCACGATCGCCATCTGCAGCAGCGTGCGGATCGTGCCGCGCAGATGCTCCTCGGTGTTGTCGTCGAACGTCTCGGCGCAGTCGCCGCCCTGGAGCAGGAACGCCTCGCCGCGGGCGACGGCGCCCAGCCGCGCCTGCAGGCGGTCGACCTCGGGAGCGACGGTGATCGGCGGGACGACCTCGAGCAGCTTGCGCACGCGCGCCGCGTACTCCTGATCGGGCCACGGCGGCTGCTGGACGGCGGGGCGTGCGAGGGCGTCGCCGAGCGCCGTCGCCATGGCAGGAGGCAGCGGGGGAAGTTCGGGCAAAGCGCCGATCGGCACGTCGACGGTCCAGTTCATGACATGAACGCTAGAGGCCCCGGAGACTTGACGGCGTGTCACACGAGGCCGGTTCCTCCGGTACGGTGCCCTGAGGAACACGCGCAGCCAACGGAGGAGGACACGTCATGAGCACCACCGACAAGGAGCACACGTCACTCAAAGAGGTGCGCGTCGTCGAACGCGAGAACTTCCACGACGGCCCGCCGCACGAGCTGTTTCGCCAGATGCGGGCCGAGTGCCCGGTCCACTGGTCGGACGGGATCACGGAATACCCCGACGAGGACGGTTACTGGTCGGTCACCACTGCTGACGACGTGCTGGAGGTCAGCCGGGACTGGCAGACCTACTCCTCGGAGATCGGCGGCATCACGGCGGTGAAGAACGCCGTCCTGCCGCTGGAGCTGCAGCAGGCGATGTTCATCGGGATGGACCCGCCGAAGCACGACCGGCTCAAGGCGCTCTTCCAGCGGGGGTTCACCCCGGCGCGGATCGCCGAGCACGAGGACGCCATCCGCGAGATCACGATCGACGTGCTCGAACGGCTCGAAGGGCGTGAGACGTGCGATCTCGTCAGCGACGTCGCACAGCCCGTGGTGGCGCGGGTGATCAGCAGGTTCATGGGGCTGCCGCCCGAGGACGACGAGGTCTGGGCCAACCTCATGAACTCCATCCTCGGCGCCGGGGACCCCGACGTGACCCCCGAGGGCGCGCAGACCGTGATGGAACGCGACGTGCCCGAGGTCTTCCGTCGCTGCGGCGAGCTCATCGCCGCGCGGCGCGAGCACCCGACCGACGACCTCACGAGCGTGCTCGTCCACGCCGAGATCGGCGGCGAGCGCCTGGAGGAGCACGAGATCGTCATGGGATTCTTCCTCCTCATGGCCGCCGGCAACGACAGCACGAAGGCCACGTACTGCAGCGGCATGCGCGCGCTGATGGAGCACCCCGACCAGCGCCAGCTCGTGCTCAAGGACCCGTCGCTCGTGCCGTCCGTCGTCGAGGAGTCCCTGCGGATGTTCCCCGCGTTCGCCCACTTCGGCCGCACGGCCACGAAGGACACCGAGCTGCACGGGCAGACGATTCGCGAGGGCGACAAGGTGGTCATGTGGTACCCGTCGAGCAACCGCGACGAGACGCGCTACGAGGACCCCGACCGCTTCGACGTCACCCGCAACCCCGAGCACCAGGCGTTCGGCGCCGGCGGGCGCCACTTCTGCCTGGGGACCGCGCTCGCGCGCCTCGAGCTGCGCATCCTCATCGAGGAGACGCTCGCGCGGTACCCGGAGATGGAGATCGAGGGCTCGCCGCAGTACGTCGAGTCCCCGTTCGCCAGCCAGCTCAAGACGCTGCCGGTCAGGCTCCGGGCGTAGCTCCTTCAGGCAACTCCGGCGGCACGCCGCCCGCGTCGCGGATGAGCTGCGGCCAGATCACGGGGTCATGCCCCGGGATGATGGGCAGCCCGCGCGCCGCGGCGATCTCCTTGACGCGCAACACCGACGCCAGCCCCTGCGCTGGCGTCGCGTTGATGAGCCCGCCGGGCGAGATCTCCTGCTCGAAGTTCGCCGTCAGGTCGCCCGCGTCGTAGGCGAACACCCAGCCGTCACCGTCCTGCGTCTCGATGACGAAGCTCTGGTGCCCGGGCGTGTGGCCCGGCGTGGAGAACGCGAAGATCCCGGGCGCGAGCTCCTCGTCGCCGTCCATGAAGCGCCAGTCGATCTCCGGATCGTCGTAGTCGATGCGGAACATGCCGTGCTGCTCGGGCCCCGGGTGGGTCATCGCGTAGTCGTACTCGACGCGCTGCACCCACACCGGCACCCTGGCCTCGAACAGCCGCAGGCAGCCGGCGTGGTCGTTGTGCAGGTGTGAGAGGTAGATCCGCGTGACGTCCTCCAGCCGTACGTCCCAGGCGGCCAGTGCGTCGATGAGCGCCTCCTCGCCGTCGGGCAGGTACGGCGTGATCGACATGTTGCGCCCGTGCAGCCGGGCGAACAGCCAAGGGTCGCGGACGATCGCGCTGTTGATACCGACGTCGACGAGCGTCCACCCGTCGTCGGTGTCGAGCAGCAGCGCGGGGACCGGCTCGACGAGCATCGCGCCGCTCGTGTCACCGTGCAGGGAGAAGGAGATCGGCAGGCGCTCCCAGCCGAGGATCAGCGGGATGACGCGGCGGACGCTGCTGGCGGGCATGGATCGCATCCTGCCATCCCGAGCCGCCGCCGCGCCTGTCGACGTCGAGCCCCCCGCTGCGGATCGTGCTGGCCGGCTCACACGGGCGCGGGCTCGCCGGCGACCGCGTCGGGTACGTGGCGTGCAGCCCACGTCCCGATCTCGCGCAACGACGTGCGCGACTCCGGCGTCCCCCACACGGGGACGACATGCGGGTGGCGATCGAAGACCTGCACCTCCGTCGTGACACCCGCCGCGGCGATCCGGGCGGCCATGCGCCGGGAGTCGTCGACGATGAGCTCGGTGGACCCCACCTGGAAGAGGGTCGGCGGGAAGCCCGTCAGCAGCTCGTCTGGCGCGAACAGCGGGGAGAGCCGCCAGTCCGTCGGGTCGCGCGGGCCGACGACGACGTCGACGAGGCGCCGGACCGGACCGGCCGGGATGAACGGATCGAGGCCCATGTTCGTCCTGATCGAGTCGCCCGAGAGCGACAGGTCCGCCCACGGCGAGAGCAGCACGAGCGCTCCCGGCGCCGGGAGCCCGGACTCGAGCGCGTGGAGGACGAGCTCCAGGGAGATCCCGCCGCCGGCCGAGTCTCCGGCGACGACGATCGACTCCGCGGGGATGCCCGTCGCGAGCAGGTGCCGGTAGGCCAGCAGCGCGTCGTGGGTGGGCGCCGGCGGGAAGTGCTCGGGCGGCAGCCGGTAGTCGATCGCCAGCGCCGGCATGGAGGTCACATGCGAGATCCGCGACACGAGCGTGCGGTGCGTGCGCGGTGACCCGAACACGTACGCGCCCCCGTGGATGTAGAGCACGGCGCGCTGCCCCTCGGCGCCCCGGGCCTTCGGCGCGACGACCCACTCCGCGGGCAGGTGCTCGATCCGCGTGTGCCGGATCTCGGTTCCCCGCACCACGGGGATCCGCGCCGCGGCGGGCGGCTCGAAGACCCGCTGGGCCAGGCGCAGGCCCCGGCGGGTGAACCGCCAGTTCCCCACAAGGGGCGACCACGTGGCCCGCAGCGCTCGGTCGAGACCGGCGGCCTGGCGGGTGAGCGGGCGGAACTCGCGGACGGTCGGAGCCTCGGACACAGCCACAGTGTGACCGTTTGCGTTGTCGCTTGCGGGGCGCAGCGGGGCGGGGCGAACGCCGGGGTAGCATCCCGCTCATGCGCACCGCCGTCCTGACCGTGTCGACCGAGGTCGTCCACCGGCTCCGTGAGGACGAGGCCGGCCCCCTGCTGGCCGAGCTCGCCGAGGCCGCCGGTGTCGATGTCGACACGATGGAGGTCGTGCCCGCCGACTTCGACCTCATCGAGGACCGGCTCCTCACCTACGTCGACGACGGGTTCGCGCTCGTCCTCACCGCGGGCGGCTGCGGGCTGGAGCCCGAGGACATCGTGCCCGAGGCGACGCTCAGCGTCATCGACCGCGAGGTCCCGGGTCTCGCGGAGGCGATGCGCGCCGAGGCGATGCGCCACGCGCCGACCGGCGCCCTGACCCGCGGCGTGAGCGGCACGGCCGGCGGCACGCTCATCGTCAATCTCCCGGGCACCGCCAGCGCGGTGCGGGAGCTGTTCCCCGTGCTCGCGCCCGCGCTCGTCCCGGCCGTGACGTCGATGAGGCGCGCGCGTGGGCTCGAGCCCGGCCATTGAGCTCGAGGGGCTCGGCCGCCGCTTCGGGGAACGGGCCGCGCTCGAAGGTGTGACGCTCGCCGTCCCCGCAGGGGCGACGGTCGCGATCCTCGGGCCGAACGGCGCCGGCAAGTCGACGCTGCTGCGGATCCTCGCGGGGCTCCTGCGCCCCACGGAGGGCGTCGCGAAGGTGCTCGGGTCCAAGCTGCCCGACGAGGGCTGGGCCGTCCGCGGGCGCGTCGGGTTCCTCGCGCACGAACCGATGCTCTACCGCGAGCTGACCGCCCGGGAGAACCTCGCCTTCCACGCCGGGCTGTTCGGAGTCGCGCGCGAGCGCGTGGACGAGCTGCTCGACGCCGTCGGCCTCGGCGCCCGGGCCGACGACCGGGTGGCCGAGCTCTCCCGCGGGATGACGCAGCGCGTGTCCGTGGCGCGTGCGGTCCTGCACGACCCGGAGGTCCTGCTGCTCGACGAGCCGGTGGCGAACCTCGACCCGGGGGCCGCCGCGCAGGTGGCCCCGCTCATCGGCGCGGGCAGCGGGCGGACGCGGATCCTCACGAGCCACGACCCGGACGCGGCGGTCGCCGAAGCCGACATCGTGCTCGCGCTGCGCGACGGGCGGCCGGTGTTCGCAGGCGCGGCGGCGGACGGCGACCTCGCGGGGCTGTACGCATGACCAGGACCGTCCGCGTACTGCTGCGCAAGGAGCTGCTGCTCGAGCTGCGCATGCGCGAGTCGATCCCCGCCATGGCGCTCTTCAGCGTCACGGTGTTCGTGGTCTTCCACTTCGGTCTCGACGCGGATGTCGTCGATGGTCAGCTCGCCGCGGGCGTGCTCTGGGTGACGATGCTGCTCGCCGCGCTACTGGGCATCAACCGGCTGTTCGTCACCGACGCCGAGCAGGGCGGGTTCGACGCGTTCCTGCTCGCCCCGGTGGACCGTACCGCGCTGTACGTGGCCAAGGCGATCGCGCTGCTCGTCTACCTGCTCGTGGTGCAGCTCGTGGCGATCCCGGCGTTCGGGTTCCTGCTGCTCGGCCCCGGGCTGGAGCAGGCGCTGCCGGAGCTCCTCGCGGTCGTCGTGCTGGCCGACATCGGGATCTGCGTGATCGGCACGCTCGTCGCGGCGATCGCCATCCGGACCCGCACCCGAGACCTCATCGTGCCGCTGCTCGCGCTGCCGCTGCTCATCCCCGTGGTGCTCGCAGCCTCAGAGCTCACCGCCCCGCTCTTGGCCGACGGCGGCGCGCAGGCGCTGCCCGGACGGTGGCTGACGCTCGTATCCATCTATGATCTGTTGTTCGCACTGATCGCCTACGCGATCTTTGACTTCCTGCTGGAGGATTGACCCACGATGTACGGCAAGGGCCTGCGCCCCCTGGCGGCCGCCACCGCCCTGAGCGTCACCGCCGCGCTGGCGCTCATCTTCTTCTGGGCGCCCAACGACGCCGATCAGGGCTTCATCCAGAAGATCTTCTACATCCACGTGCCGATCGCGATCGTCGCGCTCTGCGGGTTCGTCGCCGGCGGGATCATGGCCCTGCAGTACCTCCGCACCCGCGACACCCGCTGGGATCTGCGCTCGTACGTCGCGATCCACCTGTCCCTCATGCTCGCCGTCGGCGTGCTCATCACCGGGTCGATCTGGGCGAAGGGATCCTGGGGCCAGTGGTGGCTGTGGGACGAGCCGATGCTCGTGTCGTTCCTCATCGTCTTCCTGCTCTACGCCTGCTACCAGCCGCTGCGCTTCAGCATCGAGCAGCCCGAGACGCAGGCGCGCTACGCCGCCGTGTTCGCGGTTGTCGCGGGCGCGTTCGTGCCGATCAACTTCGCCGCGGTGCGGATGGCCGAGAGCTACATCCACCCGCGCACCCTGGGCACCACCACGGGCGGCATGCCCGGCGAGATGATGATCACGTTCCTCGTCGCGCTGGTGGCCGTCGCACTCCTCTCCGTCACGCTGTGGAAGTACGAGCTCGCGAGCAAGAGCGCGCGCTTCCAGCTGCGCGCCCTGCGCCGCCGCCTCGGCGCCGATGTCCCCGCCCCGCGCCGCTCCGGCGCCCCCGAGCTGAGCTAGGTCATGCCCGCACTCCCCCTCGACGAGGCCGGCAAGTACGTCGCGGCCGCGTACGTCGTCTTCCTCGGTCTGGTTCTCATCTACGTGGTGATCATGGCCGCGCGCCTGTCGCGCATCGAGCAGGAGATCGGCGAGATCGCCGAGCTGCTGGACGCCCGCGAGCAGGGTGACCTGCAGCCCGAGCCATCCCCTGCGGATAAGGTCACCTCGTGAGCGAACTCCTGACGCTCGGGATCTCCCACAAGACCGCACCGGTCGAGCTGCGCGAGCGGCTTGCGCTGACCGACACCGCGGTCACGAAGTTCCTGCACGAGCTGAGCGCCGAGCCCGCAATCCGCGAGGCCGCTGCGATCTCCACGTGCAACCGCACGGAGATCACCGTCGTCGTCGGCGATCCGGTGGCCGCCGAGAGCGAGCTGCTGGGCTGGCTGGCGCGACGCGCCGGGATTCGCCCGACCGAGCTCGGGAAGGTCATGTACTCGCCGCGCAACTGCGACGCCGCGCGCCAGCTGTTCCGCGTGACGAGCGGCCTGGAGTCCATGATCGTCGGCGAGGCCGAGGTCCAGGGCCAGGTCAAGCGCGCGTACGAGACCGCGCTGGCCGCCGGGACGGCCGGGCCGCTGACGAACCGCCTGTTCACCGCCGCGCTGCAGACCGGCAAGCGCGTGCGCACCGAGACGAAGATCACCGAGGGCCACGCGTCGGTGTCGTCCGTCGCCGTCAGCCTCGCCGAGGACACGCTCGGCGAACTGGCCCAGCGGCACGTCGTGATCATCGGCGCGGGCGAGACGAGCGAGCTGACGGCCCGCGCGCTCCACGAGCGCGGAGTCACCACGATGTTCGTCGCCAACCGCCGCGCCGACCGCGCCCGCTCGCTCGCCGACCGCTTCGGCGGCGACGTCATCGCCTTCGACAAGCTGCCGACGCAGCTCGAGCATGCCGACATCGTCGTCGCGCAGACCGCGTCGCCCCACCCGATCATCGATCAGGAGGAGCTCGAACTGGTCATGAAGGCGCGCGGCGGCCGCCCGCTGCTGCTCATCGACATCGCCGTGCCGCGCGACGTCGATCCCGCCTGCGCGGACATCCCGGGCGTCACGCTGTTCGACGTCGACGATCTCCACGGCGTCGTGCGCCGCACGACGAACGTGCGCGGCATGGAGGCCCGCCGCGCCGAGGAGATCGTCGAGGAGGAGATCGAGCGGTTCGCCGAGTGGCTCGGGTCCCGCGCCGTGCTCCCCACGATCGCGGCGCTGCGCCAGCATGGCACCGACATCGTCGAGCAGGTCCTGGGCGAGAACGAGGGCCGCTGGGAGAGCGCTTCGCCCGCCGACCTCGCGCGCGTCGAGGCGATCGCCCGCGCGGTGATGAACCGGCTGCTGCACGAACCCACGATCCGCCTGAAGGCGACCGATCCGAACCGCAGCCACGGCCGGCTCTCGCTCGTGCGTGAGCTGTTCGGCATGGACGAGGGCGCGTCGGTCGACGTGCCCGAGGCCGAGCACGGCGCCGAGGTCCGTTCGCTGCCTCGTCGCGGCGCGTAGTGCCGATCCGGCTCGGGACACGCGGCAGCGCGCTGGCGCTCGCGCAGGCCCGCCACGTGGGGTCGTTGCTCGGCGCCGACGTGGAGATCGTGGAGATCACGACCACCGGCGACCGGGCACGGGCGCTCGTCGACAAGGAGAAGTGGGTCAAGGAGCTGGAGCTCGCGCTGCTGGCCGGGGAGATCGACCTCGCCGTCCACAGCGCAAAGGACGTGCCGGGTGAGCTGCCCGACGGTCTGGAGCTGCTCGGCGCCCCGGCGCGGGCCGACGCGCGCGACGCCCTGTGCGGCGCGCCGTCGCTCGAGGCGCTGCCCGACGGTGCCCGGGTGGGGACGAGCTCACTGCGCCGCGCCGCGCAGGTGCTGGCCGCGCGGGAGGACCTCGCGGTCGTCGAGCTGCGCGGCAACGTCGACACGCGGCTGCGCAAGCTCTCCGACGGCGAGTGCGACGCGCTGCTGCTCGCCGCCGCCGGGCTGGAGCGGCTCGGCCGGGCCGGCGCCGCCGACACGCTCCTGGACTTCGTCCCCGCGCCCGGGCAGGGCGTGATCACGCTGGAGGGCCGGGTCGACGACGAGGCTGCGGCCGGCGCGGCGCGCGCGATCACCGACCTCGCGGCGTGGATCGCGCTGCAGTGCGAGCGCAAGGTCGTGACCGAACTGGGCGCGACGTGCCATACGCCGGTGGGCGCGCACGCGGTGCTCGACGGAGATGCGCTGACGGTGGACGTGTTCGTCGGGCTCCCCGACGGGGGCGCGTGGGTGCGCGACACCGTGCGGGGATCCGTCAACGCGCCGGAGGAGCTGGGCCGCGTGACCGCGGCGCGGGTGCTGGCAGCGGGCGGCGGCGAGCTGCTCGAGATCGCGGAGCGGATGGCAGCCGCAGCGCTGGATGGGGGTGGCGTGTGACCGTGTACCTCGTCGGAGCGGGGCCGGGGGATCCCGGCCTGCTCACCGTGCGCGGGCTGGAGCTCATCCGCACCGCCGACGTGATCCTCCACGACAAACTCATCCCGTGGGAGGCGCTGCGCGAGGCGCGCACCGGCGCGGAGCTCATCGACGTCGGCAAGATCGGCGGCGGCGCGCAGGTCCCGCAGGACGTCACGAACGCGCTGCTCGTCGAGAAGGCCCAGAACGGGCGCGACGTCGTCCGGCTGAAGGGCGGCGACCCGTTCGTCTTCGGGCGTGGCGGCGAGGAGGCGCAGGTCCTGCGCGCGGCCGGCATCCCCTTTGAGGTCGTGCCGGGCGTGACCTCGGGCATCGCCGGCCCCGCGTACGCCGGCATCCCCGTCACCCAGAGGCACGTCAGCGCCGCCGTCGCGTTCGTCACCGGCCACGAGGACCCGAGCAAGCCCGACACCATGCTCGACTGGGCCGCGCTCGCCGCGTTCCCCGGCACGCTGGCGCTGTACATGGGCGTCAAGGCGCTGCCGCGCATCGCCGCCGCGCTCATCGAGCACGGCCGGCCCGCCGACGAACCCGCCGCCGTCGTGCAGCGCGGCACGCTGCCCGACCAGCGGACCGTCACCGCCCCGCTCAGCGAGCTGCCCGACGTGGCGAAGGCGGCCGGGATCAAGGCGCCGGCGATCATCATCGTCGGCGGCGTCGCAGCGCTGCATGACGAGATCGCGTGGTTCGAGGACCGCCCCCTGGCCGGGAAGACCGTCGTCGTCACCCGGGCCAAGGCGCAGGCCAGCGCGCTGGCCGACCGGTTCCGCGCACTCGGCGCGGCGGTCATCGAGGCGCCCGCCATCGGCATCTCACCACTGCCCGTCGCGCTGCCGGACCTGTCCTCGTTTGATCTCCTGTGCCTGACCTCACCCAACGCCGTCGCGCGCCTGTTCGAGCTCATCCGCGACGCACGCGACCTCGCGGGCCTGAGGATCGCCGTCATCGGACCGGGCACCGCCGCCGCGCTGCGCGAGCGCGGCATCGAGCCGGACATCGTGCCCGAGCGGTTCGTCGGCGAGGGGCTGCTCGAGGCGCTCGAGGGCGTCGACGTGCGACGAGCGCTCATCGCCCGGGCCCGCGACGCGCGCGACGTCCTGCCCGACGGGCTGCGCGCCCGCGGCGTCGAGGTCGAGGTCCTGACCACGTACGAAGCCGTCGCCGAGCCGCTGCGCGAAGGCGTGCGCGAGGCCGCGTTGGAGGCCGACTATGTGACGTTCGCCTCCGGCAGCTCCGGCCGGTACTTCTTCGAGGCGGTGGATGGCGCCCGTCCGAACGGCCGGATCGTGACGATCGGCCCGACGACGAGCGGGGTGCTCCGCGACCTCGGCGTCGAGCCGGACGTCGAGGCCGACGTCCAGACGCCCGACGGGCTGATCGCCGCCCTCTTGGCCGACGCGGCGCGGACGTGAAGAAGAGCCGCTGACAAGCCAGCCGCGCGAACGCTCATGTGCGAGGCAGCCGCTGGGCCACGAGTGGATCGGCTACGGGCATTGCTCTTGGATCTATTCCCCGGACCTCATCGGGATTCGTCGGGTTTTCTAATACACCCGCTCGTACGTCGTACATATGGATGTCGAAACGCTGAACCCGATGTCACGATGTGCTTAGCTGCAAGCCGTGCACGACGAGCACATCGCAACGCCGGACGAAACCCTGGCCGACCTCCTCGACCGCTCCAAGCGATCGAGCGTGCCCATTCGACGGTCCTTCCTTCGCGCTGAGGAACAGCCTCAGCAGCCCGGCCCGCTCGCGAAGTTCGTCAGGGGGCGCAGAGCGCTCGCGCTTGACCTGTGGCTGCTTCTTCACGCGGGAGCGGCCGGAGGAGACTGGGACGTTCGTCAACCTGCCATGAGCTGGGCGAGGATGCTCGACATGCCGCAGACCGGTAGTTCGGAGACCACCGTGTCCCGCAACTGGTCATGGCTCGAGGAGCGGCGACTGGTTCGGACCGAGCGTGTCCACCGAGTGCGCAACGTCTATCTACTTCGCGAGGACGGAAGTGGTCGCCCGTTCACCCGTCCCACTGGGTCAGGCCGCGGGTTCTTCAAGCTGCCTTATGCCTACTTCGCCGATCGGATTCACAAGGATCTCGGGCTCTCGGCAAAGGCCACACTCCTGATCTGCCTCGCGCAAGCCCCCACCTTCACTCTCCCTATGGAGCGCGCGGCCAGCTGGTACGGCGTGTCTCCCGATACCTTGCTCCGTGGACTCGACGATCTCCGCGACAGGGAGTACCTGAAGAGTTGGAGCAGAGCGAAGAAGGCACCGCGCACACGCTTCGGCTTCACGATGGAGAACCACTACGCACTTCTCGGACCGTTCGCGCGTCCCCCTGCCAAGGCGGGCGACCGATGACGACTCGGCGAGATTCAGGCTCCGACATCAGCTCGCACTCGTGGGTCGTCCTGCCGGCCGACGACGGGCTCATTGGACCAGGCCTGAAGCGTGCCCTCTCAAGGTTCGACGCGGGGCCGCTGCCCGCCGCCCGCGCCGCGGTCGAGTGGCTGCAACAAGACGCGGTCGCCCAGTTCAGCACCTCGAGGACACACCTGCTGATGGTCGACGGATCCCTCGCTGGGTTCTACTCGTTGGCTTCTGCCCACGCGGTCCTTACCCAACGCCAGAGAAAGAAGGCCGGCGTCACCCGGCCCGCTGGAGAGGTTCCGGCGACGATGGTCACCTGGATCGCCAAGGCCCTGGATGGTCCTGTCGATGGAGACGTGCTGCTGCTGCATGCCGTCGCGACGGCCAGAAGATCACGCGATGCGGTCGCAAGCGCGCTTCTGGTCGTCGACGCCTACGACGACGAGACCGCCCGCATGTGGCGCACGCGGTACGGGTTCAGGCCTGCACGGAGCCACGGCCGCGGGCAGCGCCTGTGGCTGCCACTCGACGCGGCGACCTAGTCCTGCGGAGGCGGAGATGGAGTTTCCAAGGCCGCGAGGTACTTGTCAGCATCGTCAAGGAACGTGCGCACCCGAGGATCCTTGCGGGCGGCAGCAAGTTCCTGAGCGTCCACCGCAGCTACGACCTTCCGGCCGTCATCCGGGTCTTGTGAGGCTTTGTCGTTTCTTGCGAGAAGTGCCATACCGTGGACTCTCCATCGACAGACCGCAGACGGAGATTGAGCTTCCACCGTAGCGAGGGCTCGCGACCTTCTCCGGGCTTACTAGAGCACCCGCCCAGAGATCCTGCTAGGAGCGGCTCCTCTGGCTGGTTCCACGACCGGACCAGAGATCAGTTCCGCTCAAGCGCCGCACTACCCATCCGATTCACCCGTGGGATGCGTCTGGTTCCCGCCCGGAAGTTCGTGCCGTTCCTCACGGCGTTCGCCGCGACCGCGGTGCTGGCCGGCCCCGCCCGCGCGCAGGACCCCGCGCCGACGATCGCGATCGGAGACGCCACCGTGACGGAGACGGACGGCCCGGGCACCGAGCTCTCGTTCCCGATCACCGCGGGCGGCTTCACCGGCTCCATCACCCTCGCCGTCGCGACGCGCGCCGACACGGCGCTGGCGCCTGACGACTTCACGCCCCGCCTGACGGTCTTCACCATCCCCAGCCTCGGCGAGCCGAACACGAACTACCGCTTCAACGTCCCGATCGCGGCCGACCAGGTCTTCGAGCAGACCGAGACGCTGAAGGTCGCCTACCGGGTCATCCCGGCCGGCGAGGTGCCACCAGTGGCGGGCCAGCCGGGCCTGGGCGCCACCCCCGATCTCGCCGCCGAGCCCGTCGCGGCCACCGGCACGATCCTCGACGACGACGCGCCGGCGAGCGCTCCGGCGGCCGGGC
>JBPPNC010000130.1:0-3780 GCA_051306365.1 Solirubrobacteraceae bacterium
CGCGCGCCCGCGATGCGCCGGTGGACGTCGATCTTCGCCTGCTCGTAGGGGATGTAGTCCGCCGGGACGTACGCGTCGACGTTGACGTCCAGGCGCACGGGCTCCGGCGCGTCCTCCACCGGGCCCTCGCCGTCGGCGGCCGCCATGTCGCGCACCGCCTCGTCGAGCATCTGCAGGTACAGCTCGAAGCCGAGTGCCGCGACGTGCCCGGACTGCTCGTCGCCCAGCAGGTTGCCGGCGCCGCGCAGCTCGAGGTCGCGCATCGCCACCTTGAAGCCCGCGCCCAGCTCGGTGTAGTCCGAGAGCGCGGACAGCCGCTGAGCCGCCTCGGACGTCAGGGCCGCGTGCGAGGGGTAGAGCAGGTACGCGTACGCGCGCTCGCGGCCCCGGCCCACCCGGCCGCGGATCTGGTAGAGCTGCGACAGGCCGAAGAGATCCGAGCGATCGACGATGAGCGTGTTCGCCTGCGGGATGTCGATGCCCGACTCGATGATCGACGTCGACACGAGCACGTCGGCCTCGCCGCGCAGGAAGCCCATCATCCGCGCCTCGAGCTCGGACTCGTCCATCTGCCCGTGCGCCACCTCGAAGCGGATGTCCGGGCACAGCGCGCGCAGCCGCTCGGCGGTCTCCTCGATCGACTCGACGCGGTTGTGGAGGAAGAACGCCTGCCCCCGCCGCGCGTGCTCGCGCTCGAGCGCCTGCTTGACCAGGCCCTCGTCGTACTCGCCGACGAAGGTCTTCACCGGGCGGCGACCCTCGGGCGGCGTCTCGATCGTCGTGATGTCCCGCAGGCCGGCCAGCGACATCTGCAGCGTGCGCGGGATCGGCGTGGCGCTCATCGAGATGACGTCGACCTTCAGCTTCATCTGGCGCAGCAGCTCCTTCTGCTTGACGCCGAACCGCTGCTCCTCGTCGATGATGATCAGCCCGAGGTCCTTCGCGCGGACGTCGCGCGACAGCAGGCGATGGGTGCCGACGAGGATGTCGACCTTACCCGCCGCGAACGCCGCGATCGCCGCCTTCTGGTCGGCCGCGCTGCGGAAGCGGCTGACGTGGTCGATCGTGAACGGGTAGTCGCGCAGCCGCTCGGAGAACGTGCCCTGATGCTGCTGGGCGAGGATCGTCGTCGGCGCGAGGACCAGCACCTGCTTGCCGCTCGCCGCCGCCTTGAACGCGGCGCGCAGCGCGACCTCGGTCTTGCCGTAGCCCACGTCACCGCAGATCAGGCGGTCCATGGGGCGCTCGGCCTCCATGTCGGTCTTCACCAGCTCGATGGCCTCGAGCTGGTCGGCGGTCTCCTGATAGGGGAAGCGCGCCTCGAACTCCTGCTGCCACTCCGTGTCCGGATCGAACGCGTGGCCGCTGCGGCGCTTGCGCTCGGCGTAGAGGTTGAGCAGCTCGCCCGCGAGCTCCTGCGCGGCGCGCCGGGCGCGGGCCTTCAGGTTGTCCCAGCGCGCGCCGCCGAGCTTGCTCAGCGAGGGCTCGCCCGCCGCGGCGCCGAGATAGCGGCTGATCTTCGCCAGCTGCTCGGTGGGCATGAAGACCTTGTCGTCGCCCTGGAACTGCAGCTGGAGGTAGTCCCGGGTGACGCCCGCGACCGTCTTCGTTTCGAAGCCCGCGAACCGCGCGACGCCATGGTCCTCATGGACGATGTGGTCGCCGGTGCGCAGGTCGGTGAACGACCGCAGCGCACCGCGCCGGCGGCCGCCGAGCTGCTCCCCGCGGGTCTCGGTGCGGCGGCGGCGGATGAGCCGGTGCTCGGGGTACACCGCGAGCTTGAGCTGCGGGGCGACGAACCCGTCGCGCAGGCGCGCCTGGGCGAAGCGCAGGACGGGTTCGCTTGACGGCGGGTCGCCCGCGCCCAGCCACGAGGCCTTCACGCGCACGAGGTTGTACGCCGCGCGGTCGCCCTCGCCCTTCTGCGGCCAGGTGACGATCGTGCGGTAACCGGAACGGACCTGCTTCTCCAGCTCGGTCTCGGCCTCCTTCAGGGACCGCGCGGCGGTGTCGGCGCTCTGCGCGCGCAGCGTGAACGGCTGGTCGGACTCCAGGGCGGACAGCCGGATGCGGGCGCGCGCGTCGAGTGCCGCGCGCACGTCGTCGGGCTTGACGTACAGGTCATGCGCGTCGGCGTCGTGGAAGGCGGCGCACACGTCGTCCCAGTGGTCGCGCAGCACCGGGGCGACCTCCTCCTCGGCGGCGAGGATGACGTCCGCGTCGGGCACGAGGTCCAGGAACGCGCGGAAGCGGTCGACGGGCAGCAGTTCGGCGACGTCGGGACGGTCCTCGTCGCTGTCGGCGGCGCTGACGGCCGCGAGCTCGCGATGCTCGACGGCCAGCTCGGCGGCGGGCGCGACCTCGACCTCGGTGGCGTCGCCGAGCGACCGCTGCGTGAACGTCGAGAACCAGCGCAGCGACTCGATCTCGATGTCGAACAGCTCGACGCGGATCGCCCGGTCCTCGGTGGCCGGGTAGAGGTCGAGAATGCCGCCGCGGATGGCGAACTGGCCGCGGTCGTCGACCTGGTCGACCCGCTCGTACCCGGCGGCGACGAGCTGCTCGGCGGCCTCGTCGAGGTCCAGCAGCTCGCCGACCTTCAGCGTGAAGCCGTGGGGGCGCAGCTCGGGGTCCGGCACCTTCTCGCTGAGCGCGACGGCGGACACGACGACGACGGGTGGCTCGGCGGCAGGGGCGGTCAGGGCGTCGAGCGCCGCGACCCGGAGGCCGACGAGGTGCGGCGGCGGCGCGAGATGCGACTCGTAGGTGACGCCGCGGCTCGGGTAGTGGCGCACGGGCCGGGGCGCAAGCCACGCGCGGAGGTCGGCCGCCAGATCGCGGGCCTGGCGATCGTCGGCGGCCACGACGAGCACCGGCCGGAGCGCTGCGGGCGCGTCGGCGAGCGCCGCGAGCAGGTACGGGCGCAGCGCCGCGGAGACGAACGCACGGCCGCCGTCACGCTGCAGCGCGACAGCGTCCGGGGACTCATCGAGGTGGCTGAGAAGCGGGCGGAGCGTCATGGACCGGGCACGCGCAGCGACCGCGAGCGAGCGCGGCCGGGACGTGCGGGGTCCACTCTAGGAGGTCCCTACGAGGGCGCCGGATGCGTCACGCACCACCAGATCTCGGTGAGCGCGTCGGCCAGCTCGTCGACGTCGCAGCTGCCCTCCCCGCGGATGCCGAGCATCTGCTGCACGGTGCGTTCCGAGGTCCAGGACATCGCCTCGCCGACCAGCGCCGCGGCACGGTCGCTGAGTTCGGGCCGGCAGGCCTGCAGCCAGTCCGCGGTCGCCTCCGAACCGGCGCGGATGTTCTCGCGCCACGCCGCGCGGACCTCGGGGTCGTACTCGGCGAGCTCGATGATCCCCGCGAAGACCGCGGCATGGTCCAGGGTCGTGCGCAGCCCGGCGACCATGATGTCGTGCAGCGCCTCGCGCGACACGTCGGGATCGCCGAACGCGACACCTGCGACGTCCCGCCAGTCCTCCAGCGCGCTGTCGTGGAGGGCCTCGATGAGGTGCCGTTTGTCCGGAAAATGCAGGTAGAAGGTCGCCCGCGAGACCTCCGCCTCAGTGGCGAGCCGGGAGACGGTCAGCGCCGCGACGGAGTCACCGCGCTCGAGCAGCCGGCGGGCGGCATCGAGGATGCGCGCGCGGGTCGCGGCGCGGCGCGCGGCGCCCACGCGGGCCTGCACGGTGAAGGTCCGCGTGGCGCTCATCGCGCCGACCCGGCTGACGAGGAAGCGGTCAGCATCTGCTTAGCGTACACCCGGTTGTACAC
>JBPPNC010000138.1:0-3620 GCA_051306365.1 Solirubrobacteraceae bacterium
GTCGGCGTGCGCTTCTTCGGCATCGGTCGCGCGGTCGCGCGCTACGCCGAACGCCTCGTCAGCCACGACGCCGTGTTCGCGGCGACCGACGCGCTGCGACTGCGGCTCTGGCACGGCATCGCCGCGCGCGGTGCCGGCTCACGCGACCTGCTCGAGGGCGGCACGGCGCTCGACTACCTCGTCGGTCGCGTCGGCCAGTTGCGCGACGCCCTGCCCCGCATCGTCACCCCGGCCGCGGTCGGAGTGCTGACGGTCGTGGGCGTGACCGTGACGACCGCTCTCGTCGCGCCGGGGTTTGCCTGGCTCGTCGGGGCTCTGCTCGCCACCACGCTCGCCGCCGCCTGCCTCGCCGGCCTCGCGCACGACGCGAGAGCGCAGCGCACGCGTGTCGCCGTGCGCTCGAGACTGCTGCGTCAGATGACTGCCCTCGGCGCGACTGCGGGGGATCTCGGCGCCAACGGCGTCATCGACCGTGCGCTCGAACGGATCGCGATCACGGACGCGGAGCGCGCCGTCGTCGAGCGCCGCGCCGCAAGCTCCGAGGGGCTCTCGGCCATGCTCGCCGGCCTCGGAACCGGCGCGGTCGCGGTGCTCGTGCCATTCCTCGCCGTCGGCGGCGGTCTTCCCACGGAGCTCGTCGCCGTCGTCGCCCTGCTGGGGCTCGCCTCCTTCGAGCCGATCGCCGCCGCCGCGGGCGCCGTGCGGCGCGTGCCCGGCCTGCTCGCGGCCGCCGGGAGCCTCGCACCCTTCGCCGGGGAGCCAGCCCTCGAGCGCGAGGGCATCGTGCCGCTCGCCCCCGTGCGCCGCCTCGAACTCGCCGAGGTCGAAGCCGGTTACCTGCCGTCGCAGCCGCCCATCGTCGGACCGGTCAGCGCTGGCGTGGCGGCCCGTGAGTGGCTCGCGATCGAGGGCCCTTCCGGCTCTGGCAAGTCGACCCTGCTTTCGGTGATCCTGGGCGCGCGGCCGGCCACCGGGGGGGATGTCGTCGTCGATGGCATCCCGCTCGAGGTCATCGACTCGGCGGCCTGGCGCCGGCGTGTGGCGTGGTGCCCGCAGGAGGCGCACGTGTTCGACTCGACGATCCGCGGCAACCTGCTCATCGGCCGGCCGCGCGCGACCGCGGTCGACGACGCCGAGATGATCGACGTGCTGCGCCGGGTCGGTCTCGGTCCGCTCCTGGGGCAACTCGAGGCGGGTCTCGACGCGTCGGTCGGCGCACGCGGTGGCGCGCTCTCGGGTGGCGAACGCCAACGCATCGCGGTCGCGCGGGCCCTGCTCGGCGACGCCGACATCCTGCTGCTCGACGAGCCGACCGCCCATCTCGACGAGGCGACGGCCGCGGCCATGATGGCCGACATCCGCCGCGCCACCGGCGATCGCATCGTCGTGCTCGTCTCGCACCGGCCGAGCGACCGGCGGCCTGAGGATCGTCGCGTGCGCCTGACCGGTCGCGGAACGCAGGAGCCGCTGAGCATCCCGGTCTCGCCGTGAGCCGGGGTTTCGCCCCGCGTTGGATCCTCGCCGTCACGATCGGCGAGGCGACAGGTTTCGCGATCGCTGCCGGCATCGCGGTGACGACGATCGGCGGCGGACGCGATGGCGCACCCGCGGTCGCCGCGGCGGTCGCCGGTGGACTGCTCGAGGGTGCCGCCCTCGGCACGGGCCAGTACCTCGGCATGCGGGGCAATCGCCCGGCCGCCGCGCAGTGGATCGCAGGCACCTCCTTGGCCGCCGGCTTCGCCTGGCTGCTCGGGATGCTGCCGAGCACCCTCGGACTGGACCTCGCCTCCCCGGCCGCGATCGTCGCACTCGTCGTCGGTGGACTCCTGCTGCTCGCGAGCATCCCCGTGACGCAGTGGCTCGTGCTGCGGCGCCCCCGCAGCTTCGTATGGGTCCCGGTGAACATGGCGGCGTGGGCGGTCGCGATCCTGTGGACCTTCGCGCCGTCGCCGATCATCGACGAATCGAGCCCCGTGCCGCTTGTCGTCGCGCTCTACGTTCTCGCGGGGCTGCTCATGGCCGTGACGATCGCGGCCCTGACCGTGCCGGTGGCCCGGCGGCTGTTCGGCCAGGATCAGGACCTTCGGCCCTGACGGCCGACGGTACCGGGGGCACAATGGATCGATGGACGAGAAACCGCATGACGCCCGGCACGAACCCGGTGGTTCCGCACGTGTGGTGACCGACATCGAGGACGGGACCGTCGATCTCAGCCACGTGCAGTGCTGGGAACTCCTCGGCGAGACCGGCATCGGCCACCTCGCCCTGCGCGCGCATCCCAAGGGTGTCGACATCGTGCCGATCAACTACCTGGTCCACGACCGGATGCTGTACTTCCGTAGCGCGCCGGGGACCAAGCTCATGGAGCTGGTCGAACATCCCCACGTCGCCGTGCAGGTCGAACGGCTGCGCGACGGGCGCTGGTCGAGCGTCGTGATCAAGGGCCGCGCCGAGCGCCTCGCCTTCGACGACGAGATCATCGAGTCGGGTGTCATGACACTGGTGACGAGCGGACCCGGTGAGAAGGCCAACTACGTGCGCGTGACGCCGGATTCGATCACCGGGCGGAGCTTGCCGGCGCGGTAGGCGATTACGCTAGGCGGGTGCCCACACGCGTCGTAGACCCCGTCTCGACCCCGTCACCGGCGTCCCTCGACATCTCCGGGATCGCGCGCCCGCAGCGTTCGGAGGCGCTCCTCGCGACGCTCAAGCAGCGCGTCGTGATCGCCGACGGCGCGATGGGCACGATGCTGCAGGAGTTCAACCCCACCCTGGAGGACTACCAGCAGCTCGAGGGCTGCAACGAGATCCTCAACGTCAGCCGTCCGGACATCCTCGAGTCCATCCACGGCGCCTACCTCGAGACGGGCATCGACGCGATCGAGACCAACACCTTCGGGGCGAACTGGTCGAACCTCTCGGACTACGGCATCGAGGATCGCATCGAGGAGCTCGCGCGCGCTGGTGCCGAGATCGCGCGACGGGCCGCCGAGACCTTCGAGGCGCGCGATGGACGGGTGCGCTGGGTGCTCGGCTCCATGGGGCCGGGCACGAAGCTCCCGAGCCTCGGGCACACCACCTACGCCCACCTCAGGGCGACCTTCGCCGAGCAGGCTCGGGGGCTCATCCTCGGCGGCTCGGACGCGCTGCTGATCGAGACCTCCCAGGACATCCTGCAGGCCAAGGCTGCCGTCAACGGGTGCAAGCAGGCGATCGTCGAGACGGGCATCCGCCTGCCGATCTTCGTCGAGGTGACCGTCGAGACCACGGGCACCATGCTCATGGGCAGCGAGATCGGCGCGGCGCTCACGGCGCTCGAGCCGCTCGGCATCGACATGATCGGCCTGAACTGCGCGACCGGGCCCATGGAGATGAGCGAGCACCTCCGCCACCTCTCCAAGTTCTCGCACACGCCCGTCATGTGCATGCCCAACGCCGGCCTGCCCGTGCTCACGTCCCACGGCGCGAGCTACCCGCTGACCCCCGACGAGCTCGCGACGGCCCATGAGCAGTTCGTGAAGGAGTTCGGCCTCGGGCTCGTCGGCGGATGCTGCGGCACCACCCCCGCGCATTTGAAGGCCGTCGTCGACCGGATCGGCGGCACTCGCGTCATCCCCCGC
>JBPPNC010000157.1:0-2125 GCA_051306365.1 Solirubrobacteraceae bacterium
GAGGCGAACTCTCCGGACTCCGAGATCCGCCCGCTCGAGCAGCAGCAGCAGACCCTGGCGAACATCCTGGCCCTGCGCACCGGCAACGTGCAGCTCGTCGAGCGTGCCGAGGTGCCGGACACGCCGTCGTCGCCGAAAACCCGCCGCAACGTCGCGCTGGGCATCTTCCTCGGCGGTCTGCTCGGCATCGCGCTCGCGCTGCTCGTCGACCGCCTGGACCGGCGCATTCGCGACGCGAGCGAGATCGAGGACTCCGTCGAGGCGCCGGTGCTCGGCGTCGTGCCGCAGAGCAAGGCGATCGCCCGGCAGAAGGGCGGGTTGGAGGCCCTGCGCCCCGGCGACGTCGAAGCGTTCCGCCTGCTGCGCGCCGAGCTGCGGTACTTCGAGGCCAGCAAGGACGCCTCGTGCATCATGGTCACCTCCTCGGCGCCCGGTGAGGGCAAGAGCACCGTCGCTTGGAACCTCGCGCTGTGCGCCGCCGAGAGCGGCGCTCGCACGCTGCTGATCGAGGCCGACCTGCGCCGCCCCGTCCTCGCGCTGAAGATGGGCGCCACGCCCGGCGAGAAGGGGCTCAGCACCGTGCTGAGCGAGCAGGTCACGCTCACCGAGGCGCTGCAGCACTACGAGCACGGCGGCGACGAGGACCACACGTTCGACGTCCTGTACGCCGGGCCGAAGCCGCCGAACCCCGGCGACCTGCTCGAATCCGAGAACATGACGGCGCTGCTCGCCGAGGTGCGCCGCCGCTACGAGTACATCGTGCTCGACACCGCGCCCGTGCCGGTCGTCTCCGACCCGATCCCGCTGCTCTCGCAGGTCGACGGCGTGCTCGTCGTCACCCGCCTCGGCCGGACGCAGCGCGACGAGCTCGCGCACCTGCGCCGCCAGCTGTCGAAGTTCAGGGCGCCGGTGCTCGGCGTCGTCATCAACGGCGGGGCGCGCGTGGGCGACTACGCCGGGTACTCGTCGTACTCGTACGCGGGGTCCAGCGGGTCCGAGGCGCGCATGCCGCCCCTCGTGGCCCGCCCCGCGGTGGGCACGGCCGTCGCCGAGCGCGACGCTCCCGCCGAGCCCAAGCCCGCCGGGGAGGCCAACGGCGCCGTGGGCCATCACGCCGCCGACGCCGCGGACTTCGTGCGCGAGCGCGCCAAGGGCGCCGCAGAGGACGAGGAGCCGGAGGACGACGTCCCGTCGCAGCCCACCGGCCCGACGGCCATCCGCACGCGCCGGCGCCGCGCGAAGGGCGGGCAGCCGAACGGCAAGGGCGACCAGCAGCCGGAGGCCGACGCAGACGACGGCGAGTCCTGACGGCATCACGGCGTACGATCCGCCGTGATGCCCTCCGACACGGTTCTGCTCATCGCCTACGACGGGTCCGACACGTCCCGTCACGCCCTCGAACGCGCCGCCGCCCTGTTCCCCGGCGCGAAGGCGGTCATCGCCACCGTCTGGGAGCCGACGCCCGTGCTGTCCGCACCGGGCGCGCTCGGCACGATCGACCCGCTGGACATCGAGAGCCAGGAGCGCGTCGACAAGGCCGTGAGCAACACGGCGCAGCGGGTGTCCGATGACGGTGTGGAGATCGCGACCGCGGCGGGGCTGGTCGCCGAGGCGCGGGTGACCGAGGACGCGCCGGCGTGGCACGGGATCGTGTCGCTCGCCGACGAGGCGAACGCGGATGTCGTCGTCGTGGGCTCGCGCGGCCACGGCGGGCTGCGCAGCGCGCTGCTCGGCAGCGTGTCCCAGGGTGTCGTGCACCACGCGCACCGCCCGGTGCTCGTGATCCGCGACGAGGAGCACAAGCCGCCCAAGAGGTGAGCCGGTGCGGTTCGCCTCAAGCGGACCGCTTGACTACGGTGGGCGGATGGCCTGGAACGTCGTCATCGCCGGCGGCGGCTTCGGCGGGCTGCAGACCGCCCGCCGCCTCTGCCGCCTGCTGCCGCCGCAGAGCGCGCGCATCACGCTCGTCAACGAGACGAACTTCATGCTCTACACGCCCCTGCTGCCCGGGGCGGCCGCCGGCACGCTGGAGCCGCGCCACGTCGTGGTGCCGCTGCGCGAGGAGCTGAGCGCGACGGACCTGCGGCTGGGTCGCGTGACCAGCGCCGACCCTGTCTCTTATACA